>JANMVV010000261.1:0-45500 GCA_031392925.1 Vicinamibacteria bacterium
CTCGAGGATCTGATCCGCTCCGACCGGATGAAGATCTCCCCCGAGACCCGCAAGAACGAAGTGCTGGCCGTGGTCAAGCAGGGCCTGCAGGACTTCTCGATCTCCCGCGCCCGGGTGAGGTGGGGCATTCCCATTCCCGACGATCCATCGCACGTGTTCTACGTGTGGGTCGAGGCGCTCTCGAACTACATCACCGCCCTCGGCTACGCCGACGACGCGCCGGAGTACCTGAAGTTCTGGGGCAAGGACGCCGAGCGGATGCACATCATCGGCAAGGAGATCATCCGGTTCCATTGTCTCTACTGGCCGGGCCTGCTCATCGCCGCCGGTCTCCATCCCCCTTCGCGGGTCTTCGCTCACGGCTGGATGACCAAGGATGGGAAGAAGCTCTCGAAGAGCACCGGCAACATCATCGACACGAAGGTGCTGGCGGATCAGTATGGCGTCGACGCGGTGCGCTACTACTTCCTGCGCGAGACGTCGTTCGGCCAGGACTGGGACTTCTCGGAATCGGGCCTCGCTCAGCGCTACAACTCCGACCTCGCGAATGACTTCGGAAACCTCGTGTCTCGCTCGCTCACCATGATCTCGAAGTACTGCGAGGGGAAGGTCCCGGCGAAGGTCGAGGAAGGGGGGGAGCTGCGGGTCAACGCCGAGAGCGTCTTCGCCTCCTACGAGGCCTTGAATATCTCAGCCGCCCTCACCGAGATCTGGGGCTACATCAGCGACGCGAATCAGTGGATCGTGCAGACCGCACCCTGGAACGCCGCCAAGGACCCCGGCCGCGCGGCTGAATTGAACGCGTTCCTCTATCGCCTCGCCGAGCGAGTAAGAGTTCTCGCGCTGCTCGCCTCGCCGGTCATCCCGTCGTCAGCGAGCAAGGTCCTCGACATGCTCGGAATTCCGAAGGACTCCCCCGCGCGCGCCTCCGCCGCATGGGGCCTTCTCGCCCCCGGCCAGCGGCTCGGGCCCATCACTCCCCTCTTCCCCCGCATCGAACTCAAGAAGGCGGTTCCCGCCGCCGAGGAGAAGCCGCACGCCGTGAACGCCGAAACAAATCCCCCCGCCACGGCTGCGCCCCCGCCGCTGTCCCCCGCCGCACCCGCACCCTCCGGTACCGTTATTGCGAGGCCGGAGGAGAACGTACCGTCATTGCGAGGCCCCATCTCCGTTGACGGCGGGCCGAAGCAACCCCCTCCCCCCACTACCACCCCCGCGGCCGTCCCCACCGAACCGGAACTCGTCGGCCTAGAAGCCTTCAGCGCCCTCGACCTTCGCGTCGCAAAGGTCACCGCCGCCGAGAAGATCAAAGGCTCCAAGAAGCTGCTCAAGCTCCAACTCGACATCGGCGGCGTGCCGCGGCAGATCGTGTCGGGGATCGCGGAGGCGTATGAGCCCGAACAACTCGTGGGCCGCACCATCATCGTCATCGCGAATCTCAAGCCCGCGAAGCTCATGGGGGTTGAGTCGCATGGGATGTTGCTCGCGGCGACCGTGGACGGCAAGGCGGTGCTCGCGGGGTTCGAGAGGGATGTGCCGAGCGGGACGCGGGTGAAGTAGGGCGTCGGCCGCGGGTTGGTAGTGGTTGGACGGGGTTGCTTCGGCCCACTACGAAACGGCCGGGGGACCTCGCAATGACGGTACTTTCCGCGGCGCTAGCCGCGGCTCGGCGGGGTGCGGTTGGCGCCGAAGTACTTTTCGCTGCGGTAGCGGAGCCAGACCCTCAGTTCCTGCGGGACCTTCTCGCGATCAGCGGGGCTGAGGGTTTCATACAAGGCCAGGGCCTTTTCGCGCTCGCCGCGACAGGCGCGGTTGTTATGCGCGTCCCAGTAGCTCCTGGCCACGCGAATCCGCCGGCAAGTCTCCTTGATGAGGAGGGCGCCGGTCAGGGGTCGGTCGGTTTGTTTCTTCTTCGCCGGCACGTGGAAGACCTCCTTTACGTAGACTAAATCACCATCAAGGAGATCTCGTGAACATCCAGGACCTGAGCACACTTCTCGATTACCACTACTGGGCCCGCGATCGGATGCTCAACGCACTCGAGCCGCTGACTCACGAGCAGTTCACGAAGGAGATGGGCTCGAGTTTCACGTCGGTCCAGGACACCTTAGGGCACGTGTACTCGGCGGAGTGGGCGTGGCACCAGCGCTGGATCGGCCAGTCCCCCGCCTCTCAACTCCCCCGCGAGACCTTCCCCGATGTGGCCACGGTGCGCCGGCTCTGGCAGAAGACCGAGGCCGACGTTCGCGGCTTTCTCGAGAGTCTCGGTGAGAACGGCGTCGAGCAGACGTTTCACTACAAGATGCTGACCGGCGATGCCGGCTCGTCCGTGTTCTGGCACATGCTCCAGCACGTGGTGAACCACGGCAGCTACCACCGCGGCCAGCTCACCACCATGCTCCGCCAGCTCGGACTGAAAGCACCCGAAAGCATGGACCTGATCCGCTTCTACCGCACTCGCACGTAGCGCCTCCGCCGAGGCAAGGGCGAGTCAGGCCGTCTTGAGCTCGGTCTCCAGACGCTCGAGGAAGTAGCCCACGTCGGTGACCAGGCCGATGGCCTGCATGGTGCCGCGATTGCCGAGCTTGACCGGCACGGACTCGGTCATGTCGACGCACACCGTGCGCACGGCCACCGGCAGCAGGTTCCCCACCGCGATGGCATGGAGGGCGGAGGCGAGCATGAGGCAGACGCCGGCACCCTCGAGTGCTTTCGCATAGGCCATCTGCGCGTCGCGGATGTCGGTGATGACGTCCTTGAGAGGACCATCGTCGCGGATCGAGCCCGCGAGCACGAAGGGAATGCCACGCTTCACCGCCTCGAACATAACCCCCGACTTCACCACGCCCTGCTCGATGGCGGGGCGGATGCCGCCCGCGCGGTTCACGGCGTTGATGGCGAAGAGGTGATTCCGACTGCCCCCCTCCACCGCGCGGCCGCTCATCTGACAGACCCCGAGACTCGTGCCCACGATGGCCTTTTCGAGATCATGCGTCGCGAAGGCGTTGCCGGAGAGAAGCACATCGACCCAGCCATCGCGAACCAGGCGCCCGAGCGCGCTGTCGCCGCCGGAATGCACGACCGCGGGGCCCGCGACCACGACGATCTTCTCGGCGGTGGCGCGCGTGCGCTTCATCTCCCGCGCGGCGCTGGAGATGGCGATGCCCTTGTTGATCTCGGCGGAGATGTCGTTCGACATGAAGCCGAACATCGAATAGTCGCGGCTGCGCTCGGGTGGCTTCACCCGGATGCCGAGGCCGCGCAGGGCCACGAGTTCGCCCTTCAGCACCAGACGCTGCTTCACGCAGGTGGGTTGACCCTCGCGCCGAACCAGGGCACAGTCCATCTTCTGACTGGCCACCAGCACCCATCGCCCCTCGATGCGCACCAGGGTGTCAAAGTTCGTGGTGGCGTAGAAGTCGTCGGGCAGGATGCCGTCCGCCTCCGAGGGCGCCCACATTGCGTCCCCAGTCTGAGTGGCCGCGCCGAAGTAGGACAGGTGCTGGAGAACCCGGTCGAGACCGGCCGCGTCCTTCGCTTTGACGTCGAGAACGGCGCGGGTGGGGTCGTCGTTGGTGCGGCCGACCTTGAACTCGAGGATCTCGAAGGCGCCGCCTTCCTCAACGATGGCGTTGAACGCGCGGCGCAGGACGTCCGAATCGATCAGATGCCCTTCCATGACGACGGTTTCGTGGACCATGGGCGCCATCATGCCTCAAGGGGACGACGGGCGGCTCGCGCGGCGAGCCCGGCCCTCACCACCTGCAGGAGAACTGTGAGCTGCAGAAGGGAGCTCACAAGCAGGAGCGGGTTCGCGAAGAGGGGGCGTGGATCGAGCACGATGGCCTGCCCGCACAGGCACAGACAGACCGAGCCGGCAGCAGCAAGTCCGCGACGCTCGCCCTCCGACGCCCGGCGCCACGCGAGGGGCAGAAGAGCCAGGACCGCCGCCACCCCCCACCATCCGAGCGAGAAGAACAGAGCAAGCACCGTGGGAACGCGGCCGGCGTAGACGGCAAGCAGCTTCACCGGCTCCTCGCGCACCACGTGGAGCATGAAATGTCTCGCCCTTGTCTCGCTCTCGGGATGTTCCATGCTCAACGGGGGGCCACCGGCGAAGCGCGCGAGGAACTCGACGACCGCCGGGTCCGAGCCGCGAATCCCCCATGGATTCTCGGAAAATCCGAGGCCGGTGACCAGGTACCCCCAGGTATTGTGAGAGGTCAGGGCCGCCTTCTCGATCACCCCCGGGGTTCGAGCGCGGACCTCGACCACCCGATTCCACGCCAGCACGAAGGCAACGAGCGTCACCAGGAAGGCGAGAAGCGGTTTCCGCCATGCCTTCACACCGGCCGCGGAAGCCAGGGCGGCGCAGACACTGAAGTAGGCGAAGACTGAACGCTCGGCGAAGAGCATGCTCCCGAGCACGCCTGCCAGGATCGCGCCCCAAAGGCCTCGGCCGCCTGCCGCGAGGACGGCGATCCCGACAGCCAGTATGACCAGCGCCCCGAAGAGCGCCACCGTGTCCACGTTCCGGTAGGACCCGATCGACAACTCGCGCACCAGGAGCGTGCCCGTGAGGGCGAGGCGCAGATTGGACTCCGCCGCCCAATAGGTCACGAGAGGACAGGCGACCAGTATGACGAGCACGATCCAGCCGAGGCCCCGCCGGCCCATGTTCCGACCGCGGGTACGGCAAATCAGGTCAACGAGCCCGGCGTGGCCGACATCGCCGATCAGGGTGGTCGCAAGGGAGTAAGCCCCGCTTCCGATGGTCGTGACCGCGAACGGCCCGTCGCCGGCCGCGGTCGCGCAAACCGAGAGCAGGGCCTCCACTCGCGGGGTGAAGGTGGAACCCGGCCACCGTTCACCCGCGTTCTCCAGGGCGAAAGCTCCGGCCTGCCATCCCAGCACCATCAGGAAGGCGACGAGGCCGAGCACGGTGCTTCGAATGGGGCGGGGCATCACGCGATGGTGATTACATCCGGGGAAGCGTCAGTCCCTGCTGCGACTGGTACTTGCCTTTGCGATCCGCATAGCTCGTCTCGCACATCTCGTCGCCCTCGAAAAAGAGCACCTGGGCGATGCCCTCCCCCGCGTAGATCTTCGCGGGGAGCGGTGTGGTGTTCGAGACCTCGAGGGTGACGATGCCCTCCCACTCCGGTTCGAACGGGGTTACGTTCACGATGATGCCGCAGCGCGCGTAGGTCGACTTCCCCACGCACACGGTGATGACCTCGCGGGGGATCCTGAAGTACTCGATCGTCCGGGCGAGTGCAAAGGAGTTGGGCGGAATGATGCAGACGTCCGCCTTCACGTCCATGAAGGAGCGGGGATCGAAGTTCTTCGGATCCACGATGGCCGAATGGATGTTGGTGAAGATCTTGAACTCGTCGGCGATCCGTATGTCGTAGCCGTACGACGAGAGGCCGTAGGAGATCAGACCTTCCGCCACCTGCTTCTCGGAGAAGGGTTCGATCATCCTGTGCTCTTGGGCCATGCGACGGATCCACTTGTCGGATTTGACGGACATGAATTTCTCCTGATCGGCCCCTAGCGGCCAAAGACTCGCTTGAGCGCGGACTCCTCGGACGCCCTCTGAGGCGACGCCAGGGCCGCTTAGAGCTCGATGCCCGGGAAGAAGTACGAGATCTCGAACGCCGCGGTCTCCGGAGCATCCGAACCGTGGATCGCATTCGCCTCGATCGAGGCGGCGAAGTCCTTGCGGATGGTTCCGGCGACGGCGTTCGCCGGGTTGGTCGCGCCCATCAGGTCGCGCAGGCCGAGAATCGCCTGGTCACGCTCGAGAACCATGGTGATGCACGGACCGGAAGACATGAAGGCCACCAGCTCGCCGAAGAAGGGGCGCGCCTTGTGAACATGGTAGAAGCCCTCGGCTTCCCTGGTGGTGAGGTTGCGCATGCGCAGACCCACGATGCGGAAGCCCGCCTTCTCAATGCGCGAAAGGATCGCGCCGGCGTTGCCGGCTTTCACCGCGTCCGGCTTGATGATCGAAAACGTCTTCTCCATGTCCTGCCTTTCAGACTTGAATTACTTCTTCTTCCCCAGAACCTTCGCGACCATGGCGCCCATGTCCGCGGGCGACTTGACCACGTGGATGCCGGCCGCCCGCATGGCCTTCATCTTCTCTTCGGCGGTTCCTTTGCCGCCAGAAATAATCGCGCCCGCGTGGCCCATGCGGCGGCCTTCGGGTGCGGTCTGTCCGGCGATGAAGCCGATCACCGGCTTCTTCACATACGCCTTGATGTAGGCCGCCGCATCTTCTTCCGCGGACCCGCCGATCTCGCCGATCATGACGATCGCTCTGGTGGCCTTGTCCTTGTTGAAGAGTTCGAGCGCCATCTTGTGGGTGGTTCCGATGATGGGATCGCCGCCGATGCCGATGCAGGTCGACTGCCCGATGCCGAGGGCGGTCAGCTGGCCGACCGCTTCATAGGTGAGGGTGCCGCTGCGGCTCACCACCCCCACCGAACCGCTCATGTGAATGTGGCCGGGCATGATCCCGATCTTGCACTTCTCCCCCGGCGAAATGATGCCGGGGCAGTTCGGGCCGATGAGCCGGGTCTTCCTGCCCTTGAGGAACGTGGACGCGCGCATCATGTCGAGGACGGGAACGCCCTCGGTGATGCAGACCGCGAGATCGAGATCGGCGTCCGCCGCCTCCATGATCGCGTCCGCGGCGCCCGGAGGCGGCACGAAGATCAGCGAGCAATTGGCCCCGGTCTTCCTCACCGCTTCCTGCACGGTGTTGAACATCGGGAAGCCCTCGATGGTGGTCCCTCCCTTGCCGGGAGTGATGCCGCCCACGATGTTGGTGCCGTATTCGCGGCAGGACATGGCATGGAACGTCCCATGCTTGCCCATGCCCTGGACGACGACGCGTGTATTCCGGTCAACGAGAACGCTCACTTGCGGCCTCCTTTCGCAAGGCCCTTGGCTTTCGAGACGGGTTTCGCCTTGGCGGGCGCGCCCGAGACGGAGGCGACCACTTTCTTCGCCGCGACCATCATGTTGTCGGCGGTCTGGAACGCGAGGCCGGAGTTGAGCAGCATCTGCTTGCCGAGTTCTTCCTTGTTGCCCTTCATGCGCACCACGATGGGAATCTTCACGCCGAGGTCTTTCACCGCGGCGATGACGCCCTCGGCGAGAACGTCGCAACGCAGGATGCCCCCGAAAATGTTGATGAAGACGGCCTTCACGTCCTTGTCGGCCATGAGGATGCGAAAAGCGTTCTTGATCTGATCGGCGTTGGCGCCGCCGCCCACGTCGAGGAAGTTCGCGGGCGAACCGCCCGCGAGCTTGATGATGTCCATGGTGGCCATGGCGAGTCCCGCCCCGTTCACCATGCAGCCGACGTTGCCGCCGGGCAGCTTGATGTAGTTGAGCGAGTGCTTGCTGGCTTCGACCTCGAGCGGCTCCTCTTCATCGAGATCGCGATAGGCGCGCAGGTCGGGATGACGGTCGAGCGCGTTGTCGTCGAAGTTGATCTTCGCGTCGAGCGCGTACAAAACGCCGTCGGCGGTGAGCATCCACGGATTGATTTCGAGCAGCGACGAGTCGGTCTTTTCGAAGGCCTCGTAGAGGGCGCGGATGAACTGCACCGCCTGCCCCACCACCGCGTTGGGCAGCCCGAGCCCGAAGGCGATCTGCCGGGCCTGGAAAGCCTGGAAGCCGACCGAAGGGTCCACATACTGCTTCAGGATCGCCTTGGGATTCTTGGCCGCGGTCTCCTCGATGTCGACGCCGCCCTCGGAAGAGGCCATGACCACGGGACGCTGCGAGTCCCGATCCATCACCACCGCGAGATACATCTCGCGAGCACCCTCGAGGTTCATACCCTGCTCGATCAGAACCCGCTTGACCAGCCGGCCCTCGGGGCCGGTCTGGTGCGTGACCAGGGTCATTCCGAGCATTTTCCCGGCGATGTCCTTGACCTCGTCGCGGTTCTTTGCGAGCTTGACCCCGCCGCCCTTGCCGCGGCCGCCCGCGTGGATCTGCGCCTTCACCACGCACGGATAGCCCAGCCGGTTGCCGATCGACACCGCCTCTTCGGGGGTGAAAGCCGGTTCGCCATCCGGCACCTTGACGCCGAACTTTCTAAGGACGGCCTTGCCCTGATATTCGTGGATCTTCACGGGGTCTCCTTTACGACTACTTGATGCTGAGGAGTTCCACTTCGAAGATGAGCGTGGCGCCGGGCGGAATCGGGCCCTGGCCCTGATCGCCGTAGGCGGTGTCGGAGGGGCAGGTGAGACGCGCCTTTTCGCCCAGTTTCATCTTCGCGACACCCTGGGTCCAGCACGGGATGACGCCGTTCAGGGGAAACTCGACGGGCTGGCCGCGCTTTATGGAGCTGTCGAACACCGAGCCGTCGGTGAGCTTGCCCTCATAATGGACCTTGACCGTGCTGGTGGGCTTGGGCGAATCCCCTTTGCCCGGGGTGAGGGTCTGGACCACCGCGCCGGATTCGAGCTTGATCGCGCCCGGTTCGGCGGCGGCCTTGGTGACGAAGGCGGCGTCCGCGGTTTTGCGGGCCTGGGCGACGCCCACGTTCGCGACGCGGGCCTGCGCGACCTTCGCCTGGAGGAACGGCTCGATGCGAGGCTGGAAGGCGGCGAGGTCGAGCTCGGCCTTCTTGCCAAGGCTCGCGGCTTCGAGGCCCTTCTGGAACACCGCGAACTCCTCAAGGGAGAGTTTGAACTGGGCGAAGTTCCCACCCGCGATGAAGCCCATGGTGTAGAGAGTCTTCTGGTCGTCGGTCATCGCGGCGACACCCGTGGGGGCGGGCGACGCGGAAGCGGCAGGAGCCGGGCCTGGCTTGTTGCAGGCGACCACCGAAAGCGCGCAGGCGGCAAGGGCCAGCCCGCGAAGGAGTGATGAGTTCAAGAGGGGATCCTCAAATTCTGGTGAAGGGAGGCGCTGCGGTTGTTCGAGCGCGGAGCCTGGCCTCGGGCCACGAACGCGCCGGGGCGGTTAACCGGCGAAGCATACCGTGTACTCAGGCTTTTTCGATCTTCACCTTCGAGACGCGGTTACGCTCGACGTCGACCACGGTCAGCCGGTAGCCCTCGATTTCGACCGACTCGCCGCCCTTGGGAACGGAACCCAGCTTCTCGAGGATGAGCCCTCCCACGGTCTCGGCGTCGATGTCGAGGGGAATGGGAATCTTGTAGGACTCACGAAGCAGACTGTTGGAAACCGTCCCCTCGACCACCAGTCCCCCGTTCTTCAGGCGCTCGATCGCCTTCTCCTCGCCCTCGTCGTACTCGTCGCGGATCTCGCCGACGATCTCCTCGACGAGGTCCTCGAGAGTGGCGATCCCGACCACGCTCCCGTGCTCGTTGATGACCAGGGCCATGTGGGATCGCTTCTTTTGAAGCTCCCGAAGGAGGTCGCCGACGTTCTTGCTGCCCGGCACCACGTGGGCGGGATGGAGCCGGGCGCGGATATCCACGGCTTCGCCGCGGGCCAGAGAGGCCATGACGTCCTTCACGTACAGGACGCCGAGCGGGTTGTCGAACGTTCCTTCATAGATCGGAATCCGGGAGAAGCCGGCCTCGATGATCCTCTTCACCGCCAATCTGGGGTCGGTCCCCACCTCGAGGGCGAAGGCCTTCGTGCGCGGAATCATGACGCTCCGGACCGGCATGTCGCGGAACTTGAAGACCCCTTCGAGGAGGCTCGCGTCGCTCTGGGACAGAACACCCTGGATCCGGCCCTCCGCCACGAGATGCTCGATCTCCTCGGCCGAAACCAGGCCTTCGCGCATGGGGCCCTTGAGGCCGAACAGACGCAGCACCAGGCGCGTGGAGACGGTGATGATGCGAAGCGGGGCGCGGCTCAGCCGAGCGATGACGGAGACGGGAATGGCCACCGCCGACGCGATGGGAACCGCGAACCTTATGGCCAGGGCCTTGGGAACCAGCTCTCCAATCACCATCTCGACGTAGACGATGACGCCCGAGACGATGATGCTGGCGGTGAGGGCGGCGGGCGCCCAGTGCGGAAGGCCGAGGGTGTCGAGCTTGGGCTCGAGGTAACGGCTCGCGACCCAGCCGCCGCAAACGCCGGCGAGGGTGCCGCACACGGTCACGCCGATCTGCACCGCGGCCATGAAACGCTCGGGCTCGTCGCGCAGGTGCTCCGCCATCCGAGCGCCCCGGCTCCCCTCCTCGGCCTTCTTCCGGAGCGCGGCCTTGCGGGCGGAGATGAGCGCGATTTCGCTGCCCGAGAAGAAGCCGTTGCCGAGCAGCAAAAGGAAGATCGCCCCGAGGATCAGGGCTATGTCAGACATTGGACCCGAGAGTTTAGCGGTTTATCGAGGGGAGGGTCGTCACGTCGAGGGCTTGAAGCAATCTCGCGTGCTGAAGGACGAACGGAATGCGGAACCGAAGCCGTGGCCCGCGAGGGTCAGGCGTCGATCGCCATCCCGTACACCGACTCCGCCGCCTGCATCATGGCCTCGCCGAGGGTCGGATGCGGATGGATGGTCCTCGCGATCTCCTCGGTGGTGGTCTCGAGTTGGAGGGCGACGCAGGCCTCGGAGATGAGGTCAGTGGCATGAGGCCCCACCATGTGGACACCGAGCACCTGGTCGTACTTCTTCTCCGAAACCACCTTGACGAAGCCGCCGTCGTGGCCGAGGATGCGGGGCTTGGCGAGGTTACCGAAGTTGAACTTGCCGATGACCACGTCGTACCCTCGCTTCTTCGCCTCCGCTTCGGTAAGGCCGACGCTTGCCACCTCGGGATTGCAGTACGTGGCGCCGGGAACGCGGTCGTAGTCGATGGGGTCGAAGTGCTTGCCCGCGAGGATCTCGGCCACGCGGATGCCTTCGGCCGACGCCATGTGCGCCAGTTGCGGATGCGGCTTGCCATCGACGGTGATGAGATCGCCGATCGCGTAGATCCCCGGCTCGTCGGTCTGGTAGCGATTGTTGACGCGCACAAAGCCGCGCTCCATGCGCACCCGGGTCGCTTCGAGGCCGAGCCCGTCGGACACGGGGCCGCGGCCGATGGCCACAAGGAGGAGTTCGGCGATGAGCGTCTTCCTGTCACCGGAAGCGAGCGTGACCTCGACCTGCACGCCGTTCGAAATGACCGTGGCCGACTCTGTCTTGGCGCCAGTGAGGATGGTCATGTGCTTCGAAAGATGCTTTTCCGCTTCCTTCGAGATCTCCTCGTCTTCGAGGGGCAGGACTCTCGGCAGCATCTCGATGACCGTGACCGCGGTTCCAAAACGCCCGAAGATGGACGCGAACTCGATTCCCACCGCACCCGCGCCGATGACGATCAGGCTCTTGGGCATCTCCTTCAATTCGAGGATCTCGTCCGAGGTGATGATCCGCTGCCCGTCGATCGGGAGGTTGGGGAGGCTCCGCGGCTTGCTGCCGGTCGCGAGCATGATGTTCTTGGTGGGAATCCGCGACGCCCCGGCTTCGCCCGCCACGAGCACGGAGTGCGGGTTCTCGATCCGCCCCTGGCCTTTCACGAAGGTGATCTTGTTCTTCTTGAAGAGGTACCCCTCTATGCCCTTGGACAGCCGGTTCACGATCCGGTTCTTCCGGGACATGAGGGCGGTGAAATCGATCCCCACGTTCTCGGCAAGGATGCCGAAGTCCTTGCCGTTCTTCAGATCCTCGTAGAGGTCCGCGGTGTGAAGCAGCGCCTTGGTGGGGATGCAACCGCGCTGAAGGCAGGTGCCGCCGGGGCCCTTGGGGTCGCGCTCCACCACGGCCACTTTGAGCCCCAGCTGCGCGGCGCGAATGGCGCCTACGTACCCTCCCGGGCCGCTTCCAATAACGGTGAGATCGAACTCGTTCGACAAGATGTCCTCGCTTCCTTATTTGGGCATGGACACTATCACGAGGCCTCGCCTGATAAATTGACGAGCCCCATGACGACTTCTCTCGACCGGATTCTCGCCACTCTCAACTCCACCGAGGTGGGCTCAATCGACCGGATCGTTGAAAAGATGCGGCTCGCCGCGACCGACCTGCGCGCGATCGAGCAGCCGGAACTCGCGAAGAAGGCCGAAGAGTCGGTGGAGGCCCTCGGGCGGGCCGACGTCGCTGAGTTCAAGAGGCTCCGGGCCTTCATCCAGTCGAAGGTCGGCCACTTGCGCTAGAGGCGACTTTCCTGAGACGGACTTCTCCTTTCGTGCCCGGCCGAGCTATGATCCTAAGCTTCGCGGGACGCCGAGTTCTGCGCCGCCACCCACATTCCCTAGTAGACGACTTTCTGAAGAGGCATGCCGATTGTGACCAAGACTGCTTTTGGGGCCGCCGTGGCCCTCGCTGTGATGACTATGGCCGGATGCGGAGATGGCATCGGCGACGTAACCACCGGTTCCAGCCCCTCGGGAACTCCGACGCCCAAGCCGGGTGCGACGGCGACGCCGACCCCGGCCGCCACTCCCACTCCTGTCCCGACCCCGAAGCCGGGCGTCCTTTCCTGCACTCTGCCGAGCCTGCCTCTGTGCGACGCCGCCTGCTGCTCGGCGGGAGGTTCCGTTCTCTTCAGAAACGAACTCGAGACGGCCGAAGATGACCTGGTCAAGACCCAGCCGGGGCTCTTCCTGTCAAACGGCAACGTCAAGGACAAGCTTGAGTATCTGGTCGCGCTGTCCAAGCGCCTCACGGAACTGACCGGACTCTGCTCCGCGCCGAACGGACACGATGAGCTTCGCATCAAGCGAGACCAAACCGTATCCCAGCACGTCGACGTCCTGATCGCCGACGAGACGCCCTGGGTGGGCGGCGCCTACACCTGCCGGCCGGCGAGCTTCTAAGACTCCTCCGCCTACCGTTTCGTCTTGAGGGCGACCCCATGGGTCGCCCTTCGTACTTTCCGAGGTCTACCGCGCGGGCAGCGGACAGGAGACGCCCGTGCCGCCCAGACCGCAGTAGCCGTTTGGATTCTTCGCCAGATACTGCTGGTGATAATCCTCGGCGTAGTAGAAGGGCGGCGCGTCGAGGATCTCGGTGGTCACCTCACCCCGGTCCGCGGCCTCGAGCGCCGCGCTGTACGCGACCTTCGCCAGTTCGGCCGTACGCTTCTGCGCCTCGGAGAAGGCATAGATGCCGGAACGGTACTGCGTGCCCACGTCGTTCCCCTGCTTCATGCCCTGGGTCGGATCATGAGCTTCGAAAAAGACCTTGACCAGGGTCGCGTAGCTCACGACCTTCGGGTCGAAGACCACCAGCACCACTTCGTTGTGGCCGGTGCGGCCCGAGCAGACTTCGCGGTACGTCGGGTTCCTGGTGAAGCCGGCCGCGTAACCGACCGCGGTGGTGAACACACCCCGGATCTTCCAGAACTGCTTTTCGGCGCCCCAGAAACACCCGAGGCCGAAGATCGCCTGCTCCAGCCCCGCGGGAAATGGCCCCTCGAGCGGCGTTCCCAGGACGAAGTGCGACGGAGGAACCGTCATCTCCTCGTCACGTCCGGGAAGCGCTTCGGCGGGCGCGGGCATCTTTGTTTTCGAAGGGGAAAAGAACATGGCCTTTGGATGGCGCCGCGATAGCGACGGTTACTGAAGGGTTCCGTTGAAGGACTGGGTCACGTCGACCGGCGCGGGGGAGGCGTGGTGCAGGATCATGCGCCAGCCGTTCTCGGTCTGGCGGAATACGTTCGTGGCCATGGTGACCGCGACGCCTACCTCATCCTCGTGTTTGGCGGTGATGTTCTCGGCGCAGTAGACGAGTCCCAGTTCGCCCAGGCGCCAGGTGGAGACATCGGTGGCGGTCACCCTCATCCAGCCGGTGTTCCTGAAGACCTGATCCCACGACTCGATGACCGCCGCGTACCCGTTGATCGCCTCCCAGCCCGGATGGATGCAGCGGACACCCTCGCCCGGGTACCAGAGGGCTTTCATCGCCACGATGTCGAACTTCTCCAGGGAATCGTAGAACGAGCGGTTCGCGCCCAGAAGCTCCGCTCTTCCGCCTTCGCCCTCGGGCGCCGCCTCGCTTTTCATCACGCGCCTGATTGTAGTCCCGAGCCGGTTTGGACCTGAAGGCAGGTTCGGGGCGAAAATAGGCGCATGGAAGCCAGTTCAACTCTGCCGGGCGAAAACGCGGCGGCCTCGATCATCGCTCACTCGATCATCTCGGGATCCCGGGTCGCGGGAAGCGACGGCGTCCATGAGGCGGTTTCCCCTTCGACCGGCGCCCCGATTCAGACCTGTTCCCTCCTCAACGCCGCCCAGGCCGGCGAGGCGGTGGGAGCGGCGGCGAAGGCATTCAGCGCCTGGTCCGCCACGCCCTTCGCCCAGCGGCGAGCCGTTCTCGATCGGGCGCGCGCGCTGATCCTGGAAGAGGGCGACGAGCTTGCTCTTCTGATCGCGCGCGAACAGGGCAAGCCCGTGGCCGAGGCTCACCTCGCCGAGATCCTTCCCGCCCTCGATCACCTCAAGCACGTTGCCCGCACCGGCGAGGAGACCCTGGCGCCTCGGGAGACCGAGACCGCGCTCTTCCTGATCGGCCACAAGCAGGCCCGCATCGAGTTCATCTCGATGGGTCCGGTCCTGATCATCACGCCGTGGAATTATCCCTTCTCCATCCCGATCACCGGGATCGCCGCCGCCCTCATGGCCGGGAACACGGTCGTGCTCAAGCCGGCCCCGGCGACCACCCTCATCGGCCTCGCCATCGGCGACCTGTTCACCCGGGCGGGCCTGCCTCCAGGCGTCGTGAACGTGGTCGCCTGCTCCGATGCGGTCGCGGCCTCCCTGGTCGGCGACGCCCGCTTCCGCAAGGTCCTTTTCACCGGGAGCGTGCCCACGGGCCGCAAGATCATGGCGAGCGCTGCGGGCCAGGGAACGCCGGTGACCCTCGAACTCGGGGGCAAGGACCCCGCGGTGGTCTGCGCGGATGCGGATCTGGAGCGGGCGGCATCGGGGATCGTGTGGGCCGCGTTTCTCAACGCCGGTCAGACCTGCGCCTCGGTCGAGCGCGTCTATGTCGAGGAACAGATTGCCGACGCGTTCATCGCGAAGGTCATCGAGAAGACGAAGGCGATCAAGGCCGGCGATCCGCTGGATCCGAACACCGACATGGGCCCGCTCACCCTCGATCGTCAGCGCGCCATCGTGGAGGCGCATGTCGAGGATGCGCGCGCCAAGGGCGCGCGCATCGAGACGGGGGGCGTCAAGCCCTCCGGACCGGGAAACTTCTACCCGCCCACCGTTCTCACCAATGTCGACCACACCATGACCATCATGCGCGACGAGACCTTCGGCCCGGTCCTTCCCATCATGCGCGTGAAGTCGATCGACGAAGCCATCCGCCTCGCGAACGATTCTCCCTATGGGCTCACCGCGAGCGGATGGACCACGAGCGAAGCGACAGCGGTGCGGCTCGAACGTGAGCTCCAGGCCGGAGTCGTGACCATCAACGATCACGTCTACACGTTCAGCGAACCGACCTCGCCCTGGGGCGGCATCAAGGCCTCGGGCATCGGCCGAACCCACGGGTCGCTGGGGCTTCTCGACATGACCCAGCCGAAGTACGTGGCCCGCGACATGTCCCGCGGCGGCGAGGTCTGGTGGTACCCCTACGGCCCCGGGTTCAAGGCCATGATGGCGGGCGCGCTGCGAACCTTCCACCACCCTTTCATCCTCGCCCGCCTCTTCGCGCTGACCCGGCTTTCCCTGTCGAAGCGCTATCTCGAGCGAGGGCGCTTCCTGCGCGTGATTCCGGACATCTTCAAACTGTTCTAGACGGTCTCTCATGGCTGAAGCCCAGCTTTCTCCGCCCAAACGCCGCACCTGGTTCCATATCGTCATGGGCGTCTCCCTGCTCCTGGTGGCGGTAGCCCTGACCGTGGGATGGCAGATCATCGGCAGCGAGGAAGCCGCACTCCGGCAATCTCCCGGCGCCCGCTATCTCGTTTATTTCTTCGGACTCCTTCTCTTTCTGCTCCTGATCTCGGGGCTCGGGCTCATGTTCACTCTGCTCCTTCGGGAGGTCCGGCTGAACGAACGCCAGTCGAACTTCGTGAGTGCGGTGACCCACGAGCTCAAGACGCCGGTGGCGTCGCTCCGCCTTTATCTCGACACCCTCACCCTCCGCGCCGACACTCTCTCCACCGATCAGCGCGACGACTTCTACAAGACCATGCGGGCCGATCTTGACCGCCTCAACGGCACCATCAACAGCGTTCTGAACGCGGGGCTGTACGCGGACCGGGCGGTGATCAACCCTCCGGTCATCGATCTGGCGAAGCTCGTCCAGCACGCCTGCGCCCTTACCCGCACCCGGAATCAACTGGCGGAATCGGCGGTTTCATACTCGGGCCCGTCGAACCTTCTCCTGAAGGGAGACTCGACCGCCCTCGAGACCGCGGTGCTCAATCTTCTCGACAACGCGGTGAAGTACTCGGCGGATCAGGTCGTGGTCAAGGTGAAACTCGTCGAAGAGGAAAACGGTTTCGCCCGCCTCTCCGTCGCGGATCGCGGGGTGGGTATGAACCGGGCTCACCTGCGCTTCATCTTCAACCGCTTCTATCGCATCGGATCCGAGGTTCGACGGTCGCGGACGGGCACCGGCCTCGGCCTTTTCATCGTCAAGTCCGTGGTGAAGGCGCACGGCGGAACCGTGCGGGCGGAGAGCGAGGGCGAGGGCCGGGGCACTACGTTCACCGTGCACCTGCCCCGCGTGGTGAAGATGGAGGCAGCCGAGGCCCACGATGCGGTGGTCCATGCCTGACCAGGGCCGCGCTCCGCGGATCCTCGTGGTCGAGGACGAAGCGAGCCTCGCCCGCGGCATCGCCTTCAACCTGAAACTCGAGGGCTATGAAGTCGACTGCATCGCGGACGGCCGCGAAGCGAGAGACCTGCTCGCTCTGCCCGGGGCCCGGTCTCGTGAAGCTCACGACCTCGTCCTTCTCGACGTCATGCTGCCGAACATCGATGGCTTCTCCGTGGCCCGGGCGGCGCGGGAGTCGGGGAATCGGACACCCATCCTGATGCTGACCGCCAAGGGCCTTCCCGAAGACGTGGTCGAGGGGCTGGAGTCGGGGGCCGACGACTACCTTCCGAAGCCTTTCGATCTCACCGTGCTGCTGGCGCGAGTCAAGAGTCTGCTTCGGCGGCGGGACTGGACGAAGGGCCCCTCTTCTCCCGGGGGCGAGACCGTGGTTTCGATCGGCCCCAACCGGGTCGACTTCGCCAACTTCGAGATCCGCCGGGGAGAGACGCTGACCCGCCTGACTCTGCTGGAGGCGGGGCTGCTTCGGCTGCTGCATGAAAAGCGCGGCACCGTGGTCACCAAGGCCGAGATCCTCGAGAAGGTCTGGAATCTCCATCCCGACACGGAGACCCGCGCGGTCGACAACTTCGTGGTGCGACTGCGCAAATACCTCGAAGCCGATCCGTCGAATCCGAAGCTGCTGCTGACGGTGCGGGGCGCGGGCTACCGGCTGGAGACGTCCCCGGGCTGAGGCTTTCCAGCCGGTTCCCCGGTCTTCGCCCGCGGCACGCGCGGGTGAGGAACCGCTCAGGTGGCGACTCCGAGCCGGGGCAGAAGCCAAACCTGCGCGCCGATCCAGAGGGCGGCGAAGCCCAGGCCGAACAGAAGGTCCTGCACCGCCTTACCTCCCCGCGCCGGCAGACGCGGGTGCTTCGACCAGCACTTGCGAGGCGAGAGTCACCTCGCTGCGGATGGAGTTGCGGATGAGGCAGCCCGCCTCCGCCTTCTCAATGAGCCGGCCCGCGCGTTCACGATCTTCTTCGCGGACGATGGTGACCCGCGGCTTGAGGGCGATGCGCGAGATGCGAAATCGTCGATCCTCTCCCTTGTCGAGGACGCCTTCGCCCGCGCAGTCGACCGCGACGATCTCGAGGCCGGACGCCTGCGCCATCGCGAGGAACGTCGACATCCAACAGGTGGTGGCGGACAGGACGAAGAGGTGTTCGGGCGACCAGACGCCCGCGGGACCTCCAAACGCCGGAGGCGAGGCCACCTTGAGATCGGGAAGGCCGTCGGTGCTCGACCCGAGACCGCGTTTCTCTCCCTCCCAGCGGACCGCCACGGGATAGTGCTATGGACTTCGGACATGGGCTGGTTCCTCCAAAGGAGTTCGGTTCCGCCCGGCCTATTTTGCGCTCACCCGCCGTGCCGTCCGCAATCTGAGCCCGAAGCCACGGGGGCCAGGGGCTCAGCGGTTCGCGAGTTGAACCGCGAGGCGCATGGCGGCGAGAAGGCTGCCCTCGTCGGCCTTGCCTTGGCCCGCGATGTCGAAGCCGGTGCCGTGATCCACGGAGGTCCGGATGAAGGGCAGGCCGATGGTCACATTCACGGCCTCGCCGAAGGCCAGGAGCTTCACCGGAATGAGGCCCTGGTCGTGATAGCAGGCGATGACGCCGTCGAAATCGCCGCGGGCCGCCCGGACGAAGAGGGTGTCGCCCGGAAAGGGCCCTTCGATGTCGACACCCGCTGCGCGCAGCGCGCTCAATGCCTCTGGAAAGACCTCCTGCTCCTCCCTGCCGATGTGCCCGTGCTCGCCTGCGTGGGGATTGAGTCCGGCAATGGCGATCTTCCGTCGCCCCGTGGCAACCCCGAACCTGGGCAGCGCCTCATGCACGAGGGTGGCGACGCGAATGATCTCCGGCACGGTGACCAGAGCCGGCACATCCTTGAGTGCTTCGTGAATGGTGAGGAGCGCGACCCGGATCTTCCCGCCCACGAACATCATGGCCACGTTCGGCGTCTTCGCCAGGTGGGCCAGAAGCTCGGTGTGGCCGGGGTACTTGAAGCCGGCGTCGTGCATTGCTTCCTTGTTGAGGGGTGCGGTGACGAGACCGCGCACATCGCCGGTCATCGAATCCTCGGCCGCGCGGATGACCGCGGTCGCGGCCTGCCGCCCCGCCTCCGCGGAGACGACGCCGGTCTCGACCGCACGGCCGCCGATATCGACCATGGACGCCCCCGAAGCGGCGAGCGGCCTCAGTTCAAGCGCCTCCGCGCAGTGCGTCATCACTTCCTTCGAACCGTAGACCACCCATTCCGCGGGGGGAACATCCGCGCGGGCCAGAGCCTTGAGGACGATCTCCGGACCGATGCCGGCCGGATCGCCGACGGTGAGGGCCAGACGCGGACGGGACCCGCTCATCGGCGTTTCGCCGGCAAAGCGGGCCGGGAGAAGGCGGCCTCGAGAACGGGGGCCACGTTTGCGACGAAGAAGTCGCGGACCTCGGCATCGAGCTTCCCCGTGTTGGGAACCGGCACCTCGTCGGTGGCGTCGGTGTTGAAGGAGACCACGTATCCCGCTCGCGCCGCGGCGTCGAGATAGAGGTGGGAGATGAAGCCGTTCTGGCTGCCGCTGTGGCCGATGAGGCTGCGCTTCCCGCGCTTCTCGATGAAGAAGCACAGGCCCATGTCCACGCGGTCCTCCCCCGCCGTCTCGACGAGAGCCACCGGCTTCCACATCTCCTCGAGCGAAGCGCTGGAAAGCACCCTGGCTCCGGTCTCGGTCTCGGCGTGACCGAGGAGGAAGCGGACGTACTTCTCCATGTCGCCAAGCGGCGCGTTGAGGCCGCCGTTCATCACCGTGATCCCGGTATCGAAATCGAAGCGGCCCTCTTCCATCTTCCCCTTCGACACGGTGTAGCTGTGAGAGCGATCGCCGAGCAGATGATACGGAGCGTGATCGAAGAACGCCTTGCTCATGGCGAGAGGACGCAGGATGTTCTTGTCGATGTAGGTTTCCCAGGGCTCGCCCGAAATCTTCTCGATGACGCGGCCGAGGTAGATGATGCCGGGGTTCGAGTAGCTGTACTTCGAGCCGGGGGCGAACTCGACCTCGGTGTAGGGCATCATGGCCACGAGCTGCGACCAAAGGGTGGGCTCGAAGGGATGCCATTCCTTGTCGCCGCCGAAGGGCCAGGTAGAGGCGCGGAAGCCCGCCGTGTGAGAAAGGATCTGCCGCACCGTGATCGCGCTCATGGGGCCGAAGGGGTCATGGACCGCCTGAAGCTCAGGCACGTGCTCGAGGATGGAGTCGTCGAGCGAGAGCTTCCCGCGGTCGCGCAGTTGCATGATCGCGATCCCGGTCAGGGTCTTGGTGATCGAGGCCCAGTGGAAGATCGTGACCTCGTCGACCACCGCGCCGGTCGCGCGATCCTTGAGGCCGAACGAGACGTGACGAAGGGGCCCGTCGAATCCCACCACCCGGAGGCTCGCGCCCACGATGCCGTGCGCCGACGAGCGCTCTTTGAAGAAGGCGGCAAAGCGATCGAGCGCTTCCGCCGCGGGCGAGGCCGAGGTCCCGTCATTCTTCGGCTTCATGGCCGCCTCCCTGGATTGAGCGCGCGCGGATCCCGCGAAGAAGAGCGGAACCGCGAGTGCCATGCAAAGAAAAGGCCCGCCGAAGCGAGCCTTGAATGACCTGGTCAACGGACCTTACTTCTCATACAGCGCCGCAATGAGGGCGCCCCGCGCGGTGGCGGTGACGGGATCGGCGGCGACCCGGATATCCGAGATGTCGATCGGGAACGCCTTCGACTTCATCGCGCGCTCGAAAAGCTCCTTGAAACCCTTCGGCTTCGCGGTGCCGCCCGCGATGACGATGGGCAGGGGGCGATGCGCGCGCGGAAGCTTGTCCGCCTTGGCCACCGCTTTGCGGATCGAGTCGACGAGCGATTCGACGAGGTCCTCGTAGTAGATGTGGAGAGCCTTCTCGAGCTTGTCCACCGGCGCCTTGGTGAGGTCGAGCTTTTCTTCCTTGATCATCTTGATCCGGGTGGCCGGTTCGTCGACGACGGAGCCCACCGAGTTGTCGATGTAGTCGCCGCCCTTCGAAATCCCGAAGAGGAGCGAGGGAATCGACAGGTAGGCGAGCGCCACGTTGCACATGCCGCCGCCGCAGGAGATTCCGATGCCGGTGAAGTTCTGGTCTTCCAGTTCGGAGAAGATGACCGCGAGGCCTTCGTTGATGGCGACCGCGCGGTAGCCGAGGGTCTCGAAGAACCGGCGCAGGCTGGCTTCGTGGTAGACGAGTTCCGCCTCGCGGCCTTCCGAGGCGGCGGGCACCGAGAACGACAAGACCTCGCCCTGGACCTTCGCTTTCGGGATCAGGCCGCGCATGATCGACTCGAGGACCACCGCGCCCATGCGCTCCTTCGGGTTGAGGAGGCCGTCGGCCATGGGCCGTCGCGTCTCCACGTTGAACATGTTGGCGAAGCGCTCGGTGGCGCCGCCGAAGATGATCAACTCGTCGCCGTCGCGGAAGTAGGGAATCTCGTTCTGCCCGAGGATGGTCTCGGTGAAGCGGGAGAAGGGCACGGGAATGAACGCGTTCAACTGCATCGAGGTCTCGGTGCCCTTGGTCCGCCTTCGGGCCGCGACTATCTTGCTCGTGCCCACGTCGACGCCCAGGGGCTGCCCGCGGGAGGGATCTTCCGCGCTGGCGCCCTCCGAGCCTTCCTGCACCTTCCACAAGTGATCTTTTCGCTCGTCCATGAGATTCAATTGACTCCAGGTCCTGCTGGCGCAGGTGCTGTGGTTAGAGAGCCCGTAGGGCTCTTCGCGGCTTGACTTTGTTCTTCGTACCAGAGATCGAAACGCCGCCCCAGAGATTGCTTCAACTCGTCGGTTGTCCGCCCCGACTTCTCGGCATCCCTCTGCAGATCGGCTTCCGCTTTCAAGACGCCCGGCCACGGCGCGCCGATCGCCTTCTCGAGGTCGTCATCATAGCCGAAGCCAAACAGCCTCACACTCGCGGGCTCCACATCGTAGGCGTCGGGAAGACCGAAGGTCTTGAACGGGAAGTTCTTCGCCCAGTCGACGTGATGACCGATCTTGCGGGTCTTCGGGTTCACGCTCACGATGCCGTGGGCGACGCATAGCTTCGGATCGATGTCATAACGCGTCATGAGATGCTCGGTGAGGAGACGGCCGGCCTGCAACTGCGCTTCGGTGAGGGGCAACGGGCCTTCCGGAGCAAAGCGGGACTCGAACGAGACCCCGAAGAAGGCGTGGTTCAAGTTCATGTAGACCTTCCCGCCGTTCGCCCAGACCGCGACACCCGCATGGTTCGCACGCGAGTCGTCGTTGAGAATCTGGTAGACGCGGCCGAAGCGGTCGATGAGGTAGTGGTAGAACTCGTGTTTCCTGATGTAGGCCACGAGGTTCTTCGAATTGCGGAGCAGGGACGCGTTGTTCTCTGGCTCCAGCGACAGGATGTCGCTCTCGGTGGTGTGAAAGACGATGCCCACCGGATCGCTGGCCAGGGGCAGGACCCTGCCCGAAGCCTCGTCGATCAGGGCATAACTGCGCCGCGTGCCCTTCACTCGCTGAGAGGTGTCGATGCGCAGGCCGTTGCTGTAGAGCTCGAAGTCCTTTCCCTTCTCCACCAGCCAGATCGAGTTCGGCCGCTCAGTGCGAGGCTCGGGCTCGCCCGCGGGCGTGGGTTGAGATCGTGCCACCAGCGGAGCCTCGGTGCGCGCGCGCGCCTCGACGGTGGGGGTCTTCCGGCTCAGGCTCGCGGCGAGGCGGATGGTTCCATAGGACGCGCCGAGAAGGAGGCCGGAGCCCGCGAGAACGATCCCGATCTGCAGGGCCGCGATCTTTCCTCGGGCGCCGCGGCGGATTCCCCTGGCATTGTCGCCCTTGAGCATGGTGAGCCCGCGCCACCCGAGGTACTTGTAGACGAGGGGCCGGACCAGCAGAGGGACCTTGGGAATCTGGTCCTCGAGCTGCCGGATCGTCTTCGTGGAGTTCCTGAGGAACCTGAGCCGCTCGACCGGATCTTTGATATCCCTGGTCAGGCCTTCCACCGAGCGTGCGAACTCCGGCGAGAGCTCACGCGGGTCCTCACAGACGAGTCCCTTCTCCAGGGCACGTCGTCGCGACTCGGCGCTTGGGTCCACGGGACTTGAAAGTATAGGCCCGCCGCCCCGCCGGGCGGGTGCCTGGCCTCCCCTTTCCTCATAAGATCGGCGGCCATGACGACGAGCGTGTTTCACCCCATCGGGTCGGTGCCGATGGCGGATCTCGCTCGCCTCTTCGACGAAGAGGGTTCGATGTGGGCGAACGACATTCGCTGGGGTTTCGCGCCCACCCGCGGCCGGCTCGAGGCCGCGCTCAACGACGGCACGCTGAATGGCCTCGTGGCGAACGACGACCTTGGCGCCTGCGCCTACGCGACCTATGCCCTCGACGCCGGCCACGGAGTCGTCGGCTCGGTCTTCGCCTCCGCGCGGTCGAGGGGTCGCGGGCTCGAGCGCTTTCTCGTCCAGCGGATCCTCAACCGGCTCAAGGCCCTGCGGCCGAGCGTCATCGACTGCCAGACCCTCTTCTCCTCGGACCCCGGGCTCGAGGAGCCCTTCGCATCGCACGGCTTCCAGTCCGCGGCCCGCCTCTACATGACCATCGACCGGCCCGCTTGGCTCGCGGCCCGGCGGGCGCTCTCGCCGGACCGGCGTTCGAAACCGACGCATCGCACCGACTTGCGGGCGCTGTCCCGGCTCGTCCACGAAGCGCACCTCGAAACCCACCAACTCGACGCCTCGTCGAGCTTCGACACCCTCGAGTCCTGCGAGAGAATCCTGCGGCAGATCGTCCTCGACGAGGTCTGCGGCCCGTTCGACTCCATGGGCTCGCGCCGGATCGAGGCGGACGGCAAGCTGGTGGCGGCCTGCCTCCTCACCTGGCCGCTTGGGGACGTGGCGCATATCAGCGAGGTCGCAACCTCTCCGAGCCACCGCCTTCAAGGACTGGCCCGGCACTGCCTCGCCGAGTCTCTGGAGGACGCGTTCGGGCGCGGGAACGCCTCTTCCGCCACTCTTTCCGTGACCGCCTCCAACCAGGCGGCTCTCGCGTTGTACGAATCCATGGGCTTCGTGCCGAGGATCCGCTACGGGTCCCACGTGCTGAGGGCCGAGGGTTGATGTCGATAGCCCTCGGAGCGGGACTCACCGTGATCTCGGCTTCGAGTGCCGCCGCCTCGCCCGCATCGTGGGCCTGCGCCTACGTGGCCGAACGCCTGCCTCGAGCCTTGGCCGTGTATGGCGACGATGCGGTGCCCGCGGGGGAAACCAGGGCGGCGCGAAAGCGCCTGTCCCTCCCGGAAACCATCCTGACCCGGGCCTCGGCCCTGGCCCTGGCGAAAGCGCTCGGCGGCTCCAGGCTCGTGATGGTGCGCTGCGAGGATGACCGCGACCAGACCGCGATCGAGGCCCGGAGCTTCGAGGTCGACCGGCCGGCCGCGGGCGAAGTTGTCCGGGCCGCCCGGCCTCGGGCGGAAATCGCGGCGGCGATCGACGAGATCGCGGGCCGGCTGGCCTCCCCGAACACCCGCGACGGCGGGACCGCGTTCCGGGCCCCGTCGGCTCTCGCCCTGGCCAGGGCCGGCCCGGCACTCGCGGCCGGGAGCGCCGGCGAACGGGCCCGCGGACTCACGGAGGCGCTTCGGTTCGACCCCGCCTCCATCGACCTGCGGCTCTCCGCGGTCGAGGCCCTGATGGCCGCACGGGACTTCGATTCCGCGATCCGCCTCGCGGCCACCGTTCCCGGATCGGATACGCCCGGAGTGCTCGCGCGAGCCCTTCGGTTCGAGGCCGGGGCGGCGCAACTCGAGGCGGGCCGCTACGCCGAGGCCAGCGACACCTTCGGCTCGCTGCTCCAGGTCAGGGAAACCGCGGCGGTGCTCAACAATCTCGGAGTCGCCCGCTTTCGCTTGCGCGATCCGGCCGCCTCGGCCCTGTTCGGACGCGCCGGGTCGCTCAGGGACCAGAGGCAGAACGACATCTCGTTCAATCGGGCTCTCGCCCTCCTCTTCGAAGGGGGGGCTGAAAAGGCCCTCCCCGAACTGGACCGCTCGATCGAGGCGACACCCCGGGACGCCCAGACCCGTCTCCTGAAGGTTTGGGCGCTCCGGCTTCTGAAACGGGAAACTGAGCGGGGCGAAGAGTGGGAACGGCTGATGGCGCAGGCGCCCTCGTTCGCATCCCTCGGGAATCCCGACCTCGCCCGCCGCCTCGAACGGATCTTCTTCTCCGAGCGCGTTCCCTGGGACCACGCGCCCGGGTTGCCGCCGCGCTCCGCTTGGTAAGATCCTCAGACCGAGGCGGGCCGCCGCCCCAGACCCCTCGAACAACCCAGCATGCGCCGCGCCATCGCCTTCATCATTCTCGTGAGCCTCGCCCTCGGGGCTTCCCCTGCGATGGCGGCGGACGAGTGGAAAGAGCTCTACCTCGACGCGAAGGACAAAGACATCCGGAACGGCCGGTTCGACGATGCGATCAAGCACCTCACTCGGGCGCTCGCCGATAAACCCGCGTCGAGCCTTGGGGAGCGCAGCTATTCGCTGGAGTTCTTCAACTACTTCCCCAACTACCAGCTCGGCCGCGCGTACATGGGCCTCCAGCGCCGCGAGGACGCGATCGCGAGCTTCAAGGAAGAGCAGCGTCAGGGCCAGATCCAGAAAATCGCCGCTGACTACCAGGATCTGAAAAGACTCCTCAAGGAAGCGGAGGATCGCCAGAACCAGGAGACGGTTCGAGCCCTGAGGCAGCAGCTCGATCGCCTGCTGGCGGAAGCGGCGGACTTCGAAACCAGGGACCGGATCGATGACGCTATTGCCAAGGCCCAGGAGGCGATGGCCCGGGCCCGGAACCTCGACCCCGCCGCCCAGACGAAAGTCACCAGCGTCCTCGAAGGCCTCCGCCAGAAGCAGACGGGGAAGGATACCGAGGCGCGCCTGCAAAGGGAGCGTGAGCTGCTGCAGCGCGAACTGGCGGAAGCCAGGAGGCTCCTCAACGCGGGACAGCACCGAGACGCCCTGGTCAAATTCGACGCGATCCTGAAGACCGATCCGGGAAACACCCAGGCCCACGACGGCCGCGCGGAAGCCCAGGACCGGCTTCTCGCCACCACCACCCGGGAGAGCCGGTTGAAGGACCTCAGCGATGGCCGGCGCCTTTTCGAAGCGGGCTCCATCGACGAGGCGATACCGCTGCTGACCGAGGCGGCGACCGACCCCACCCTGACCGAGGCCGTAACCCTCCTCAAGCGCGCCCAGGACATCAGCGCACAGCGGAGGAAGAGACAGGACAGCGACCGCCGGATCGGCGAATTGCGGCGGGAGGTGATCCAGCTCCTTTCGAAGAGCAACTTCACCGAAGCGAGCCTGCGGCTTAACCTGATCCTGGGTCTGGTGCCCGGCGACGACGACGCCACCAAACGACTGGCCGACATCGACGAGCGCATGGCCCGGGATACCCGCGATCTACTCCTCGGCGACCGGGAACTCCCGGCCCTCGCGTTCGTGGCTCCCAAGCACCCGACCACCGAGACCGAGGAAGACACCATCACGGTCTCGGGGGTCGCCACCGACGATCGGGGCCTCGCCCGGATCACCATAAGGTCCGGGGCGCTGGTCACGCACAACACTGACCTCTCCAAGGAAGAGGAGGCCCGCACCCACACCTTCGACGAGTCCGTACCCCTGATCAAGGGCCTGAACCGCGTGGTGGTGTCGGTTGTCGATCGGAAGGGCCGGACCTTCGAGGCGGTGTTCACCGTCGACCGGAAGCCCACGCTGGTCGAGAACCCGTACTTCTACCCCCTGGTCGCTCTGTGCGCGGTGTCGCTGGTGGGCACCGGGGCCGGGGTCTACGCGGCGCGAAGACGCCGGGCGCTTCGGAACCGGTTCAACCCCTACATCGCCGGCGCGCCCGTTCTCTCGAACGCCATGTTCTTCGGACGGAAGAAGCTCCTGAGCCGCGTGCTCAACATGATCCACGCGAATTCCCTGATGATCACCGGAGACCGGCGCATCGGCAAGACCTCGTTCATGCACCACCTCAAGATGGCGCTCGCCGACGACGAAGGAACGGAGTTCAAGTTCTTCCCGGTCTCCGTCGACCTTCAGGGCGTCCCCGAGCACACGTTCTTTCACACCATGATGTCGGAAATCGTGGATGCCCTCGGTCTCGCTCCCGAAACCCTCGCGGAACTGCGGTTCCGCTCGGAGAACGACGACTACGACGACCGCGACTTCTCGCGCGACCTGCAGCGCGCGATCACCGACCTCAAGGGCCGCACCCCCAAGAAAGTCAAGCTCGCCCTCCTTCTCGACGAAGTGGACGAGCTGAACGAGTACTCGGAGCGGGTCAACCAGAGGCTTCGCAGCGTCTTCATGAAGACGTTCTCCGAGAACCTGGTCGCGGTGATGAGCGGCGTCGGGATACGGAGGAGCTGGAAGAGCGAAGGCTCGCCCTGGTACAACTTCTTCGACGAGTTCGAGCTCTCCGGCCTCTCCCGCGACGAGGCCGAAGAGCTGATCCGGACCCCGGTGCAGGGGGTGTTCCGGTTCGAGGATGGAGCGGTCGAGAGAATCCTGAACCTCAGCGACCTCAAGCCCTACCTCATCCAGAAGTTCTGCATCCATTCGGTCAATCACATGATCGAGGAGGGACGATCCACCATCGCGGTCCGCGACGTGGTGGCGGTGGAGGCCCTGGTCCTTTCCGACGAATCCGTGGCCCCCCGCGCCGCCGCCCGAACCGCAGACCAACCGAACCTTCAATAGATCGGAATCCGAAGGCAATCATGCGCAATCCATTCATCGCCGGCAGCTGGGTCCGCGGCGACAACTTCTTCGGCCGCACCAACCTGCTGCGGGAGATCCTCGAGGGCTCGCGCGATTCGCTGTGGGTCATCGGCGCGCGACGCATGGGCAAGACGAGCCTGCTGAAGGAAATCGAGGCCCGCACCCAGGCGAGCAAGGAAACGCCCTACCTGGCCCTGTACTGGGACTTGCAGGGCAGCTCCGACGCGCGGGGTCTCGCCGACGGCCTCATCGCGAGCATCGAGGACAACGAGCATTTCCGCCGCGCCGCGGACGTCGATATCGACGCCATCGAGGACCTCTCCGTCACCGAAATGCTTCAGGCGGTGATCCGCCGGGCGGTCCGCTCGGGATGGAAGACCCTGATCCTCATGGACGAGGGCGAAGAACTGATCACGGTCGCGCGAAACGAAGTGGCGACGCTCGGTCGCCTGCGGCGCGTCCTTCAAAAGGGCCCGGAGGTTCGCTCGGTCATCACGGCCACGAGGCGGCTCGCGCGTCTCGATGAGACCGCGGCTCTCGTGACCTCGCCCTTCCTCCATGGCTTCCTCCCGCCCTCGTACCTGACTCCGCTCGAGGCCGAGGAGACGAGTGCCTTGCTCTCCCGGGGAGGTTTCGCGGAAACCGCGATCGCGGCCATTTCCGAGAAGACCGGGAACCAGCCCTTCCTGGTCCAGCTCATCGCCTCGCGCCTGTTCGAGAACAAGGATCTCGAGGGCACTCTCGATGTCGTGGCCAACGACGACATGGTCTCGAACTTCTTCTCCGTGGATTTCCAGACCCTCGAGTCGATCGAGCGCCGAATTCTCGAAGAGGTGGCGAGGGAGCGTTCGCTCTCCCCCGCTGAGATCGGCAGCGCCCTCTCCACTCCCGGTGACACCCTCGGTCCTCACCTGCTCGGCCTCGCTCAGATGGGTTACCTGAAGCAGGCGGGAGGCCGATACTCCATTGGAAACTGGTTCTTTGAAACGTGGCTCCGCCGGCAATCCCTGCTGCGCGGCGCCGCGCCCGACAACAAGCGCTGAGTCAGGAGCCGTTCATGGTCACAGGAGCCAACCGGGTTTTCGAGCATGCGGGCCGCGAGTTCCATATTCAGGTCGAGGATCTGACCTCGGGGGACACCGTGGAAGTGCGCGTTTACGACAAGGGCGCGGTGCTCTTCGTGAAGCGGCTGCCCTACGCCGAGGCGATCGCGGGAGCATCGTCGAGAGAGGACGCGATCCGGACGTTCATGGAGAAGACGATCCAGACGATCAGCGCTGCGATCGCCAAGGGGAAGATCGTTTAGCGCCCACTACCAGGTTCGTGCAGCGGGAGGTACCCACTCTCGTCATTGCGAGGGCTCATTCGTCTCGGTACCGGCCCGAAGCAAACCCGTCCTGCCACTCCCATCCCGCAGGCCCGGCAGTGAGGGGAGGGGGTTGCTTCGGCCCACTACCAACGGAGTTGGGCCTCGCAATGACGAGAGCGGGGTACTTCCCGCAGCACGAACCTGGTAGTGGCGGCTACACCTCGCGCAGGAGGTGGCCCATCTTCTTCTTCTTGGTCTCGAGATAGCGGCGGGAGATGTCCGTCGGCGTGATCTCGATGGGGATGCGTTCGGTGATTTCCAGGCCGTAGCCCTCGAGGCCCACGAACTTGCGCGGGTTGTTCGTCATCATCTTGATCTTCACGACGCCAAGTTCGGCGAGGATCTGCGCGCCGATTCCGTAGTCGCGCTGGTCGGCCTTGAAACCCAGGGACTCGTTCGCTTCAACCGTGTCCTGGCCCTGGTCCTGAAGTTCGTAGGCGCGAAGCTTGTGGATGAGGCCGATCCCCCTTCCCTCCTGGCGCAGGTAGAGGAGGACGCCCGCTCCCTCCTTGACGATGCGCTCCATTGCGACCTCGAGCTGTTCGCCGCAATCGCAGCGGCGCGAGCCGAAGATGTCCCCGGTCAGGCACTGGGAGTGAACGCGGACCACCACGGGATTGCCGTCCCGGACATCACCATGCACGAGGGCGATGTGGTGTTCGCCATCGACCAGACTCTCAAAGGCGTGAATCCGAAAGGCGCCCGCGCGGGTCGGGAGGTTCGCCTCCGCCATCTTCCGGACCAGTCTCTCGTTCATCATCCGGTACTGGATGAGATCGCGGATGGTGATCATGCGGATGTCGTGCTCGGCGCAGAACTTCTCGAGCTGAGGGCCGCGCATCATGGTGCCGTCCTGCGCCATAATTTCGCAAATGACGCCCGCGGGCTTGAGGCCGGCGAGACGTGCCAAATCGACCGCGGCCTCGGTCTGGCCGGCGCGGACGAGCACGCCGCCGTCGCGGGCCCGCAGGGGAAACATGTGGCCGGGACGGGCGAGGTCCTCGGGCTTCGTGTTCGGATCGACCGCGGCAAGGACGGTGGTCGCCCGGTCGGAGGCGGAGATTCCCGTGGTGGTGCCCTTCTTGGCTTCGATGGGCACGCAGAACGCGGTGCCGAACTTCGCCGAGTTCTCGGTGTCCTGAACCATCAGGGGAATGCGCAGCTCGTCGAGCCGCTGCCCGGTCAGGGGAAGGCAGATGAGACCCCGGCCGTGAGTGGCCATGAAGTTGATGTTCTCGGTCGTCGCCTTCTCCGCGGCGATGGTGAGGTCCCCCTCGTTCTCGCGGTCCTCGTCGTCCACGACCACGACCATGCGGCCGGCGCGGATGTCGTCGATGGCGTCTTTGATGGAGGCGAAGGCCACGGGGGTTTCCTGGTTCTCTCGTCCGGGTCGATGGGCTCGAGGGCGCGATGCTACTTCGGGAGGAGCCTTTCCACGTACTTCGCTATCATGTCGACCTCGACGTTCACGAGGTCCTGGACCTTCAGCCGGCCGAGGGTGGTGACTTCGAGGGTGTGGGGAATGACCGCGACCTTGACCCGCGGCCCGCTCACCTGCGCGCAGGTCAGGGAAACCCCGTCGAGGGCGATCGAGCCTTTCTCGACGCAGTACCGGGCGAGTTCAGCCGGAAGTTCGAACGTGATCTCGCTCGAGGAGCCGGTATCGCGGATCGAGGTTACGGTGGCGACGCCGTCCACGTGGCCCTGAACGAAATGGCCGTCGAGGCGCCCGGACAATCGCAGCGGCCGCTCGAGGTTGACCAGCGCCCCCGGGCGCAGTCGTTTGTCGAAGCGGGTTCGCGCCACCGTCTCGCGCGCGAGGTCGAAACGCAGGACGTCGCCTTCCATCTTCGTGGCGGTGAGGCAGCAGCCGTTCACGGCCACGGAGCCGCCAACTTCGAGATCCTCGGGCGCCTTCTTCGGACGGATCGCGAGGCGATAGATGTCTCCCCGGGGCTCGCAGGAGAGCACTTCGCCAAGGTCTTCGACGATTCCGGTGAACATGATCGCTCCTACCTCTTCTCGCGGCGGACCCGCCGGTCGGGCCGGCGCTCGTAGACCTCGACCTCGAGGGCGCCCGGATCCGTGAGGCCGTAACGCAGGGTCGCGGAATCCTCGAGCGAGGCGCGCCTCATCGGCGCCGCGTCGGCGAGGGCCGCGGGATTCGTTCCCCCGACCACCGGCCGGCTCCCCCGTCCGCCGAGGATGAGGGGCGCCCGGAAGATCACCATCTCATCGAAGAGCCGCTCGCGGACGAACGAGCCCAGGACCTCCGACCCGCCTTCCACCAGAAGCGACCGGATGCCGCGAACGAAAAGAGCCGACAAAGCCGCGGCAATCGACACCCGCCCACCGCGCCCGTCCACCGAAACCACGGTGACGCCCTTGCTCTCAAGCGCCCGGCGACGGTGCTCGGCCGGCGGATCAGTGCCAACCACGATGACGGGATGGCGGCGCGCCGACTTCACGAGCCGGGAGGTGAGCGGCAGTCTCAGATGCGAATCGAGAACCACGCGAGCGTGCGGTCTTTGGGTGCGCGGCTCGGGAAGGAGCAGCGGGTCGTCCTGAAGCACGGTGTCGATACCGACGAGGACACCGTCGAACAGTCTTCTGAGGCGCCGCGCCGCCGCCCGCTGGGCCTTCGAAGTGATCCACTTGGATTCGCCTCTCGCGGTGGCGGTGCATCCGTCCAGGGTCATGCCGGCCTTGAGGGCCACGAAAGGACGCTGGCGCCGCATCGCGGTGTTGAAGTGAGCGGTGAGCCGGGCCGCAGCCGCGGCGCCGATGCTCTCTTCGACCTCGATCCCCGCCGCCCGCAGGAGCCTCACCCCTTTGCCGCGCACCTCCGGGTTGAAGTCGCGCACGCCGAAGACCACCCTCGCCACTCCCGCCCCGATGAGTCTCGGAGCGCAGGGCGGCGTGCGTTTCGCCGAATGCGGAGCGCAGGGTTCGAGGGTCACGTACGCGGTGGCGCCCTTCGCGCGTCCGCCGGCCCGAGCGAGGGCGATCGCCTCCGCGTGCGGCTCTCCGGCGCGGGCGTGGAATCCCTCGCCCACCACGCGGCCGTTTCGAACCAGAACGCAACCCACGGGCGGATTGGGATTCGTCTCCCCGATCGCGAACTCCGCGAGTTCGATGGCGCGGCGCATGAAGCGCTCGTCCGCCGACGCGAGGGCGGTGGTCTTCAACCGAGCAGTCCCTCGGCGAACGATGGCGCGTCAAAGGGCACGAGATCGTCGATGGCCTCGCCAAGGCCGACGAAGCGGATGGGAACCTTCATGGCGGAGACGATGGCGACGGCGATCCCGCCCTTGGCGGTGCCGTCGAGCTTGGTGAGAACGAGGCCGGTTAGGGGAATCGCGCGGGCGAATTCCTGGGCCTGGGCGAGGCCGTTCGAGCCCGTGGTGGCGTCGAGTACCAGGAGGGTTTCATGGGGCGCACCCTCGGCCTCGCGGGCGGCGATCCGGCCCATCTTGGCGAGTTCGGCCATGAGATGCGCCTTGTTCTGCAGGCGTCCGGCGGTGTCGACGAGAACGCGTCGGGTGCCCGCGGCCTTGGCCTTGCGCAGGCCGTCGGTCACGACCGAGGCGGGATCCTGCCCTTCGCGCGATTCGTGGAACGCGGCGCCCGCGCGATCCGCCCAGGTCTTCAACTGGCCCACCGCGGCCGCGCGGAAGGTGTCCGCGGCCACGATGAGTGTGGTCTCCCCCGCGGTGCGGTACCGAGCGGCCAGCTTGCCGATGGTCGTGGTCTTGCCGACACCGTTCACGCCCACGATGAAGATCACGTGCGGGTTGCCCTCGGCCACCGCGGGGCCGGGGATATCCAGAATGGCGCGCACCTTCTCCTTGAGAGTCTCGCGGATGAGCGATGGATCGGAGCCGCCGGTCAGTTCCTTTCGAACCGTCTTGAGGATCTCTCCCGCCGCGGTGGGGCCGAAGTCCGCGGCCACGAGGGCGTCCTCCAGCGAGTCCAGGGTCGTCGCGTCGAGCTTGGCGAGGCCGCGAACCAAGTCGGACACATCGGTGTTGAGAACGGCGCGCGTGCGCGACAGACCCTGCTTGAACTGTTCGAGGAGCCCCATGAACCAAGTCTATTCGCCCTGCGACCACGGCGGCGCCGCGGTCGCAAGGGTTACTTTTGGATTTGGCTTAGGCGCATGGCGGCCTGGCGGCCGGAGGCGCCGGCGGGGTCCTTCTTGATGACACCCTCGTAGGCGGCGCGGGCATCCTGGAAGCGGCCCACTTTCAGGTACGCGTCGCCAAGCGCCAGCTGGACCGCGCTGTTGCCGCCCGCTTCCTTCACTCCGGTTTCGAGCTGGAGGATGGCCGCGTCAGGCTGGCTCATGATCATCAGAATGTCGGCGATACTCACGTAGGACGCGGCGAGGGTCTTGTTCTTGTTCTGGGCGGCCTGGAACCACGTCATCGCCTCCGAGTATTCCTTCTCCTCGAAAAACGCCTGGCCCAGATTCCACCCCGTGACCTCGGGAGTCGGGCACTGCGGATCGGCGAAGGCCTTCGCAAGCTCGGCCTTGCCCTCGGTGCGCTTGCCCAGACGAAGCAGGGCGATGCCGAGGTCGTTCCGGGCGTCCACGTAGTCGGGGTTCGCGATCAGCGCCTTCTGCGCCGCGTCCACCGCCTTCTTCAAGTTGCCGTTGCGGCAGCCGGAGTCGTTCGGTTTGCACTTGTCCGCGAGCTGCGAATACGCGACGCTCATGCCCTTCATGTAGAAGGCGTTTCCGGGATCCTTCTTGAGCGCGGCCTCGATTTCCACCAGGGCGCGATCGGGGAAGCCGTCCCTCAGCAGCCTGACCCCCGCGCCGAACCGGATCTCCGCCTCCGCATCCTGGGCGGTGGCCGAGGCACTCACGGCCAGCAGCGCAGCTAGTGCGACACAGTGTCTCAACATGAAGGCTCCTTTTGCATGCCCCTCAGGAAACGCTCTTGAGCGGAGGCCCGTCGCGGCGCGACGCCACCGCCGCCACCCGGGCCTTGGCGGCCGTGAGTTCTCCCGAGGCCACGGCACGGGCCATGGCGTCGACGCATTGTGAATCGAACTTCTTCCCGGACAGAAACTGGAGACGGGCGACCGCGGCCTCGAAGGTCATCGCTTTCGAGTAGGGGCGGTCGGTGGTCATGGCGTCGAAGGCGTCGGCAACGCTCACCATGCGCCCGAGAAGCGGAATCTCCTCGCCCTTGAGGCCATCGGGATAACCGCTGCCGTCGAAGTTCTCGTGGTGCTGCAGACCCGGGCCGGCCAGGGCCTTGAGCTTGGGCACGGCTTCGAGGATTTGCGCGCCCTTGGCGGGGTGCTGCTTCATGATCTCGTACTCGTCGTCGGTGAGCGCCGAGGGCTTGCGCAGGATCCGGTCCTCGATACCGATCTTCCCGACATCGTGGATCAGACCCGACAGATGGACGTTCGCGATCTCGGTGTCGTTCATCCCGAGTTCCTTCGCGACCAGGGTCGAGTAGAAGGCGACTCTCTCCGAATGGCCGCGGGTGTAGGGATCCTTCGCATCGATGGCGTTCGCGAGCATGCGGACGGTGCCGATGAAGAGCTCGCGGTTGGTGTCCGCCGCCTCGCGGATCTCCTCGACTGCTCTTTCGATGCGCTCGCCCATCACGTTGAAGGTGTCGCCCAGAACGCCCACTTCGTTCTTGGTGGTGAGATGGACGCGGGTCTTGAAATCGCCGCGGGCGAGCTGAAGGGCCGCGTCGCGCAGAGTGCGGATGGGCTGGGTGATTTCGCGGGAGAGGAGAAGCCCCAGGCCGAGGGCGAGCAGGCTCACCAGGCTCACCACCAGGATGGAATTTCGGCGCATGGCGTTGGCGCCGGCGTAGGCCTTCGCCTCGTCGATCTGCGCGATGACGCCCCAGCCCGAATCGTCGGCCACCCGGATGAAGGTGCCGAGCATGTGCCGGGTCACGCCGTTCTCGTCCTTGAGAGTGAAGGGCATCGAGGCTGCGGCCTTGCTCCCGGTCTGAACGAACTCCTGGACGATGTCGATCCCCTTCAGATCCGCGCCGGTCGTGGCAACCTTGGGGTCGGAGTGGGCCACGAGCTTTCCGTCCGCGCTCACCACGTAGACGTCGAGAAGGCCGCCTTCGCCGGAGAGCCGGGTGAGCTGGACCACGCGCTCGAAAGTGGTGATGGCGATGACCACGGCCTGGGCGGTTCCGTCCACGGCCAGCACGGGCTCGGCCGAGATCACCACCGGCTCCGAGAGCGTCGTCGACCACATCGGAGGCGTCGAGGTGGTCTGCCCCTTCAATCCGGCCAGGAACGCGGCCTGGATTCCGGACTGGAGGGCGGGCTCGGGCAGGGCCAGGCCCGATCGCGCCCCGAAGCCGTTCCGGTCCACCACGTTCACGGAGACGAGTGAAGAGGACTCGCCGGGAAATCGCTCGAGGGTGTGCCGCGCGGCCAGGCTGTCTATCCGCTTCTTGTAGTCGGCGGGGGAATCGATGGCGAGGCTCGTGGCCAGAGTCTGGACCACCGCGCGGGTGGAGGTACGGAACTGAGCGATCCACTCGGAGAGATGGCGGACCTTCGCGATCTGAAGCGACCGCTGGTCCAGCTCGAGGTCGGCCCGGGCCTGGTTGACCAGGTACCGCGAGGTGAGGACAAGGGGAACGAGAGCGGTCAGGAAGAGGAGCCCGAGCAGCGACCACAGGATGGAGCCGCGGGACCTGCGACCCTCGAGCCGCTTGAGGGCCTCGATCGGCTCGGTGTTGGGCACAGGAGTCTTAAGACGTCCCGAGCTTGGCCACGTTGACCGTGCTCGTCGCGGGCACCCCGGCCGCGCGACCGCCCAGGACCTCGTGCACGATGACCTTGTTTTCCTTCCCCTTCAGGGAGAACTCGCCCATGGGGCGAAGGTCGAACTGATCATGGACCGCGTCATAGGTGTTGGGTCCGATCACGATGAGCCCGGGCTTGGCCACCGAGCTTTCGAGCCTCGAAGCGGTGTTCACGGTGTCCCCGAGCACGGTGTACTCCCTCTTGTTGATCGAACCGATCTCGCCCGCGACCGCCTTACCCGAATTGATACCGATGCGGATCTGAAGGACCGGACCCGATTTCCGATCGGCGTTGAACTCGGCGAGACGACTCCGCATCTCGATGGCGGTTTTCACCGCGCGGGCGGCGTGATCGGGCATGTCGAGGGGCGCGCCGAATACGGCCATGATGGCGTCGCCGATGTACTTGTCGAGGGTGCCCTCATACATGAATATCGCGTCGGTCATGCGGGAGAGATAATCGTTCAGCACCAGTGCGATGGCCGAGGGAGTCATCCTCTCGGACATGCTGGTGAAGCCGACGATATCCGCGAACAGGACGCTGACATCGCGAACCTCGGGCTCGCCCAGCTCAAACCCCTGAGAGTCGGAGGAGGCGATGATCCGGCTCGCCACCGTGGGCGAGAGGAAGCGGCCGAGGCGGTCACGCTTCTTCTCCTCGAGCGCGATCTTCTCGTTGAGGCGCGATCGCTCGATCGCCACCGCCGCGAAGTTCGCGAGGGCGGAGAGGAGGTCGAGGTCGTTCTCGGTAAAGGCGTGGGTCAGCGCGGAGGTATCGAGATGAATGATCCCGATCACTTCCTCGCGATTCCACAAGGGCGCCACCATGGCGCTCCGGATCTGGTTGATGCGGATGGAGTCGCCGGAGTTGAAGCGCGCGTCGGCCAGGGCATCGGAGGTGAGGATGGCGACGCGGTCGGAGAGGACGCGCTGGGCGATGGTCTTGGAGATGGTGATCTTGCCGCGGTCGTGCGACTTGTTGCGGTACTTGGTGACCTTCGCGGTGAGGGTGCTCGCGTCCTTCTCCTCGCCGGTCAGCATGAGGAAGCCTCTCTCCGCGGGAATCGACTCGAAGACGATGTCCATGACCTGCTGAAGCACTTCCTCGACCGGACGCGACGCCACCAGGGTTTCGGCCACCCGGGTCAAGACCTTCAGGATCTGGTTGGCGCGCGCGATCTCGGACAGCGCGGACGGCGCCTGCCCGGGCTTGGTGGGCTTCGACTCGACGGCGAGGAGTTTGGAGAGGTCGCCGACGCTGCGGACGATGGTGCCGGAGGCTTCGATGGGCTCGTCGTCGAAGGCGACTTTCGCCTCCGCGGTCTTGCCGAAGAGGATCTCGAGGCTGCCGAGGCTGAACTTGTCGCCCTCACGGAGCGGCGCCTGGGTGACCAGATTTCCGTTGATCTTGGTCCCGTTCTTCGACCCGAGGTCCATGATCCGGACGCCGCCGGGGTCGGCAATGAGCTTGGCGTGCTGCCTGGAAATGCCGAAGTCCTTGAGGACGACCTGGCAGTCCGGGGCCCGTCCGAGGATCAGTTCACCGGATGAGAATTCATGGGTCTTAGGACCGGTCTCATCAGAGTACTTGATGAAGTAGGCGGGCAAGCGTTCCTGGCTCCTCTAGGTGGACGAAAAGGATTCTTAGTGTACTTCCCTTTTTAGTCTGCGCAACATGAGGGCGGCCACCGCATCCTGGGGCGAAACGCCTTGGACCAGAACTCCCCGAACCTCTCTGGCTATCGGGGTTTCGACCCCGAGCCGCTCGCCCAGCACACACGCGGCGGAGGTGGTCCAAAACCCCTCCACCGTGCCCAGGGAGTGGAGCACTTCCGAAGGGTCCTTCCCCTCCGCGACCAGACGGCCGAACTGATAGTTGCGCGACTGATTCGAACTGCAGGTGAGAACGAGGTCCCCGAGTCCGGCGAGACCGGCGACCGTCTCCCCGCGTCCTCCCGATGCCACGACCAGACGCGATATCTCGGCGAGACCGCGGGTGATCAGGGCGGCCCGGGTGTTCTCGCCGCACTTCAGGCCCGCCACCATCCCGGCGGCTATGGCGATCACGTTCTTCAAGGCCCCCGCCATCTCCGCGCCCGGCACGTCGTCAGTTTCGTAGACGCGCAGGCGCGGCCCGGAGAAGGCACCCTGCACCTCCCGAGCGAAGGCCGCGTCCTTCGACGCGGCGACGAGGGCGGTGGGCTGTCCGGAGAGGACCTCGCCCGCGAAGGACGGCCCGGTGAGAGCGCAAAAGGGCGAGGTCGCGGCGACCTCGGCGGCGATCTGGGAGTGGATCTGAAGCGTCTTCGGGTCGATACCCTTGGCCACGCAGACCAGACGCAATCCCGGCCGCGCTCGCGCGACCATCACGAGCGCCTCGCGTATGGCGAGTGACGGTGTCGCGAGGACCGCGAGTTCGGCGCCGTCGAGGGCGCTCTCAACCTCGGTCTCGGAACGGACTCCGGGCTCGAACAGGGCGCCGGGCAGCGCGTCCGGGTTGGAACCCGCGCGGATCTGCGCGGCCTTTTTGGCGCTGCGCGTCCAGACCACGGAATCGTGCGCGAGGCGCTTCAGATGAACCGCGAGAGCGGTTCCGAAAGCACCGGCGCCGAGGACGGCGATCCTCACTTCGTCGCTCCGAGTTTCGGCTCGACTCCGCGGATGAGACGTCCGAGATTCGCGTGGTGCTTGACCACGACCATCAGGGCGGCGGTGAGCGCGGTCACGACCACGGTGGTGGTTCCACCGAGCAGATACGCGGCCACGGGAAGAGCGAAGCTCGCCAGGATGGAAGCGAGGGACACGTAGCGGGAGATGGCGACGGTGGCGATGAAGGTCAGCACGGCGATGCCGAGCGCTCCCGGAGCGAGGGGCAGGAACAGACCCGCCCCGGTGGCGACACCCTTGCCGCCGCGAAAGCCGAGCCACACCGGAAACAGGTGACCGATCATCGCGAAGATGCCGGCCACGCAGACCAGGGCCTCGCTCGACGTGAGGCCGCGCGCGAGCAGGACGGTGACCGCACCCTTCGAGCCGTCGAGGAGCAGGGCCAGGACTCCGGGGACCTTCCCCGCCGATCTCATCACATTGGTGGCTCCGACGTTGCCACTGCCCACCGTGCGCACGTCCTTCACCCCGAACAGACGCGCGACCATGAAGCTGAAGGGAATCGATCCGATGGCGTACCCGAGCAGGGCGAGAAGGGGAAGGCTCATCCCTCGAATCCAACCAGGGCGCGGCGAAGAATCTCCAGCGCGGAGTTGGATGCCTGCTGGATGATCCGTTCGCGATCGGCGGAGGGAAACACCCGGCGCGTGGCGCGAGCGCCCAGAGCGCCTTCGAGAGCGAAGCAGACCGTGCCCACGGGTTTTTGGGCGCTGCCTCCGGTGGGGCCGGCGATTCCGGTGACTGCGATCGCGACGTCCGCGCCGGATGCCTCGATGGCGCCCTTCGCCATTTCCCGCGCGGTCTCCTCGGAGACCGCGCCGTGGACGCGCAGGGTTTCCTCGCTCACGCCCAGTTCATCGCGCTTGGCCTGATCGGAATACGTGACGAAAGCGCGGTCGAGGAACGCCGACACCCCGGGGACCGAGACCAGGCGCGAGGTCACGAGGCCTCCGGTGCACGACTCGGCGAGCGCGAGCTTGAGTCCGCGCCTCATGAACAGAGCGGCCACCACCTGCTCGATGGTCTCGCCGCGCTCCGTGAAGATCCGGGGCCCCAGGACCTCGCGGATCTTCGAGGCGAGTTCTTCCACCCTCCCTCCCGCCTCCGCGTCGCTCGCCCCCGTGCCGACGAGCTGGAGCTCGACTTCGGAGGCCCCTCCGAGGATCGTGGTCAAGGGATTGGTGAACGTCTTGTAGATGGGGGCGACGAGCTGCTCGACGTCGCTCTCGCCCATACCGGCGATCCGGATGACTCGCATCACGATGCGCTCACCCGAGGAACGCGCAAGGACGATGGGCAGGACTTCACGCTCGAACAGAGGCAGCATCTCGCGCGGAGGCCCGGGGAGCAGAACCAGGATCTTGCCGTCGCGCTCGATCATCTGGCCGGGCGCCGTCCCCTTCTCGTTCATCAACAAGCGGCCGCCATCGATCCGGTCGGCCTGTTTTTCGTTCACGCTGGGCATGACCCGGCCGAAACGCTTGAAGCGCTCCTTCAGCCATTCGACGTAGGAGGGCTCGCGGATCAGGGTGGCGCCGAGTGCGGTGGCCGCGCACTCGCGGGTGAGGTCATCCTCGGTGGGCCCCAGTCCCCCGGTGGCGATGATGAGATCGGCGCGCGACCAGGCGAGACGGAACGAGTCGGTCAACGCCTGGGCGTCATCGGCGATGGTGGTGCGCGCGACCACCTTGCAGCCGCGTTCAAGGAGGTAGCGCGTGAGGGTGGCTGCGTTCGTCTCCTGACGTCCCGGAACCAGGAGTTCGCTGCCCACGGCCAGAAGTTCAGCCTGCACGGTCAGATCACCATGAGAATGCCGCGAAGGGCGAGTTGCGCGTAGACGCCGGCCATCAGGTCGTCGGCCACGATGCCGATGCCTCCCTTGAAGTGCTCGAACTGGCGCGCGGGCGGCGGCTTCACCACGTCCATCACCCGGAACAGGATGAAGCCGAGGAGCAGGGACTTGAGGGTCAGCGGAATCGCGATCATGGTGACCATCATTCCCGCGATCTCGTCGGCCACGATGAGGCCGGGATCCTTGAGGCCCACCGACTTCGCCACGATATCGGCGGCGATCATGGCGAGCGCGGTCACCACCAGCGTGAACACGATCTGGCCGGTGAGATCCAGAAAAGACATGGCCCACACGAAGAGGAGTCCGACCGCGGTGCCCGCGGTGCCGGGGGCAAACGGCGAATACCCGGATCCGAAACCGGTCGCGAAGGCGAAGGCCAGACGCTGCTTCAAGCTCATGCCGTCATTCTCTCAGGAGCCGTCGACCGAACGGGTTGGTAGTGGGGTACCACTACCAACCCGGCGCGGACTAGACGATGGTGACCCGGGAATCCGTGGCGCGGTCGTGAAGGGCGCGGCGGTCCCGGTCCCAGAACGCGGGCCAGATGCCGATCCCCAGCAGGGCGACGCCGAGGATTCCCATGACACCGCGGGCGAGCGAAGGGAGCGGCCCGAGCGAGGTGCCGTCATACCGCCGCACCTGGATGCCGCACGCGATCTTGCCGGGGGTGGCGCCGGACAGGCCGCCGAAGAAGAGGATGTAAGCGGCTCCGAGCACCACCGCGAAAAGAGTGAGCCCCGGCCACGCGTGACCGAGTCCGAGGATCGACGTGCGGGCGATCCGGCTCGCGAAGTAGAAGGCGATCACGCTCATGGCCGACCACATCCCCACGTCGATGAAGGCGGCCTGGACGCGATCGCTCATCGACGCGGCGCGCGAACTCACGGCCCCGGCCGGCTTCCGCGAAGGAACCTCCACCGGGGGCTCAAGGCGCGAAGGCTCGACCAGAGGAAGGTCCCCGACCAGCGAACGGGCCGCGGGAGGACTGCTCACCAGGGACGGGCGCGCCCGCTCAACCAGACTCTGGCTCGGAACTTCCACGGAGCGGGCCCGCGAGACCGAGGGCGGCTGCGATTCGGTGGGACGCAGAGGCAGGTCGGCGACGGGGTCGTCGGCCGAGGCATTGCCCATGGGCACGCCGAGCGAGGCAAGAAGGTCGGGTGCTTGAGTGGGCGGCAGCGGCGCCACGTTCTCGAAGGTATCGGGAAGTTCCTCGATGACTTCATCGAGCGGCGCGTCGTCGAAGGAAGTCGCGGGGAGGAACGAGGCAGCCTCCGCGGAGACCGCCGATGCACCCGGCGGAGGAGGAACGGGCTGACCGTCGACGAAGAGAGGCAGGGCATGCGTGCGCACCTGACGGCGCTTTCGCACCCGCTCGAGAACTTCGCGACGCCAAGCGTCGTCTTCGGAGATCTTGGGTTCCGAGATCTTGGGTTCCGAGATCCGGGGCATGACCGCCTCGGGTTCGGGGGCGCCCACGGGATCGTACGGCGAGCCCCCCTCGATGCTCTGCGGCGTCACCAGGCGCGGGGCCAGCGCCGATGTGCCGTGGGCCTGAGGATTGACGAGCGCGTGGCAGGAAACGCACCGGGCCTCGCTCGAAAGGAGCGGGGCCGAGCACGAAGGACACTGCATCATGTTCAGATCCTTCCCTGAGGGGTCACGGACGCCATCTTAGAACACAACTTGTTGTGGGGGAAGCCCGGGGTGGGCCGTTTTGTTGTGTTTTTGCCGGACTCCCGGGGGCCGGGGTTTCAGCCCTCCCGGCCCTTCACCCAGGCAACGAAGAGCTCGGGGGACATGGCCGCAGCGAAAAGATACCCCTGCATCAGGGAGCAGCCGCGAGCGAGCAGATGCCGCATCTGCGCTTCGGTCTCGACACCCTCGGCGATCACTTCGAGACCAAGATTCTGACCCAGTGAAATCACCGCTCCGGCCACGGCGCCGCTGCTTGGGTCCTCGGTGACGTCCTTGATGAAGGTGCCGTCGATCTTGAGGGTGTCGAAGGGGAGATGGCGGAGGCGCGCGAGCGACGAATAACCGACGCCGAAATCGTCGATGGCGATGCTCACCCCCACGCCCTTGAGGGCGCGCAATCGATCGACGGCGGCGGCGTCTTCGGTGATCTGAGTCGACTCGCTGAGTTCGAGCTGCAGGCGCTCCGGCGGGAAGGACGCTTCGCGAAGGGCCTGGAGGATCACCTCCACACAGGCGGGATCCTGAACCTGACGCGCGGCGATGTTGATCGAGACCCGCATGGGACTCCCCTGAGACATGGGCCAGTCGGAGGCGTGCTCGAGGGCTTCGCGCAGGACGAACGCGCCGAGCGACACGATGAGGCCGCTCTGCTCGGCCACGGGTATGAATTCCTTGGGGGGCATGGTGCTGGTGGCCAGGGGACTCCAGCGGAGCAAGGCCTCGGCGGCGACGATCCGACCGGTGGCGGCGTTGAGGATGGGCTGATAGTGCGGACCGATCTCGCGATTCGCGATGGACCGGCGGAGTCTCGTCTCCACGGTGAGGCGCCGCTGCGCCGCCGCGTTCATGTCGGGATTGAAGAGACGGTAGGCGTCGCCCCCTCCTTCCTTGGCCCGGTACATCGCGATGTCCGCGGCCTTCAGGAGGCCCTCGGTATCGGGGCCGTTCTCGGGGTACACCGCGATGCCGCAGCTCGCGGAGATGGTGAGATCGTGACCGCCGCAGTGCATGGGCGCGCGCACCCTGTCGATCAGCTTCTGCGCGACGCTCGCCGCCCCATCGGGCGGGGTGTCGGGCAGAAGGACCAGGAACTCGTCTCCGCCGCGACGAGCGAGCGAATCGCCGTCGCGCAACCCTTCGGCGAGGCGCTTTCCCACGACCTTCAACACTTCATCTCCGGTGGGATGCCCGAGCGAATCGTTGATGACCTTGAAGCGGTCGAGGTCCACGAAGAGGATGCACAACGACGCGCGGCGGCGCTCGGCCTGAGCGAGCGCGTTTTTGAGCCGATCCTCGAAGAGGAGCCGGTTCGGCAATCCGGTGAGACCGTCGTGGAAGGCCATGTGCTCGATCTGGTCTTCCTTCCGCTGGCGATCGATCGCCTCCGCGATGTGATGCGACACGTAGTTCAGCAGGTCCCGGTCGGCTTCGGTGTATCGAATCTCCTCGCGGTAGCTCTGGACGATGAGGACGCCGAAGGAAGACTCCCGGAGCTTCAAGGGCACGCCGATCCAGCTCACCGAGGAGGGGCCGAAGCCGGGGGCGCCCTGGGCGCGCAGGGCTTCGATCTGGGCGCGGTCCACCAGCAGGGGCCGGCCGTCTTCGAGAACCCGGCTGCAGAAGGTGGCCTTGATCGGGACACTCTCCACCGGCCCATCCGCCTCATCGCGATAGTAGGGGAAGGTGAAGTTCTCACCCGAAGGGTCCATCAAGGCGATGATGAAATTGCGCGCATCCATCAACTCGCCCACCGCCGAATGCACGGACTCGAGGAGATCGGAAAGATTCGAAGCCCGGGCCGAGGCATCGGCGATGCGATAGATCGCGGCCTGCGAACGCTCCGACCGCCTCCGCTCGGTGATATCGCGAATCACGCTCTGCACCGCGGGCCGGTCGCCGAAAGTCACGCGGCGCCCGAAGACCTCGACGAGAGCCTGGGTCCCGTCCGCCCGTCGCAGGAAGTATTCACGGGGGGGAACGGGCTCGCCTCTTTTCATCTCGACCAGGGCTTCGGCGGCGCTCTTCAACTCCTCGTGCGGGAGGAAGTCCAGCACGTCGCGCCCGATCAGATCCTGCGCCGACTCCAGGCCGAGGATGCGCGCGATCGATTCGTTCGCGAAGACGAGGGTTCTGCCGATATGCACGGTCACCCCGTCGGGAAGGCCCTCGACCAGGGCGCGATAGCGATCTTCGGTTTCACGAGCGACCGCCACCGCGACCTGACGGTCGGTCACGTCCATGGCCAGGGTGAGGACCGCGGGCCGGCCCTCGTGAACGAAGGGCCGGCTGATCACATCGATCTCGACCTCCCGTCCCGCGAGGTTTTTTAGACGCCTCAGAATGGGTGGGACCTCCTCGCCGCGCTGGACCGCCTCGAGCCGCGCGAGCAGACGCTCGCGGCCCGAGAGATCGCCGAAGTCCAGGAGCGATCGACCGGCCAGGGCCTCGGGCGAGGGAGCGCCGGCCAGGCGAGCGAGGGCGGGGTTCGCGAGGATGAGCATCGAGTCCCGGCTGATGACCATGGGAAGCGGCGAGTCCTCGAAGAGCCGCCGATAGCGCTCCTCGCTTTCCCGCAGGGCCAGATTCGCTTCGACCTCGTCGGTCACGTCCTGCGCGATGGCAAGAGAGGCAGGCCTCCCCTTGAACACGCACGGCGTCGATTCGACCCGCGCCCAGACACGCTTCCCGTCGCTCCTTTGGGCCTGGTACACCAGGGGCGGCTGCGACTCCCCCGCCTCGGAGCGGCGCGTTCGCTCACGCGCCCGTTCACGCATCGAGGGATCGATGATGGCGTCGGCCGGATCCCTCCCGAGCGCCCGATCGAGAGGCCAACCCAGGGTGCGCTGGGCGCGGGCGTTCGCATACACCAGTCCGCCCGCCTGAATGACCATGACGCTGAGGGGCGAGGCGTCGAGGACCTGGGCGAAGTCGGCCTCGAGAACCAGGATCGGCGGACGCGACCCCGACTCCGTCACTATCCGCCGATCTGGAACATTGACCGGTCCTCGGTGGACAGGCCCTCGTCGAGACGATGTCCCGTAGGCTTGCTCGCCACCGCCTTGCCCAGGATCGCGGCCACCGCCTCGATTCCCCCGCCGCTGCGGATGGCCTTCTTCACGTCCATCTCGTCGTCGTTGAGGAGGCACAGATGGAATCGGCCGTCCGCGGTGAGACGCATGCGATTGCAGCCGCCGCAGTAGGGCTCGCTCACCGGAGAGATGAAACCGACGACGCCGCGGCCGTGCTCGAACCGATAGTTTCGCGATTCATCGGCGGCGTTGGTGACGGGAAGGGGGAACAGCGGACCGAAGGCCTCCTCGATGCGAGCCCTCGTCTCCTTGGTGGGAACGTAGTTCGCAAGCGCCACTCGAGACGGCTCGCCGCCGCCCAAAGGCATCAGCTCGATGAAGCGGATATGCCACGGCTGCGCCAGCGTCAGCCTCGCAAAATCCTCGACCTCATCATCATTGATTCCACGCATGACCACCACGTTGATCTTTACCGGATCGAGCCCCGCGTCTTGCGCAGCTATC
>JANMVV010000279.1:0-20677 GCA_031392925.1 Vicinamibacteria bacterium
CCGCGCCGCTCCAGCTCAGAGGTCAGAGGAAGCTCCCGGGCGCTCCGGCCTCCATAGAAGAGCCGGAAACCGATCGAAGCGTCTCGCAAGGCGCGAGAGAAGAGGGCGAACGGCGCCACCCCGTAGCCCCCGCCGACCAGAAAGACTCTCTCGCCGGAAGCGGGCGGGGTGAATCCGTGGCCGAGCGGACCCAGAACTCGGGCCTTCTCGCCCTCACCCATCTGGAAGACCGCGGCTGAGCCGGGTCCAACCGCCTTCAGGAAGATGGTGAATCGACCGGTCGCGGGATCGGTGTCCATGATCGAGAACGGACGACGAAGGATGAGATCGGGGCTCGCGAGAGGTTGGATCATCGCGAACTGGCCCGCTTCGGCCCGGGCGATCTCCGCGTGCTCGAAGGTCAGCAGGGCATACGCCCCGCCCAATGACACTCGCTCGCGCAGCCGGCACTCCCGGTCGGCCACCGCCGGCATCTTTCCCCCGGTCACTTCTTCGGAGCGGCCAAAGGTTCCGCGGCGGCCAGCCGCTCTTCGAGGTCGCGCACTCGCTTGATGAGATCGGGAAGCTGCTTCAAGCCCGCGCTCACCTTCAGCCAGGTCCGCGCGTCGTAGGCGGGACTGCCCGCCATTCTCGATCGATCCGGAATCTCTCCGTGAAGGCCGGACTGAGCGCTCACGATCACATCGTTGCCGATGGACGCATGATCGGCGACACCGACCTGGCCGGCCAGGATGACGCGGTCGCCCACCGTAGTGCTTCCCGCGATGCCCACGTGGGCGCAGATCACGCCGTCTTCGCCGACCGAAACGCTGTGACCGATCTGCACGAAGTTGTCGAGCTTGGTGCCCCGCTTGATCCGGGTCACGCCCATCGAGGCCCGATCGACCGCTGAGAGAGCGCCAATCTCTACATCGTCCTCGATCTCGACGATCCCGACCTGAGGGATCTTCACGTGCTTCCCCGCCGCGTCCCTCGCGAAACCGAAGCCGTCGGCGCCGATGACCGCGTTGTTGTGAACAATGACCCGGCGACCGATCCGGCAGCCCTCACGAACCGACACTCCGGCATGCAGGACGGTGTCCTCGCCCACGGAGACGTCACGGTAGATGACGACGTGAGGGTGAAGGGTGGCCCGCGCGCCGATGAACGCCCCTTCGCCTACGGTTACCAGGGGGCCCACGTGCGCGGACGGATCAACCCGCGCCGCGGGATGGACCACCGCGGTGGGGTGGATCCCGGGAGCCTCGACCACATTCGGGTGAAGGATGGCCGCGGCCCGGGCATAGGCGACCCGGGCGTCCTTCACCACCAGCAGAGCGGAGAAGGCCGGAGCCCCGGTCTCCGGAGCGACGAGCGCCGGATCGCTCACGATCAGAGCCGAGGCACGGCAGGAGAGAAGCTGGGCGCGATACTTGGCGCTACCGAGAAACGAGATCGATCCCAAAGCGCCCGATTCGAGGGGAGCCACGCGGGTGACCTCGACCTCCGCATCGCCTCGGACCTCTCCTCCAAGGCGGACGGCGAGATCCTTGAGCCTCAAGGCTTCGTGGTCGGCGCGGCCGGTGCTATGGCTCCACCCGAGCCTCCCGAAGCGCCCTTGCCAGCGGCGACCGGCCCGTTCAGGACGGCGCCCTCACGAACCACGAGCTGGCCGGCGTCGAGGGTGCCCGTAACCTTACCGGTCTCCAGAACCACGACCTTGCGCGCGGTGAGCTTGCCGGAGAAATCCCCTCCGACCTCGACCAGTTCGGCCTGAACCGTCGCGTCCACGTTCGCGGTCGGGCTCAGTACCAGCGAGCCCGTGAGGTTCACTTCCCCCTTGAACTTCCCCGCGATCGTCGCGTCCTTGCCACTGATCTTGCCGTCAATCGAAGTTTCCGAGTCGATGAACGTTCGGCCGGGTTCTTGAGCCATATCCATCATCTTAGCGCTGTTGCCTCGTATGGGGCCCTCTGTGCCCGCTCCGCATGCGGCGCTTCAACCCGTTGAATGCAAACTTCGGTTAACTGAATCGACCAAGCGACTTAGATCACATCGTGGTCACGGCGGCGTCATCGTGTCGCCCTCGCCACAAGGCAACATCGAAGGGCCACAAAGAGTGTGGAGGGGACGAAACAATGACCTCGATCACAAAGGCAGGAAACCTGGCACGTTCCATGCTCGTTATCGCGCTTGAAGAACGAATAAGGCCAGATGAAAAGGGGGCCAAACGACCATGACACTCGACAAGACACTGAAGTACGCCGGGCTCGCGATCGCAGGAGGTGCGGTGGGGGCGGCCATTGGCATCCTGATCGCGCCCGCCTCGGGGGCGGAAACCAGGAAGCTGATCTCAGATCGGATCCAGTCGGAACGAGACGAGTTCCTGAAGAGGCTGCGACGGGATCCGCGACGTGAAGAGGGCTATCCGTATTCCGTGATCTCGGCATAGGCCCCGGGGGGGCGACACCGATGGCGCGCTGAAGCGGACTCCGCTCCTGGGGAGACGGCTTCCCGTCCCGTGCTACACTCCGCCGCGAAGCCCCGTTCCGCGACCTTTAGTCTCATCGCAGACGAATCCCCGCGTAACGCGGGGATTTTATTTTGTGACCTGTAGTTACGCTCCAGTCCTGAGGCCCATCCAGAATGGCTAAGTCCGGCGAGGCTGTCTCGCCCGTCATCTCCCAGATCGTCGATACCGCTCGGGCCGTCGAGACCAAGATCAACGGTCTCAAGAAGCCCGAGATGAAGTTCCCGTTGCGCAACCTCTCGAACGTGCGCTACTCGGCCAAGAAAGGCCACTTCGAGATGCTCGGGAAGAAGAAGGAGCGGACGCTCGCGGTCTCCACGGTCAAAAGCTTCGCCCAGACCATGCGGATGATCTCCCTCTCGAAGCAGATGATCGAGACCGACGAGCGCGCGACCAAACGAGACGCCTACTACCAGACCAAGAACTGGGGCGATGCCCGGTGCGACGAGCAAACGGAGTCGGACACCATCCTCGACGACGTCGAGGCCCTCTTCGGCGTCAACAAGGAGCAGCTCTGCTTCACCCCCGACGAGCACGGCGGCCTCGTGGCCGGCGAGCTGATCGTGGTGGACCGCGAGGAACCAGGCTCGACCAAGACCATCGAGATCGACTGCACCAAGTTCGGCTCCGGATCCTACGGAATCCCGCCCGAGGTCGAACACCTCCAGTTCAAGACCAAGGCGAAGTTCATCCTGGCCATCGAGACCGGTGGTATCTTCGATCGGCTCAACCGGCACCAGTACTGGGCCAAGGCCGACTGCATCCTGGTGTCGATGGCGGGCGTACCGACCCGCGCGGTCCGGCGCTTCGTGCGAAGGCTCGCCGACGAAAAGAAGATTCCGGTCTACGTGTTCGTGGACTGCGATCCATACGGAATCGCCAATATCTACAGGACGCTCAAGGTGGGGTCAGGCAACAACGCGCACCTCAACGAGTTCTTCTGCGTGCCCCAGGCGCGGTTCCTCGGGGTCACCCCGCAGGACATCATCGATTACGACCTGCCGACCCATCCTCTCAAAGACGTCGACATCAAGCGGGCCAAGGACGCGCTCAAGAACGATCCTTTCTTCCAGCACTATCCCGAATGGGCCAAGGCGTTCGAGCTCCTGCTCAAGATGGGCAAGCGCGCCGAGCAACAGGCCTTCGCCAAGCATGCCTTGAACTTCGTCATGGACGACTACCTCCCCGCGAAGCTCAAGAACCCCAAGTCTTTCCTTCCCTGATACTGAAGAGCCACCTGAAGCGATGCCAAACAAGACAAAATCCAAAGCCTCCAAGAAGCCCGCCGCGAAGACCCCGGTGAAGAAGGCCGCGGCTCACGCGACCAGGGCCAAGGCCAAGGCGAGCAAGCCTCTCCCCGCGAAGGCGAAGCCCGTCGAGAAGAAAGTGGCCAAGCCCACCGCGGCGGACCGGGCCGCCGCCAAGGCCGCGCTCAAGGCCCAGAAGAAACTCCTGAAGATCGAGAAGGCCAGGGCCAAACTCGAGGCCAAGATCGCGGCCAAGGCACTCGCCAAGGAAGCGAAGCTCGCGCTCAAGAAGAAGATGAGGGAAGCGGTGGAGGGTTCCCTGCCGGAGGGAAACGGCACCAAGGGGAAGGGCCTCAATCTCCTGGTGGCGCCCAAGGGCAAGCTGAAGCCGGAAAAGCCCGGCCGCAAGGTGAAGGCGCCCAAGCCCACCAAAGGCCCGCAGTTCCCTCCCGGCACGGTGTTCCTGCCCGACGGCTTCAAGTCCCGCGAAGAAATCCAGTACCTCTTCCGCGGCGCGGTGGCCTGCGTCCGCGAGTCGCTCGACGTCGCCGCGGCGGAAATCCGGGCGAAGTCAGAAAAACTCCAGCCCGCCCCCTCCGAACGGGAGCTCCTCGAGCTCGCCCGCACCGCGGAGGAGCGCTTCCGGGGCGCCATCGAAGCGGCGCCGCCGAACCGGGTGATCCCCACCAAGCGGACCTTCGCGAGCCTGGTCGAACGGGCCCGGGCGCGCCGCCGCGAAATCGGAGCCTTCATGCGCGGCCTCGACCTCGGCAAGACCGAGCCCTCGCATCTCGACACCCACTCCGAGGCCAGCCTCCAGGGTCTGATGGAATGGGGGGCGCGGCTAGAAATGCTCGCCGACTCGCGCGAGGTCGACAAGCCCGATTTCACCCAGCAGCACCGCGTTCTGGATCAGCTGGAAAGCACCACCGAAATGCTCGTCGTTGACGTCGAACTGACGTTGCGCCGATACAAGGACCGGATGAGTGCCCGAGGCCTCGAGCTTTCGACCCTCCCGGTTTGACAACCCCAAGACCGCTCACCTAAAGTCACAAGTTCCCGCGAGATCCAGCCTGTCGCTCGAGGCTTCAGGGTCCTCCGCTCACTTCGCACGAACCCTCCCGAACCTTCAAAGACCCCAAGAATCACTGAAATGGCGACCTTCGTCCCCTCCGCAAAAGACATCAAGCGCGACTGGTTCCTCCTGGACGGCGAGAACGTCGTCATCGGCCGCCTCGCGACCACGGCGGCGCGGCTCCTCGCGGGCAAGCACAAGCCGACCTACACCACCTTCCTCGACACCGGCGATCACGTGATCATCGTGAATGCGGCGAAGGTCGCCTTCACCGGCCGGAAGCTCGAAGGCAAGCTGTATCGCCGGCACTCCGGCTACATGGGCGGCCTCACCGAGACCCCCGCGAAGGACCTTCTCGCGAAGCGCCCGATCAAAGCGGTCGAAGAAGCGATCAAGGGCATGCTCCCGAAGACGAAACTCGGGAACGCGATGTACACCAAACTCAAGGTCTACGCCGGAAGCGCCCATCGTCATCAAGCGCAGCGTCCGCAGACCATCACCCTGAACTCGAAATGACGACGTCGAAGTAACTAAGCGAACCTAAAGAGAATCATCTTGGCAACTGCAATCACTGAAAATCTCGGCACCGGCAAGCGCAAGACCGCGGTCGCCCGCGTGCACCTCCGCCCCGGCAAGGGCGCCTTTTCCCTCAACGACCAGAGCCTCGACGAGTTCTTCGGCGGCCATGAGACCCTGAAGATGATCGTGCGCCAGCCGTTCGTGGCCACCGAGACCATCGAAAAGTTCGACGTCATCGCCACGGTTGACGGCGGCGGCGTGGCCGCTCGCGCCGGCGCCATCCGGCATGGCATCGCCCGCGCCCTCCTCGATCTGAACGAGGAATTCCGAGTTCGCCTTCGCAAGGAAGGCCTCCTGACGCGCGACTCGCGCATCAAGGAACGCAAGAAGTACGGCCAGAAGGGCGCGCGCGCCCGATTCCAGTTCTCGAAGCGTTAGAAAGAAGTTTATGGAAACCACCCCGTCCGTTCCGCAGATTCCCGTGCCGCCCATTTCCGTGCCCTCCATCTCCATGGTGGACATCAAGGACCTCCTCGAAGCCGGCGTCCATTTCGGACACCAGACCCGTCGCTGGGATCCGAAGATGCGCGAATACATCTTCGGCGAGCGCAACGGCATCTACATCGTCGACCTCCAGAAGACCCAGGCGATGTTCGGCGAGGCTCTCCGCTACGTCCACGACGTGGCCGCAAGCGGCGGCGTCGTCCTGTTCGTGGGCACCAAGCGTCAGGCTCAGGACGTGGTGGCCGAGGAAGCGGTTCGCTCCGGTTCGCCCTTCGTCAACGAGCGCTGGCTCGGCGGCCTCCTCACCAACTTCACCACGGTGAAGAAGAGCATCGATCGTCTCAAGCAGATCGAGATGATGCTGGCCGAGGGCCGTCAGGACCGTCTCACCAAGAAGGAATTCGCCGGCCTCGCCAAGGAGCAGGTGAAGCTCGACAAGAACCTCAAGGGCATCCGCAACATGAAGACCCTGCCCGACGTCATCTTCGTGGTGGACACGAAGAACGAGGCGATCGCGGTGGCCGAGGCGCGGAAGCTCCGCATCCCCGTGGTGGGCATCGTCGATACCAACTGCAACCCCGATTTCGTAGATTACGTGATCCCCGGCAACGACGACGCGCTTCGCTCCATCCGGCTCTTCGCGAGCAAGATGGCCGATGCCATCATCGCGGGTCGCGGGCTGCGCGAGGCCAAGTCGGCCGAACTGACCGCGACCGCGCGGGCCCGAACGGCCGCGGCCGCTGCGGCCCAGGCTGCAGCCGCAATGGCGCCTCCGGTCGAAGCCACCGTCTAGTCCTCAAAGCGAAAAGGGGCAGGCGCATGAGCCGCCCCCCATCGAGGCCGGCCAAGCGCCCCCTTTGAGTTCCGGAGAGACACCGTCTCCGGAATCCAACAGGGGGCATCGATTTCTAACTTTCAAACCACTCGCCAAGAGCCGATCGTTCAGGTCCTTCAGAGCGAGGCCAGGACAGGAGACCCATGAACATCACCGCTGAATCCGTCCGAGTCCTCCGTGAACAGACCGGGGCCGGAATGATGGACTGCAAGAGCGCCCTCGTCGAAGCGCAGGGCGACATGAACAAGGCGCAGGAAGTCCTTCGCAAGAAAGGCCTCGCCGCCGCGGCCAAGCGCTCGGGCCGCACCGCCAGCGAGGGCATGGTCGGCCACTACATCCATCCCGGCGCCAAGGTGGGCGTCCTCGTCGAGATCAACTGCGAGACCGACTTCGTCGCGAAGAACGAGGACTTTCAGGCCATGGTCCGCGACGTCGCGATGCACATCGCGGCCGCCTCTCCCAACTACGTGACCAAGGAAGAGGTTCCCCAGGCGATCATCGACAAGGAAAAGGAAATCTACCGAGCCCAGGCGATCGGCGCGGGCAAACCGGAGGCGGTCGCGGACAAGATCGCCGAAGGAAAGCTGAAGGATTTCTACGCCACCCAGGTGCTCCTCGAGCAGGCGTTCGTGAAGGATCCGAAGATCACCATCGGACAGCTCATCCAGGAGAAGGTGGCGGTGATCAAGGAGAACATTCTGGTCCGCCGCTTCGCACGTTTCCGCGTGGGCGACGCGACACCGAGCAGCCCGACCGAGTAGCCTTAGGGGCATGGCGAAGAAAAGTCCTGCCCGAGCATCGAAGTCGCAGGGCGGGCCGGCTTCCCCAGGGCAAAAGACGCGCGAAACCGGTCGAAACGCCGCCAAAGTACCGGCGTTTCGCCGCGTCCTGCTCAAGCTCTCCGGCGAAGCGCTGCTGGGGGCCAAAACCTTCGGGATCGACCGCGCCTTCGCTGATTATCTGGCCGAGGAAATCCGCGAAGCGCACGCCCTTGGCGTCGAAATGGGCATCGTGGTCGGGGGCGGAAACATCTTCCGCGGCGTGTCCGACGCGGCCTATGGAATGGACCGGGTCTCCGCCGACCACATGGGCATGCTCGCCACCGTGATCAACGGCCTGGCCCTGCAGGACGCCATGGAACGGGCCGGACTCGCCACCCGCGTGCTCTCCGCCATCGAGATGCGCCAGGTGGCGGAGCCCTTCATCCGGCGCCGCGCGATTCGCCACATCGAAAAGGGCCGCATCGCCATCTTCGCCGCCGGCACCGGGAACCCCTACTTCTCCACCGACACCGCCGCGGCGCTGCGCGCCACCGAGATCAAGGCCGAGGTGATCCTCAAGGGCACCCGGGTCGACGGCATCTACGACATGGATCCGCTGAAATTTCCCCAGGCCAAGAAATTCCCGGAGATCAGGTACATCGATGTGATCCAGCGCGGCCTCAAGGTCATGGACAAGACCGCGATCTCCCTCGCCATGGAGAACAAGCTCCCCATCATCGTCTACAACATAAAGAAGAAGGGCTTCCTGAAGCGCGTCCTGATGGGCGAAAAAGTGGGAACCCTCGTCTGCGACTAGGCGCACCTGTTTCGAAAAAGACCGAAGGAGAGGCTTCAGAACATGCCGACAGTGAAAGAGACGATCGAGAGCGCGAAGCACCGCATGGAAAGCGCGATCGAAACGGTTCGGAAGGAGTTCGCGTCCCTGAGGGCGGGCCGGGCCAACGCCTCCATGCTCGATTCGGTCAAGGTCGACTACTACGGCACCATGACTCCCCTGAACCAGGTGGGCAACATCGCGGTGCCGGACCCGGCACTCATCACCATCCAGCCCTGGGACGCCGCCATGGTCGCGGTGATTGAGAAGGCCATCCGCACTTCGGGCCTCGATCTCAATCCCGCCACCGACGGCAAGCTCATCCGCATCCCCATTCCCTCCCCCACCGAGGAGCGGCGCAAGGCCCTGGTGAAGATCGCGCACAAGGCCGCCGAGGAGGGCAAGGTCGCGATCCGCAACGTCCGCCGCGACGCCAACGACCACATCAAGAAGATGAAGAAGGCGTCGGAGATCTCCGAGGACGACGAGAAGCATGGCGAGGCGGAGACCCAGAAGCTCACCGATGCCTCCATCGGTCGCGTGGACGACATGCTCAAGAAGAAAGAAGCTGAAGTCCTCCACGTATGAGCTTCACTCACCTCGCCTGCACCAAGTGCGACGCCACCTACGAGAAGGGCAAGGTGTGGAATCTGTGTGGGTGCGGCGCGCCTCTGTTCGCGCGCTACGACCTCACGGCCGCGGCCATCAATATGCGGCCGGGCCACCTGGAACTCCGCGAGAAGACGCTGTGGCGCTACAAGGAGGTTCTTCCGGTGGAGAACCCCGAGCACAAACTGTGCCTGGGCGAGGGCATGACTCCGCTTCTGGAAACCCCCGCCCTCGGCAAGGCGATCGGCCTTCCCAAGGCGCTGGTGAAGGAGGAGGGCGGCAATCCCACCGGCTCCTTCAAGGCACGGGGCCTCGCCCTCGCGGTCTCCATGGCCAAAGCACTTGGCGCCACCGATGTCTGTCTGCCTTCGGCGGGGAACGCGGGAAGTGCCCTCGCCGCTTACGCGGCGCGCGGAGGAATGAAGGCCCACGTCTTCGTGCCGAAGGACATAGCGGAGGTCTTCCTGATGGAGACCCTCTCGTACGGAGCTCAGGTCGAGACCGTCGAGGGCCTCATAACCGATGCCGGCCGGATCTGCGCCGGCCTCGCCAAGGAGCACGGCTGGTACGAGTGCGCCACGCTCAAGGAGCCCTACCGGGTCGAGGGCAAGAAGACCATGGGCTACGAGATCGCGGAGCAGCTCGACTGGAAGCTGCCCGACGCGATTCTCTACCCGACCGGCGGAGGCACCGGCCTCATCGGCATGTGGAAGGCGTTCGAAGAGATGGAAGCCATGGGCTTCATCGGAACGAAGCGCCCGCGCATGTATGCGGTACAGGCCGATGGGTGCGCGCCCATCGTCAAGGCGTTTCAGGAGGGCAAGGACTCGGCCCCCATGTGGGAAGGCGCCATCACGCTTGCCCACGGCCTTCGCGTTCCCAAGGCCATAGGCGATTTCCTGATCCTGCGCGCGCTGCGCGAGAGCCACGGGGCCGCGATCGCGGTGAGCGAGGTCGAGATCATCCAGGGGGTAAAGCTGATCGCGCGCACCGAGGGCCTGTTCGTCTCGCCCGAGGGCGGGGCCTGCGTAACCGCGGCCATGAAGCTGAAGTCGTCCGGCCACCTCTCCCCCGACGATTCCGTAGTCATCTTCAACACCGGCACCGGATTCAAGTACGTCGACAACATGAAGCCGCTCTGGAATAGTTAGGAGGCTCATGGCGCCGAAGCCCGTGAAGCGAACCTCCAAGCCGCGCGTGGTTGTGATGTTCACGGGCGGGACGATCTCCATGAAGATCGATCCTCTGACCGCGGCCGCGATCCCCGCCCTCTCCGGCCGGGATATCGTCTCGCAGGTTCCAGGCCTGAGGCGGGTGGCGCGCCTGACTCTCGAGGATTACGCGCAACTGCCCGGGCCTCACGTCACCCCCCGGTGGATGTGGGGGCTCAAGCAGCGGATCGAGGCGCACCTCGCCGATCCCAGGATCGACGGCGTGGTGGTGACGCACGGCACCGATACCATCGAGGAAACCGCGTTCCTGGTCGACCTCACCACCGAAACCTCGAAACCGGTCGTCTTCTGCGGGGCCATGCGTACCCTGGGAGAGCCCGGTTCCGACGGTCCCAGCAACCTGCTGATCGCGGTCCAGACCGCGGCCAATCCCGATGCGCGCGGCCACGGCGTGCTCATCGCGGTCGGGGAAGAGATTCTCGCCGCCAGCGAGGCGGTAAAGACCCACACCCAGAATCTCGGCGCCTTCAAGAGCGGGATCGGTCCGCTCGCCATCCTCGACCGAAACGGCGTTCGCTTCGTTCGCGGCGCGGTGCGCCGCCGGTTCGTGAAGACCGGTTCGATCGATCCGCGGGTCGACCTTCACGTCATGGCCACCGGCTCGGATGACGCGCTCCTTCGCGCCTCCCTGGCCCGCGGAGCGCGCGGGCTGGTGATCGAGGGGACGGGGGCGGGGAACGTGCCTCCCCTCGCGATGCCCGCGATCCGCGATGCGATCAAAGCCGGCATCCCCGTGGTCATCGCCTCTCGCTGCGGCGCCGGTTCGGTGGCCCCGCTCTATGGATACGAGGGCGGCGGCGCGCAGCTCCAGAAGATGGGTTGCGTGCTCGGCGGCGATCTCGTGGGCCAAAAGGCGCGGATCCTCCTGATGGTGGCGCTCGCCGCCGGGGTTTCCGACCTTGCCCTCAAAGCGCTCTTCGAAGCTTCCTGAGCAGCCGTTCAAAAAAGTACCCACGTAGTAGTCAGTTCGGTACCATTCGGGGCGGGGAACAAATTCCCTTGTGCTAGCATCTTTTCATCCCGAGGCCACGTTGACTGCACCCATGCCTGACACCATCGAGGTTCTCCTCGTCGAGGACGACGAGGACCATGCGGAGCTCGTCCGCCGCAACCTGATGAGCCAGTTGGTCAAGTGCCGGATCACTCACTTGAACAACGGCGAATCCGCTCTCGACTACCTCCACCGCCGGGCCGAATACGCGAACCCGGCGTCCTCTCCCCGGCCCGACCTCGTCCTGCTAGACCTGCGCCTGCCCCGGATCGACGGCATCACCGTCCTGTCCGATATCAAGTCGGCCCCGCAGCTCCAGACCATCCCGGTGGTCGTCCTCACCAGCTCCGACGCCGATCCGGACGTTACCCAGGCCTACCTGCGCCACGCCAACAGTTACCTCGTAAAACCCCTAGACCTCGTGAGTTTCGAGGGGTTGATGAAGGAACTCGGGCTCTACTGGTTTACTTGGAACCAATCGCCCCGGGCCTAGTCCCCCGCTTCGGCCAAGACAGCGCGTCGATCCCCCGGCCGAGGGTTCCTCTCATCCTGCTCGTCGAGGACGACGAACCCCATTCGGAACTGATCCGCCGGGCCTTCGGGCGAAGCTCCATCGCGGTCCGGCTGAAATGGGTCGGCACGATCAAGGAGGCCCAGGGCGTTCTTCAGGAGCCGGACACTCCGGACCTCGTGCTCACCGACTTGAGGCTCCCCGACGGCGACGGCCTTGCCCTTCTCCCCGAGAACCGGGAGCGGGCGTTCTACGGAGTCGTGGTGATGACCTCTCACGGCGACGAGAAGATCGCGGTCGACGCCATGAAGACGGGCGCGCTCGACTACGTGGTGAAATCCGAGGAGAGCTTCGCGCGCATCCCCGAGATCGCCGACCGGGCTCTGCGAACCTGGACCTACATCGTCGAGCGTCGGCGGGCCGAAGAGGCCCTGCGCGAGAGAGAAGAGCACTTCCGATCCCTGATCGAGAACGCCCACGACCTGATCTGGATCCTCACGCCGAACGGCGGCATCCGGTACGCGAGCCCGGCCTGCGCCCGCGTCCTCGGTTACTCCGCCGACGACCTCACCGGCCGGAACGTGCTCGAGCTGAGTGACGATCACCGGCGCGCCGAGTTGAAAGCCGCCATCGACGCGGTTTTCTCGCATCCCGACACCCCCGTGGCCTCCGTCATGGTGCTGCGGGCGAGCGACGGCACCGACCGGATCCTCGAGTCGATCGGAAGTGCTCGCGGAAACGAGAGGCGGCCCACCGCCATCGTCAACTCCCGAGACATCACCGAGCGCACCCGGGCCGAGGAGGTGGCGGCTCGTCTGGAAGGCCAGCTGCAGCAGTCGAGACGTCTCGAAACCCTGGGCACGCTCGCGGGCGGCATCGCTCACGACTTCAACAACATCGTCCAGGCGATCATGGGCTGCGCGGAACTCGCGCAGCTCTCGTTGCCCGCGGAAAGCCCGGCCGCTCCCTACATCAAGCGGGTGGGCGAAGCCGCCAACCGCGCCCGCGAACTGGTGCAGCAGATCCTCTCCTTCAGCCGGCAGGATGAGTCACGCCGCTCCGAGGTCGAGCCCATTCAACTGGTGGAGGAGACTCTGGCCCTCTTCCGCAGCACTCTGCCCGCGCAGATCCAGATCCGGCAGAGTAAGCGGCCGACCGGTACCGTGCTCGCCGACGCCACGCAGCTCCATCAGGTGCTCCTGAACCTGCTGACCAACGCGCGGCACGCCCTGGAAAAGAAAGGCGGCACTATCGAGATCGGCATCGAGTCCCGCGAGGTGACGGCGGGCGAGCTTCTTCATCCGGGCCTTCGCACCGGTCCCCACGTCAGGCTCTGGGTTTCGGACAACGGCGACGGGATGACCCAGGGCGTCGCCGACCGTGTCTTCGAGCCGTTCTTCACCACCAAGCCGGTCGGACAGGGAACCGGCCTCGGCCTCTCCGTGGTCCACGGCATCGTGACCCGGATGGGCGGAGCGATCCTGGTCGAAACCGAGGCCGGCAGGGGCACGACGTTCGAGGTGTTCCTCCCGGAAAGCTCGCCACCGCGGGAGCCGTAGCCTCCGCAGGCTCCCGAGGTCCACCGCATATACTGCCGTGCATGTCCGAGCAGGCTGCCGCCCGGGACCGCGGAACGGTTCTCGTCGTTGACGATGACAACGACGTCCGGTTCGTGGTCGCGGACACCCTGAGGCAGGCAGGCTTCAAGGTCGAAGAGGCGGAGACCGGGGAGATGGCTCTCGCGAAACTGGTCCCGGGCGGAGCGGAGGCGGTGATCAGTGACATTTCCATGCCGGGGCTTACCGGGGTGGAGATGCTGCGGATGATCCGGGCTCGAGACCTCGACGTGCCCGTGGTCCTCCTGACCGGGCGCCCGAGCCTCGAGACCGCGATCGAGGCCGTGGAGGGCGGGGCCTTGCGATATCTCAGGAAGCCCGCGGCCACCGCGGAGATCATCGAGACCATGGACCAGGCGGTCCGGCTCGGCCGGCTCGCGCGCTGGCGGCGCGACGCTCTCGCCATCACCCGGTCCCCTTCCCAGTTCGTCGGCGATCGCGCGAGCATGGAGATGGCCTTCGAGGAAGCCCTCTCCGGCCTCTGGCTCGCCGCTCAACCCATCGTCGGCGCCAAGGACGGCGTGATCTTCGGGGTGGAGCTTCTGGCCCGGTCCATTTCCACCCGCTTCACCAGCGTCACCATGCTGGTCGAGGCCGCGGAGAAACTCGGGAAGGTCATTGGCTTCGGCCGGCGAGTCCGCCAGATCGCCTCCACCGCCGACATCTCCTCTGACCACGCGCTCTTCATCAACCTTCACAGCCTCGAGCTCGATGACGAAGATCTCTACTCCGAGAAGAACCCCCTGCGAAGGGTCGGCTCCAAAGTGATTTTCGAGATCACGGAGCGGCACTCCATCGATCAGGTGAAGAATCTCAAGGAGAAGATCGCCCTGCTCCGCGATCTCGGTTTTTGGATCGCCGTGGACGACATGGGCGCGGGGTACGCAGGACTCAATAGCTTCGCGGCGCTGCGTCCGGATATCGTGAAGCTGGACATGGCCATCGTAAGGGGCATCGATTCCGATCCCTACCGGCGCACCCTGGTTCGTTCGATGACCGCGATGTGCCGGGACTTCGGCATACCGCTCGTGGCCGAAGGCGTCGAAACCGAGGCCGAAAAGACAGTGCTCGTGGACCTTGGCTGCGATTTCCTCCAGGGTTTCCTGTGTGGAAAGCCGAAGGCGCCGGGAAGCGTCCGAGGGGGGCACTCGGAGGAGGAGCCCCGATCGACGGTAGACCGCGGCGAAAACCGCTCATGAGTCCCGAGCCCGTGCTCGTACTGCTGGTCGAGGACAATGAAGACCACGCGGAACTGAGGAATGAAATCCCGTCCCTCGTCCTCCTCGATCTCCGCCTGCCCAGGACGGTGTGGAACACAAGACCTGGGGCGCACCGCGCATCTCCGGGCTTCCCGGCATGAGGTCGCTCCGGCCCCTGCGCGTGCGGTTCGCGGAGGCCGCTCTCCTGCTCTTGGCTCCGGGGGCTGCGTTGGCCCCGGGCGCGACCCCGTCGAACGCGAAGGAAATCCGCTTCGCCGTGATCGCCGAGGAGGCCAACGAGCCGGACCGCATGCTGCGGGTCTACTCGGATCTGCTGACCGAGATGCGAAAGCGCCTGGCCCCGAAGGGCGTGGGCGTGGCGCCCCTCGTGATCACCAGGGATCTGACCGAACTGTCGCAGCGGCTGAAGCACGGCGAGGTCGACATGGTGATCGAGAGCGTGTTTCCTACCTTCGAGCTGCAGGAGCGGAGCGGTCAGATGTTGTCGCCGGCTCTGGCCATCGTGAGGCGAAATCAGCGCGAGTATCACACCGTCTTCTTCGCTCGCCGCAAGGGGGCGATCAGGACCCTTGAAGACTTAAGGGGACGAACCCTGGTGCTCCAGGCCGAACGCTCCACCTCGGCCTTCGCGGTGCCCCGGGCCGAACTGGCCCGACGCGGCATCGGCCTTGTTCCATTAGGTCAGCCCGCGGGGGGCAGGGCCGCCGCGTTCTACATTCTCGCCGGCGCGGAGTTGAACCAGGCCATCTGGGTCCTGAACGGGAAAGGCGACGCCGGCGCGTTCAACGACAGCGACTGGTCGCGCCTTCCCGAAAAGGTCCGGAACGAACTCGCGGCCTTCCACGAAACCCGGCCGCTTCTGAGGGGCGCTCTGTCTTTCCGCGTCGGCCTGGACAGCGAAACGAAGCGCGCGTGCGAGGATGTTCTTCTAGCCCTGCACAAGGACGCCGTCGGCCAGACCGCCCTCGCGAGTGCCGCGGGGATCACGCGGTTCGAGCGACTGACCCCCAAGGATTTCGCCGACATCGGCGAGTGGCGCTCCGCCCTCAAGGGCGCTTCCGGCCCAAAATGACCGCCGCCTGAGTCATGCAGATCGGTCTGGGCCGGCGCTACGCGGTCTACCTGTCCGCCTTCACCCTGGTGAGCATCACGCTCGCTCTGACCGCGGCGGGCCTCATCGCCTTCCGGCAGGCCCACACCCTGCAGAAGCAGATCCGCGACGCCATCACCACGGTTCAAAGCGCCAATGAGGACGAGCGCTTGCGGGGAACCGCGCAGTACCTCGCCGGCCGGATGTTCAATCCGGTCTTTCGCTTCGACGTCGAGCGCATCGACGAGGAGATTGAACAGGTTCGGCGCTGGCTCCCGGTGAGTGACTTCCAGGTGGTGGACGCCTCCCACCACGTGATCACCGATGGAACCGAGGCGAAACTGAGTTTCGGCAACGTCATCGAGGGCGTGTGGCCGTCCGTCGACTCCGGGGCGGTGCTCATGACGGACGACGGCGGGAAGCGCGAGGTTCGTTTCGCGATCCAATCGGGAGGCACCCTGGCCGGATTCGCGGCCGTGACCTTCGCGGAGGATCCGTCCCAGGCCGGATTGCGCCGGATCGACGAACAGACCTCGAATCTCTGGTCGAGCCATCGAACCTCGCTGCTGGCCCTGTTTCTCATCGCCTTCGCCTTCTCTCTGGCCCTTGGTGTGATCACGAGCGTCCGACTCTCCCGCTCTCTCAGCCAGCCCCTGGCCGAGATGGGCCGCGCGGCCCGGGCCTTCGCTCAGGGCAATCTTGACTATCCGCTCCCCACCGAGTCGACCGACGAACTCGGGGAGCTTGCCCGGGCCCTTCACACGATGTCGCAGGACGTGCGCAACCACCAGACCGCCCTCCACGACGAAACCGCCCGCCTGCGCCGCGCGGAGGCCGAGCGCAGCGAGCTTCTCGCCGACCTCGGCCGCAAGAACGCCGAGCTCGAGCGCTTCACCTACACGGTGTCGCACGATCTCAAGAGCCCCCTCGTGACCATCAAGGGCTTCACGGGGATGATCGCCACCGACCTCGGCCCAAACGCCTCGGAGCAGGTACGGCGCGATCTCGCGCGCATCATCGGGGCCACGGAGAAGATGCAGAGCCTCCTTACCGACCTGCTCGAGCTCTCGCGAGTGGGCCGCATCGTGAACCCGGTCGAGAACGTGGCCTTCGGAGACCTGGCCCGCGAGGCGGTGGAGCTGCTCCAGGGCCAGTTGACCGAGAGGAGCGTCGCGGTACAGATCGAGACAGGCCTGCCGACGGTGAAGGTGGACCGGAGACGTCTGGTGGAGGTTCTCCAGAACCTCCTGGAGAACGCGGCCAAGTTCGTGACGCCCGGCCGGCCGCCGGGGGTGGAGATCGGCCTCCGCCCGGGCGCGGATCGGGCATTCTTCGTTCGCGATAACGGACAGGGCATCGACCCGGCCTACGCCGAGCGGATCTTCAATATCTTCGAGAAGCTCGACCCCAAGGCCGAGGGCACGGGAGTGGGACTGTCTCTGGCCAAGCGCATCGTGGAAGCCCACGGCGGACGAATCTGGGCGGAGTCCGCGGGCCTCGGATCCGGCTCCACGTTCCTCTTTACCCTCGGTCCTTCGTGCTGGGGAGACTAACCAGCCTTCCGCCCCTGTTTCCTGAGGGTCACGTTCGCCCCATACCAGATTCGCGTCTTCGTGATCGAGACTCCCGTCGGGGTGATGGCGAGACCCGCGCTCGTGCCCTGAACGTCGAGGGTGTCGCGGAATGACGCGGGCAGAGCCATCGGGTGAAGCCAGTGGGTGGGGAGGGTGACCTTGAACCCCCGGGAGATCAGATCCTTCACCTTCTGACTGACCTCGGCTTTGCGCAGCGCGGCCTCGCACACCGCGTTCTTGCTTTTGATGAGATCGTCGACGAAGTCCCAGGTTCGCTGCTGCGGCTCAACCTTGAAGGCGACCTCGATGGGCGCGAACCGCGGTTTCACGATGAGTTGCTCGCCCAGGGCCTCCAGGTCGAACCGGCCCCGAAGACGCACGGGGACCGGAGGCACGGTCGCCCGCAGGTCGTGCTCTCCGCTCAAGTCGCCGCAGACGACACCCGCGAGATTCCGGCCCTCCCACTTGAAGAGGAGTTTCGCCTTGACGTCCCCTGCCTCGACGCTCACCGGAAGATCGATGGCGATGCGGTTCGACCCAAAGGTGAGTTTCGGCGTCTTCGGCTTCATGACCGCGTTCACCTCCTGAACGTTGACGGTGAGGGCGTACCTTCCAAGCGTCATCATGCCCAGGAAGGTCCTGGTCTGGACCTCGTCGGCGCGCTCGACCTTCACCACGTCCTTGAGGGACAGGCGAACGTTCCGGAGGGGGCCGAGGATCGCTTCCGAAACAATGGACTCCACCAAGGTCGAGGGCAGGCCGAGGAGGACATCTCCGGCCGGTGCTTCCATGAGCCTGGCGTCTTTGGGAAGCAACGAGCGCAACTGGTTCTGGAGAGTCAGCCGTTCGGCCTTGAACTGCTCCAGTCGTTGCCGCGCGGCCTCCGGCGTCAGGGGGGCCAGGGGGCTCGACCCCGGCCGGGCGGCCGCGACTTTTCGGTTCTCGGTCACGGGCCCCGCCTCGCGCTTCGATCCGGGCAGAGGCGGGGTCACCGCATGGACGCGCTCCCATCCTGAAGTGGTGACATGGATCATCGCCCAGAGGCGCCCCGACAGGGGAAGCACGCGGGAGACCCTGGCCTCGAGGGGTACACGACCGGCCGGGATGGTCACCGGTCCGCCGGAGACTCCCGGCAGATCGATCCCCCTCTCGATGCCCACCGGGATGCGAACCGCGGGCACGAGATCGCGCAGAGCGGCGAGTCCCCGGTCGCCGAGGAGCCGGACCAGGCCCCTGATCCACTCCATCTCAGCGCCGGCCGCGGCCGCGCGCTGGACGTCCCATCCATCGAGAACGATCTCGGCGGTGAGCATGCCGCTCGACTTGTCCACCTCGACATCGTGAATGCCGCCCAGGAGGGCCAGATCGGCGTACGTCGAGGGATCAGCCACCGCCCACACCCGACCCTCAAGCCTGACCGATCCCTGCATCGAACGAAAGGACACGAGGGCGCGGTCAATGCGCGCTCGGAACTCGGCGCCCACCGGCTTCTCTATGGGAAGGGCCAGCGACACCGCCTTCTGCACCGCCTCCTCGGACACGCTTACCGCCAGGTCGCCGGTCGCGAAGAGCTCGCCCTTCTTTTCATCCACGATGGCGGTCCGAAGCGAAGCCACCTGCCGCTCCAGGAGCTTCAGCTCCGATGCCTGCGGCGAGTCCGGCTCGACGACCTCCGCCTTCCCGCCGCAGCCCGCGATTGCGAGAACAACGAGAAACAAGGGGAGAATTGGCCAACGCATGAAGGTTCTCTTGATCATCGCACTCCCTGACGGACGCCGGGCATGAAAGGCCATTACTCCCGGTTCCTGGCGGCCGCGCCCGGCCGCCTGCATTTCGCCGCGCACTCCCATCACCCCTGGCCGGATGTCACGAGGGAAGCCCAGATCGAGGCGTGGGACGACGCGGCCCGGCTGGCCGACCAGAAATGGGATCGCGTGTTCGGCGAGGTGGCGACGGAGGCGCAAAACCACATCGCGCACGCCCTCGACCTGCCTGAAGCGAAGCAGATCGCCTTCGCGCCCAACACGCATGAGTTCGTGATCCGCCTCCTTTCCTGCTTTCCGCCCGGGCGGAGGCTCAAGGTGGTGACCACCGATTCCGAATTCCTGAGCTTCGCGAGACAGATCGCGCGTCTCGAGGAAGAGCAACTGGTGAGCCTTGTTCGCGTCCCCGTCGAGCCCTTCTCATCCTTCACCGAGCGGTTCATCGAAGCGGCGAGGGCTACCGACAACGATCTCGTCTTCTTCAGCCAGGTCTTCTTCAACTCCGGCTTCGCGGTCCGCGAATTCGAGGCCATCGTGGACGCGGCAACTCCTTCCGCCATGGTCGTGATCGACGGCTACCACGCCTTCTTCGCGATCCCGACAAGCCTCCGCAAGGTGGCGGACCGGGCGTTCTTCCTGGCCGGCGGTTACAAGTACGCGCAGAGCGGCGAGGGTGTCTGCTTCCTGAGCGTGCCGCGCGGCTTCGATCGCCTTCCCCGGAACACCGGGTGGTTCGCTGGTTTCGGCTCGCTCGAGGCCGGCGACTTCCATGGCGTGCCCTTCTCGAACGACGGCTTCCGCTTCATGGGCGCCACCTTCGACCCCGTGGGACTCTACCGCTTCAACGCGGTGTCACGGCTCTTCAAATCCCAGGGCCTCACCATCGCCGCGGTCGACCATCACGTGAAGTCCCTTCAACGACTCTTCCTCGATCGACTGGGTCACGGCAAGGACGGCTCAATTTCCGCCGAAGACCTGATCGCGCCCGGCGACGGCATTTCCGGACTCGGCCACTTCCTGACCTTCCGGCGGATCGATGCCGGAGCGATCGCGGATCGGCTCGCCGCGAAGAACGTGATCGTGGACCATCGCGGCGATCGCCTGCGCTTCGGCTTCGGCATGTACCAGGACGCAGCCGATGTCGAAGCCCTTCTCACTCACCTTTGACGGGAGATTTCACATGACGGCAAGACCGAAGATTCTGGTATTCGCGGGGAGCGCCCGTGAGGCATCCCTCAACAAGAAGCTCGCCCGCGCGGCCGCGAAGGCGATCGACGATAGCGGGGGGGAGGCGAAGTTCATCGACCTGCGCGATTTCCCGATGCCGATCTACGAGGGCGATCTCGAAGAGAGAGAGGGCATGCCCCCCTCCGCCCGGAAGCTGCGCGAACTGTTCGTGTCGCATCCGTCGTTTCTCATCGTGTCGCCCGAGAACAACGGCACCATCCCGTCGTTGCTGAAGAACGCCATCGACTGGCTGAGCCGCGACGTCGATGGACGGAGCGGGCTTGAACCGTATCGGGGCAAAGTCATCGCCCTGATGTCCGCGTCCCCCGGCGCCTTCGGCGGCGTGGTGTGCCTGACCCACCTCCGTTATTCCTTGAGCAAGCTCCTGGCCCACGTGATCCCGGATCAGTTCCCCCTTCCCAAGGCTGACCAGGCCTTCGCCGAAGACGGGTCGCTCACCCAGGCGTGGCAGCAGAAGCGTGCGTGGCCAAAGAGGCTGCTCATCCCAGGAAGAAAGTCCAGGTGCGTATTTCAGCGATCGTGGACGCCCGTTTCAGTC
>JANMVV010000291.1:0-6140 GCA_031392925.1 Vicinamibacteria bacterium
CTTGACGAGCAGGCCCTGATATCGCTCGCCCCAGTCGTCCTCGTAGACGCGCTGGTCGTGGTTCCCCGATTCGGCGATCCCCACCTTGAAGAAGTCGGGATAGCGGAACATCGCGTCGGCGGTGATGAAGCCGCCGCCCGAATGACCCCACATCGCCGCGCGGTCGATGTCGATCCACGCGAAGCGCGAGGCCAGTTCCTTCATGCCCGCGACCTGATCGGGCAGCGTGTTGTCGCGACCCATGGCGGCGTAGTACGTGTCATGGAACGCTTTCGACCGGCCGGGATTGCCCATGCCGTCGATCGACACCACCACGAATCCGAGCTCGGCGAGAGCCTGCTTGTCGCCGCGCGCGGCCGAGAATGAACGCGAACCCACGCTGCCCGACTGCGGCCCGGGGTAGGCATTGTTGATGATCGGGTACTTCTTCGAGGCGTCGAAGCTGGTGGGCCGGAACAACTGGCCGTAGATGTCGGTCTTTCCGTCGCGGCTCTTGACCCTGAAGGTCATGGGCGGCTTCCAGCCCGTGGCGACGAGCTTGCTGATGTCCGCCTTCTCGAGAGGCATCACCACCTTGCCCTGCGCGTCGCGGAGCACGACGACGGGCGGACGCTCGGCGGTGGAGTAGGTGTCGACCAGGAACCGCCCCGAGGTTGACAGCTGCGCAGTGTGGTTTCCGTCCTCGGGAGTGAGCGAGGTGTAGCCCTTTCCGTCGAGGCCGATCCGGTAGTAGTGGTTGAGGTAGGGATCCTGCCCCGATTCGCGGCCGTTGGCGTTGAAGGTGACGGTACGCGCCTTCTCGTCGACGCGATCGATCGACGTCACCGGGCCGTCGCCGGAGGTGATCTGGTTCTTGAGCTGGCCGGTGTTGAGGTCGTAGAGGTACAGGTGGCTCCAGTTGTCGCGCTGCGAATTCCAGATGATCTCGTTCGTGGCCCACAGCACCCGCCAGCCCGCGGGCGATTCGAAGTGCGTCTTCTCCGACTCCTCGAAGACCGTGCGGACCTCGCCGGTGCCGGTGTCGGCGACGAGCACCGTCGCCTTCTTGTGATCGCGCGCGGTCGAGACGAACGCGAGCTTCGAACCATCCGGACTCCAGATCATGTCTCGCACCGAGAAATCGTCGCCGAGCATGGCGCGGTGAAAGTCGGGGCCCATCCTGAACCGGACCATGGCGCCGGTTTCCGTGTCGATAGCCACGCGGTGCAGCATCGCGACCACGGCGTCGCCGGGGAGCGGGTACTTCCAGGTCTTGAGCACGGGATGGCCGGCCTTCGCCTCCACCAGGTACATCTCGCCGGCGTTCCGTTCGTCCTGCTGGAAGGTCGCGACCTTCTTCGAGTCGGGCGACCACAAGACGATGGCGCGGGCGCTGCTGGTCCAGCCCGCGTTATCAGTCGCGTAGCCGAAATCCTTGACTCCGTCGGTGGTGAGCGCCTTCTCTTCCTTGCTGGCGACATCGCGCAGGTAGAGGTTCCAGTCCTTGATGAAGACTTCCTTCCTGCCGTCGGGTGAAGCCACCGCGATATTGCCGCCGCCGCGCGGTCCTGCGCCGCCGCGCCCGGAGGTGGGACCCTCGTTCTTCGCGGCGCCCGTGGACTGGCAGGCGAGTCCCTTCACGTCGCAGGACCAGCGCTTGGTCTCGACGTCGAACGAGACGCTCTTGCCATCGGCGGAAAGCTCGATGGTCTGGAAAGGCAGTTTCTTCGGGTCGTAGGTCCCGCCCGCGGCGGTGGACAGGGTGGCGGCGAGCTTCACGTGGTCGAAGGCAGGCACGCGTGTCTTCTTCAGAGGATTCACCAGGATGAACTCCGAGCCGTCCGCGGTGTTGCGGCGATAGGTGAACCGATCATCGGGAAGCCAGGTGGCATTGACGGCGCCGCCGACCACGAGCGGATTCACGGTGGCGGCCAGGAACTTCTCGGCCCGTGCGTAGTCGGCCGCGCTGAGGGCGGGGGTGCTCCCGCTCGTCGCCGTCTGCGGCGCGGCCATGCTTTGGGGCGCGAGCACCAAGGCGCTCAGCAGGAGAAGAGAAGTGCGAACCAGGGGAAGGGGAGCACGCGAAAGCATCTGGAAATTCCTCAGGATGGGATGGCCAAGGACAATGCTCTGATGGAACAATGTTAGCCGCGTTCGTCCGGAGTCCTTTGTGGACGGGAGTGCCCAAGTGGCTTGCCCGGTGGGTCCGGCGATTCTGTGGGCTCCCATGTATCTGCTCGCCGACGCCCTTTGCGGGGCCATCGGGCAGAGCTGCAACCGGGCGAGCCTCGCGGCCTTAGACTCCGTCAACTCGCGCGGCCCGCCCTCATGAAACAGAGATACTCGATCAACTCGGTCGTCCGCGATGGGGTGGAGGTCTTCCTCCTGGAAGAGGGGACGCGCGCTCGGGCCACGGTCGCTCCCGAGCTTGGCCAGAACTGCTTCTCGTTCGAGACCCGGTTCCCGATTCTGGAGACCGTGGACTACGCCTCTTTCCGGAGGAAGCCGACCGGTTACGGCATTCCATTGCTGTTTCCATTCCCGAACCGCATCCGGGACGGCGAGTTCATGTTCCAGGGCGAGCGGTTTCGCATCGACCCGCCGCGCCACGGCTTCGTTCGCGACAAGGCCTGGAGAGTGATCGAGACCGGGGCCTCGAACCTCGACGGCGCCTGGGTTCGTTCCGCGATCAAGGCTTCGGATTACCGTCGCGAAATCCTCGATCAGTTCCCCTTTCCCTTCACCCTCGAGGTCACCTACCGCGTTCGGAATGGCGCGCTCGAGCTCGACGCGATCGCCGAGAACACCGGTGAACGGACCATGCCGGCGGGCTTCGGCATCCATCCCTATTTCCGGCGTCCCGAGCGCGGCACGATTCAGGTGCCGGCCGCGAAGCGATGGGAACTCTCGGACAGCCTGCCCACCGGAAAGATTCTCGAGGTGGAGGGTCGGTTCGACCTGCGTCAGCCGAAGGACATCGCCGGCCTGGAGCTCGACGACATCTACGCCGATCCGGTCGCCGACCCCTCGGGACTTGTGCAGTGCTTCCTGAATGACGAAGTCAACAAGACTCAGACCGTGGTCGAATTCCCGCGGAAGCAGTTTCCGCACATCGTCGTCTACACCCCGCCCGCTCCGCGTCCCGCCCTCTGCATCGAACCGAACAGCTGTCCGACCGACGCGTTCAATCTGCAGCTTCACGGGATCGACGCCGACGTGATCGAACTCGAGCCCGGCCAGAAGGTCGCGTTCCACGTGCGGGTTTCCTCGCGGGACCTGGCCTAGCGAGGAGCCGCGGAGATCAGCCCCGACGGAGGACCCGATGGAACCCGCGCCCCGACCTCGAGCTCGAGGGAAGGCTAACGGATCGCGGCCCTGGAGCGTGGCACAATCACTCAGTGAGTTCGCAGATCCCGATCGACAACCTTCAGCCCGCGATCCTCATTCACAGCAGCGGGATGTCGTCGCGTCAATGGGGACGGCTCGGCGAAATCCTGGGACGCACGCATCGCGTGATCGCGCCCGACCTTCTCGGCTCGGGCGCCAATCCCCCCTGGCCGAATGAGAAGCTCTTCGACCTCTCCGAGGACGTGGATGCGATCGAGGCCCTGGTCGAGAAACTGGGCGAGCCCGTTCACCTGGTGGGGCACTCCTACGGCGGCCTCCTGGCCATGAAGCTGGCTCGGCGGGACCCCTCGCGCATTCGCTCGCTCACCGCCTATGACCCGGTGGCCTTCGGAGTTCTCCATGCCCTGAACGACGCCGAGGGCCTCGCCGATCTCGCCCGCGCGGGCCGCAACCCGGTCTTCACCGACTTCTCGCACGGCGGCAATGGCGCCTGGTTCGAGGTCTTCGTGGACTACTGGAATGGCCCCGGCGCCTGGCGGGACATGTCCCAGGCCGGACGAGAATCCTTCCTCCGCGTGGGCCGGAAGGTGTTCTTCGAGGTGTGGTCGCTCATGCACGACCGCACTCCCGCCTCGGCCTATGCGGGAATCGATGCGCCCTCGCTCTTCATTGGCGGCGAGACCTCGCCCCCGGTCGCGCGCCGCGTGGTCGCCCTGCTCGGCGAGGCGTTCCCCCGCGGGCGCGTGCTGATGGCGCCGGGCGCTGGACACATGGGGCCGCTGACCCACGCCGCTTTCGTGAACGGCGCCATCGCGGCGCACATCGTGAGCGCGTCTTAGGATTCCGGCCCGCAGGTCTCTCATCGCCGCATCCTGCAGGGGATTTGGGCCCATGTCTGGAACCTTAAGAGCGGAAGCCTCGTCTAAGTCTTCAACGGGGAAGGACTGTCCTGTTCACCCTGGAGGGCGAGATGATTCACATCGTCTGGGAATTCGTGGTCAAGCCCGACGCGGCCGGGCCATTCGAACAGGCCTACGGGCCGGATGGCGACTGGGCGCGGCTCTTCGCACGCTACCCGGGATATCGCGGCACCTCCCTCATCCGCGACTCCCTCAATCCTCGACGGTTCCTCACCATCGACCTGTGGGACTCCATGCAGCAGCGCTCCGACATGTTGAACGACACCCGGGACGAATACGCGCGGCTGGACGCCGATTTCGGGGAGTGGACAGAGTCGGAGCGCGAGATCGGGACGTTCTCGTAGGTTCGAACCGCTGGTCCTAACCCTTCAGGTCGCGGTGGGCGCGCCCGGGTTCCGGCGTCATCGACTGCGGAAGGGTGGTCTGCCTCCAGCCGGGCTCGCTACCGTTGCCGTTGAAGCCGGCGCGCTGCTCGAGAAGGTCCTGGTAGCCCGACATCTCCATCAGGCCGCAAGCGCCCACGGACCGTCCGCCGCTCGCGCAGCCAACCACGATCTTTGCGTCCTTCGGAAAGGCCTTCACCACCTCTTCCATGAACTTCGAATTCGGCGACATCCCGAACTTGCCCGCATGCATCAGAGGGATGTTGTAAGCGCCCTTCGGGTGTCCGGCCTCGAACTCGGGCACCGAGCGCACATCGAGGTAGGCATAGCCCTCCTCCATCTTCGCGGCGGCTTCTTCGGGGCTGATTCGTTTCATGGGGCTGGAACCTTATCGCACTGCTGCAGTCAGCAAAGGGGCGAGGGCGGCGTCGAACGTCTCGGGTTCGCAGAGCAGGCTCACCACCAGATAACAGCCCGATTCGAAGTCGAAGAAATGGCCGGGGTGGACGAGCACCCCCGCGTCGAGCGCGTCGAGAGCCCGTTCTTCGTCGGTGCGAGTGGCCGGGCACTGGACGAGCGCCGACCATCCTCCTTCGGCCGGGAGCAGGGACAATTCGGGATGTGCGGCCACCGCGGCTCCCAGCGCTTCCAGGTTGCGCGCGAGGCGCGTCCGGATCGGCGTCTGGAGCGCTGGCTTCGCTTCGAGGATTGCCGGCAAGGCAAGCTGAATCGGCGTCGCCACCGACAGGTAGGTGTCGGCGATGAACTCCAGCCGCGCGAGCGCCTCGTCGCGAAGAGTCGCCGGACCGGAGATCGCGATCCATCCCACCTTCATCTGCGGCAGGGCGCACGACTTCGAAAGCCCGCCGAGCGAGAAGGAGAGAGCGGGGGAGTCGAGAGCGAACGAGGGATGACGGCGCGCCCCCTCGTTGGACAGACCGAAGTCGGCGAACACTTCGTCCGCGATGACGGCGATGCCGCGCTCACCGCAAAGCACGGCAAGGTCGGTCGCTTCTTTCCCCTTCAGGAAGGAACCGGTGGGATTGTTGGGATGCACCACCACCACCGCCCGGGTCCGGTCCCCGATGAGAGCGGAGAGCGAGTCGACGCTCAGATGCCACTCGTGATCGAAGCGCAACGGGTAGGTCCGCGCCCGGACGCTGTCGAGATCGGCGAGATAGCCGAAGAGAGGGTAGGAAGGCGTCGGAACGAGCACGTCATCGCCCGGATTCGCGAGCAGCTTGAAAAGAAGGGAATACGACTCGCTGCTGCTCGCGGTGAGGAGGATGTGGTCGGGATCGATCCTCACGCCGCGGGCCGCGTAGTCGCGGCTCACCGCCTCTCGCGCGGAGCGGAGTCCGCGTGAATCGGGCGCATAGCGGGCGCCCTTCGGGTTCGCAAGCATGGCCAGCAGTGCCGCAGGGGCCAGAAATCCCGCCCGGGTCGGATTCGACTCCGTGAGGTCGAGGACCCGCGCCCCGGAGCGCCGCAGGTCGCTGACGCGGCGCGA
>JANMVV010000355.1:0-2980 GCA_031392925.1 Vicinamibacteria bacterium
GAGGTGGAGGACCATCATCGTCGACTGCCCCTCGTCCGGCCACGGTCTGCTCATGCTCGAAACCCCGTTCGCCGCTTACCGGGCCGCCCTGGTCGGCCCGTTCGCCCGGCTGGCGGAGCGGATCATGACCTGGCTCAAGACAAGCGCGCGGATCGCCCTCGTGGCCATTCCCGAGGAGATGGCGGTGGTGGAGGCGGTCGAGTTCAAGGAGGACCTGCTCGAACGGACCGGCATTTTGCCCGCCCTCGTCTTTCTGAATCGGATGCGGCGGGAGAAGCTCTCCGCGGCGGCGCGTCTCGCGGTCGCCGAGACCAATGCTCCTGCTGGATCGAGGGATCGTTTCCTGCTCGATTGCGCCGCCCAGGTTCAGCGCCGCACCCGCCTCGAGGCCTTTCATCAGCGGCGGCTGATCAAGGGTCTCGGGCTGAAGCCTCTGGTGGTTGGCGAGCTTTCCGATTGCCGGCCGGCGGCGGTCGCGGCCGTTCTCGCGGGAGACGTGGCGTGAAAGGATCCGCCGCGATTTCGGACGCCCTCGCGGGGAAGCTGGTCGTGGTCTGCGGACCCGGAGGTGTCGGAAAGACGACGGTGTCCGCGGCCCTGGCCCTCGCCGCCGCGAACCTCGGCCGCAAGACCCTCGTGTGCACCATTGATCCCTCGAAACGGCTTCGCACCAGCCTGGGCCTCGCCCGGCTGACCGGCGTGCCTCAGAAGGTGAAAGGACGTCTTTTCGCCATGCGCCTCGACCCGAAGCAGACCTTCGACGATCTGGTGAGACGGCATGCCGCGGACCCCGAAGCGCGGGAGCGAGTGCTCAGCAACCGCTTCTACCAGGAGATCTCGCGACACCTCGCGGGAACGCACGAAGTCATGGCCATGGAAGCGCTGATGGGGGTGGCCGACGATTTCGATCTGATCGTGCTCGACACGCCTCCGGCCTCGTCAGCCCTCGCTTTCCTGGACGCGCCGAAGCGCGTGCTCGATTTCGTCGACGGCCGGGTGCTGCGCTACTTTCTCAAGCCCTACTTCGTGGCCGGGCATCTCTCCATTGAGCCGAAGACCATCGTGGGCAGGACGTTCCTGCGCATCATCGACTCCGCGGTCGGGCTCCGGTTCCTGCGGGATCTCTCGGAGTTCTTTCTGGCCTTCGAGGGCCTCTTCGACTCCTTCCGCCAGACCGCGAACGCCATGGGCACGCTGCTCAAAGCCGAGGGAACCACGTTCCTTCTGGTCACCACGCCCGCCACCTCTCGGGTCAGCGAGGGCGCGGCGTTCGCCGGAGCGCTGCGCGAGCGCGGGCTTCGGGCCGCCGCCATCGTCGCCAATCGGGTTCATCCCTGGGCCATGGAAGGGGGGATCGAGCTGAAGGTGCTGGAAGAGGACGGCCGGGCGAGCCTGCTCGATTCGGAGGTGGCCCTGGAACTTCGGGCCCTTTGCGCGCGCGAGCAGCGCCGGGCCGAGGGCGACGCCCGTCAGCTGCGCCAGGTCGCGAGCAAGAGCGGCCTCGTCGCGTTCCTGGTGCCGGAGCTCGAATCGGATGTTCACGATCTGCGATCACTCGGGGTGGTCGCGTCCTGGCTGGCGCCTGCGGGGGCCACGCCATGAGAATCATTTTGTTCTCGGGCAAGGGCGGGGTGGGGAAGACCACTCTCGCCGCCGCCACCGGGGTGCGCGCCGCCTCCCTCGGTCATCGCTCGCTGGTGATGTCCACCGACGCCGCGCACTCCCTTGGCGATTCCCTGGCCCTGCCCATCGGGCCGGAGCCGACGCGGGTCATGGACAACCTCGACGCGATGGAGATCGATGCCCACCACGAACTCGAGCGGGAGTTCGGGCCGATCAAGAGCTTCCTGGCCCGCTTCTTCAAGGGCCAGGGTCTCGACGAGGTGGTGGCCGACGAGATGGCCGTCCTTCCCGGGATGGAGGAACTCTTCTCGCTCCTCCGCGTGGCCGAACTGGCGCAGAGCCAAAAGTACGATCTGCTTCTCGTGGACTGCGCGCCTACCGGGGAAACCCTGCGCATGCTGGCCGCACCCGACATCCTGCGCTTCTACTTCCGGAAGATCTTCCCGGTTCAGCGGCTCCTTGCGAGGACGGTGCGGCCGGTGGCGCCTTTCCTCACTTCTCTGCCGGTGCCCGAGGACGATGTCTTCGCGGCGGTGAAGCGCCTTTACGAACGGATCGAGCGCCTCGATCCTTGGTTGCGCGATCCGAAGGTGACGTCGATCCGCATCGTGCTCTCGCTCGAGAAGATGGTGATCGCGGAGTCCGAGCGGCTCTTCACCTACCTCGGGCTGTACGGCTACTCGGTCGATGCGGTGATCGCGAACCGGGTGCTGCCCGAGTCGCTCAAGGGCGCCTATTTCGAACGCTGGGGCCGGACTCAGGCCCGCCATATGAAGCGTGTCCGGGAGGGATTCTCCTCGATGCCCATCCTCGAGTCGCCGCTATGCGGCGAAGAGGTGATGGGGACATCGCTGCTCCGGACCCTGTCGGACGAGGTCTACGGGGAGCGCGATCCGTTGTCGGTCTTTCACACCGGCCGTCCTCCGAAGGTGGAGAAACGGGGGGACGGGTACGTGTTCTCATTCGACCTGCCGTTCGCGAGCAGCGATCGTGTCACCGCCTACGCGGCGGGCGACGAGTTGTCGGTGACCATCGACAACTGGCGGCGTAACATCGTGCTGCCGCGATCTCTTTCGGGTCGCGAAGTGAAGGAAGCGCGCCTCCGTTCCGGGCGCCTCAGCGTCGTGTTCGGAGGTCGGTGATGGCGAAGGTCGACGGAACGTCAAGCTCGAGAAGCCTGAAGGCGTGCTGCCTCGTCTCACAGATGCTCGGGGAAATGGGCCTCGACGCCCGCAAGGCTCGGGAGATCAGACGGCAGACCCTGCTCGGCCTGATGACGTTCTGCCAGTGGCAACTCGCCCGGATGGACGAGGAGAGGGGCGGCACCGAACCCGGCGAGACCCGAAGAACGAAGGGC
>JANMVV010000372.1:0-3002 GCA_031392925.1 Vicinamibacteria bacterium
CGTGCATCACCCCGGTTTGCTGGCCAGCCCACGGCGCGGTTGCCTTCGACTTGAAGGGCAGGTCGACTTCCTCCGCCACGGGAAGGCCGTCCATGTCGGAACGAAGCGCCACCACGGGGCCGGGCTTCCCGCCGCGCAACAGCCCGACCACGCCGGTCTTCGCCACGCCGGTCTTCACTTCGAAACCAAGGGACCGGAGCTCATCCGCCACGATCTTCGAAGTGCGGACTTCGCGGTTGCCGAGTTCCGGATGCTCATGAAAGTCGCGTCGCCAGGCCACCACTTTGGGCAGGATCGCATCGGCGGCCTTGTCGATGGAGGCGTGAATGGCCGCCGGATTGCTCGTGACCGCGATGGCCTGCTTCTGCGCAGCCTGGGCGTCGCCGGGCGCGAAGAGCATGACCAGGGCTCCGAACCAGAGGAGCCGATGAATCGATTGCCGCATGAGAGCCTCCAAAGTGGGGACTCTAACCGCGGATCCGCGCCTCCGTCTGATTTTCAGTCCCAAGCGACCTTTGCTAGCCTGTCTCCTGGACAAGGCGGTCAAGGGAGCCGCGAGACAAGGACATGACCAAGGACACGCTGTCGATCACCGATAACCGCACGGGCAAGGCCTATGAGATCCCGATCAAAAACGGGACGATCAACGCCATCGACATAAGACAAATCAAGACCGCGGCGGACGATTTTGGCCTCATGTCCTATGATCCCGCGTACACCAACACCGCATCGTGCACGTCGCGAATCACCTTTATCGACGGGGACATCGGCATCCTCAACTACCGGGGCTATCCCATCGAGCAGCTCGCCGAGCAGTCGAACCACCTCGAGACCGCGTATCTGCTGCTGAACGGCGAGCTCCCCACCCGTCCGCAGTACGAATCGTTCAGCGACGACATCACCCATCACACCATGGTGCACGAGAACATCAAGGAGCTCATCGACGCGTTCCGCTACGACGCGCATCCCATGGGCATGGTGATGTCGGTGGTGGCGGCGCTGTCCACCTTCTACCCCGAGTCCAAGAAGGTCCGGGACAAGGAAACGCGGCGCAAGCAGATTCACCGGCTCATCGCGAAGATCCCCACCATCGCCGCCTACGCCTTCCGCCACCGCACCGGGCTTCACTATGTCCTGCCGGACAATGGTCTGAGCTACTGCGGCAACTTCCTGAACATGATGTTCAAGCGCACCGAAGGGAGCTTCAAGGTCAACCCGGTGCTCGAGAAGGCGCTCGAGGTCCTCTTCATTTTGCACGCCGATCACGAGCAGAACTGCTCCTCCACCGCGATGCGCACGGTGGGCTCGGCGGAGAGCGACCCTTATTCGTCCATGGCCGCGGCCATTGGCGCGCTCTACGGGCCTCTGCACGGCGGCGCCAACGAGGCGGTGCTGCGGATGCTCAACGAGATCGGCACCAAGAACAACGTGGCGAAGTTCGTCAACGATGTGAAGGCCTCGGGCGGCGATGTCCGTCTCATGGGCTTCGGCCATCGGGTGTACAAGAACTTCGACCCGCGCGCCAAGATCATCAAGAAGATGGCCGACCAGGTCTTCGAGGTCACGGGCCACAACCCGCTGCTCGAGATCGCCATCGAACTGGAGCGCATCGCCCTCGAGGACGAGTACTTCGTCAAGCGCAAGCTCTACCCGAACGTCGACTTCTACTCCGGGATCATCTATCAGGCCATGGGCTTCCCCGTGGACATGTTCCCCGTGCTCTTCGCCATCCCCCGCACCGCGGGCTGGCTGGCCCAGTGGGAGGAGATGATCGAGGATCACAAGGAGCAGAAGATCGCGCGCCCGCGTCAGGTGTACCTCGGCTCGCCCAAGCGTGACTACACCGTGATGTCCAAGCGCGGCTGAGCCCGAATCGAGCTCATGGGGCGGATCGAGACATGAGCGAACTCTTCCAGGTCGACGACCACGGTCATCTCTTCATCTCCCCGGCTATTGAGGACTGGAGCCACGTCCTCTCACGGGGCATCGATGCCGTCATCGATCTCGACGGGGACGTGGACGCGGGCGTGCCGACCTCGCACAACAAGCAGCTCTACGTCTACTTCCCGATCTTCGACGACGACCTGCCCGACCTGGTGCGGCTCAACGCGGTGGTGAGCCTCGGATCGAACCTCGTGCGCTCGGGTCACCGCGTCCTGTCGCACTGCGGCATGGGATTCAACCGATCGGCCCTCGTGGCCGGCCTCATCCTTCACAACCTCGGAATGCCGGGACCCGCGGTGGTCGAACGACTGCGTGAACGCCGGCCCGGCGCGCTATTCAACGAGCGGTTTGCGGAGTACTTGGTCGGTCTGCCTGGACGAGGTTGAAGCACCGCGTCAACCAACTACCAAGCCTCGAACGACCTCTCGTCATTGCGAGGCCCAACTCCGTTGGTAGTGGGCCGAAGCAACCCCGTCCAACCACTACCAAGCTGGCTGGGTAGTGGCTCGACGGGGTTGCTTCGGGCCGCTGCGAACCGGAGTGGGCCCTCGCAATGACGTAGTGGGGTACGGAACGGACTGCGCGGACTTGGTAGGGGGGTACCGCGATGACGGTATGCGGCGGTGGGTGCGCGGCGGTCAGTGCGTGGTGGGCGCCTCTACCGTCTCGCCGCGGCAGGCGGCGACGTAGCGGCGGACGGTCTCGGCGAGGCCGAGGTGGAGCGCGTCGGCAATGATGGCGTGGCCGATCGAGGCCTCATTGATCTCCGGGACTTCGCGCGCGAGGCGCGGAAGGTTGCGCAGATCGAGATCGTGGCCGGCGTTCACGCCCATGCCCAAGGCGGCGGCGGCGCGGGCGGTGTCGAGCACGCGGCTGAACTCCATTTCGGCCTTCGGCATTCCCTGCGCTTCCGCGTAGGGTCCGGTATAGATCTCGATCCTCCGGGCGCCGGTCTTCGCCGCTTCTTCCATCATGGCCGCGTTCGCGTCCACGAAGATCGAGGTGCGAATGCCGCGGTCGTTCAGCCGCGCGATCGCGGGCATGATCGAGGCGGCCTC
>JANMVV010000385.1:0-2381 GCA_031392925.1 Vicinamibacteria bacterium
ACTCCCACGTCCTTGAACCGGTTCGCAAAGATGGCGTTCCTGGTGAGGAGGTTCTCCATCTGGAGGGCGACCTCGCGGATCCACTCGAGCGTCTTCTTGCACCGAGGCTCGAAATCATCGGGCACGTCCTGGGCCACCCCGCCGATGCGGACGTAGCTCACGGTGAGACGCGCGCCGCAGACCGAGTCGAGAAGATCGTAGATCTCTTCGCGGGCGCGGAAGACCACGAAGAACGGAGTGATCGCGCCGAGGTCCACCACGTTCGTCGAGATGCAGACGAGGTGGTCCATGATGCGCGAGAACTCGGAGAGGATCACGCGGATCGCTTCCGCGCGTGCCGGAGCGGCGACACCAAGAAGCTTCTCGACGGCAAGCGCCCAGCCGTGGCCGTTGATGAAGGCGGAGCAGTAGTTCAGGCGATCGGTGTAGGGAATGATCTGCCAGTACGTCCGCTCTTCGGCCATCTTCTCGAAGTTGCGATGCAGATAGCCGATCTCGGCCGCGGAGTCCTTGATGGTCTCACCGTCGAGGAGAACCTGCACGCGGAAGGTCCCGTGCATGGCCGGATGCGATGGCCCCATGTTCAGGACCAGATGCTCGGAGCCCTTGGGCACGTGGAGGAGCCACTCCTTCGGCTTCTTGTTCACGTAGCGCTTGCCCGTGGCGAAGTCCTTGCGCATCGGATGCCCGACGAAATCCTCGTGGGTCAGGATGCGGACGAGGTTCGGGTGAGAGGTGAAGGCGATGCCGTACAGGTCGAAGGCCTCGCGCTCGAACCAGTTCGCTCCCTTGTAGATCTCGGTGAGCGAGTCGCAGCTGGGATTCTTCTCGGGGAGCGCGGTCTTGAGGCGGATGTGGTGCTTCTTGGTGACCGAGTAGAGGTGCAGCACCACTTCGAAGCGATCGGGGCGCGACTCGTCGTTGAGGTAGTCGACGCCGCACAGGTCGAGGAAGAGCTTGTAGTCGAGCTCCGGATGGTCGCGCAGGGTGCGCGCCGCTTCCTTCCAGGCCGAGCGATCCATGGTGATCGCGAGATCGCCGCGGTACTCGGTGACGCGAAGGACCTTCTCGCCAAACTTCTCGGAGAGGATCCGGTACGCGGGTTTGGTGAGCGCCTGGTCGCGCTCGAGGGCGGGCATGCTAGGCATGGTGAGAACCGGACCCGGGCTCATCGCGCTCCTCGGTCAGCTTGAAGTGAATCCGGCCGCGGGGTTCGAGGCCCGTGGCGGCGCGGGCGGCGTCGTCCCCGGCCCACGCGTCGCGTCGTTCGCGACGATCGTTGGCACCTTCGGCGCGGGCGCCGACCCGATGCTCACCCTGCGGGCGCTTGGCCTGGTCGCCGCTCTTGATCCGTTCCTGAATCTTCATCAACCCGGCCAGGAGCGCCTCCGGCGTGGGAGGACAGCCAGGGACGTAGACATCCACGGGGATGATCTCGTCGATGCCCTGCATGGTGTGATAGCTGCGATAGAAACCGCCGGTGCAGGCGCAGACACCCATCGACATGACCCACTTGGGCTCGGGCATCTGATCGTAGATCGTCTTCAGGATCGGGCCCATCTTGTCCACCACGGTTCCGGCGACGAGCAGCAGGTCGGCCTGGCGGGGAGAGAAGCGGAGGACCTCGGATCCGAACCGGGCCACATCGTAATGGGACCCTGTAAAGGCCATGAATTCAATGGCGCAGCAGGCGGTGCCGAAGGGGAAGGGCCAGATCGAAGACTTCCGGCCCCAGTTCACGACCGCGTCCACGGTGGTCGTGATGATGTTGCCGCCTTCGTGCACACTCTTGAAGTGAGTGGGATCGACGTATTTGCCCGTGATGATGTCGAGCAGGCCCATTTCGTGTCCTTAGTTTCTTCTGCGTCGTGGCGCTGATGCGCGAAAACCGGAAGCCAGCCTCCTGTGCAAGGAGCGGCGAATGATAAACCAGGAGCGTCCTGGCCTGGGTTCGCGCCTCCTCTAATGCGTCCTAGACCAGGGCGCGCAAGGCGGCGCCCAATCGGGCCAGCCCGGACTCAATCTGGGCCTCGCTCACCGCGCCCACGCTGAGACGCATCCAGCCCGTGTCGCCCGGGACGCCGAAAGCCTGAAACGGAACCACGCCTAGGCCGGCGCCTTCAAGCAGGAGGCGGCGGACGTCTTCGTTGGTCTTGATCTCGACTCCATTCGCGGCCCGCTTGCCGAAAGGATGCACGCGCGCGCTCACGTAGATGGCGCCGGTGGGCTCGATGCTGTCAACCGGATGCCCTTCCGCCTTGAGCTTCTGGAAGCCCCGATGCAATGCGGTGAGCCTGCGGGTGAGCGCCGGCTTCAGGACCGCGTGGAATTTCGCGATGGCATCGTCGTCGTCGAGCATCGCCGCCGAGGCCGTCTGCTCG
>JANMVV010000417.1:0-11469 GCA_031392925.1 Vicinamibacteria bacterium
AAAGCCTCAACGCCGCGGTGTCCGACGTGCGCATCCTGCCCTTCGCGAACGAGAGCTTCGACGCCATCTACTCCATGGGCACCATCGAGCACTTCCTCGACCCGGAGCAGGCCCTGCGCGAAATGTTCCGCGTGCTCAAGCCCGGCGGGCGCGCGGTGGTGGGGGTTCCGAATCGATGGGATCCCTTCCTGCGGCCCGCGCTCGCCGCCTTCCTCCAGGCCATCGGGTTGTACGACTACGGCTACGAGAAATCCTTCTCGCGGCCGGCCTTTCGGAAGATGCTCGAAGCCGCGGGGTTCGAAGTCGTGGCCGAGACCTCCATTCTGTTCATCCCTGGCTGGTTGCGCATGGCCGACCTGGCCCTCCACAGCTACTTCCGTCCGCTCGCGTGGCTGACCTCCCTTGCCCTCAAACCCTTCGTCTGGCTCGATGAGCACGTGCCCGCGGTCCGCCGGCATGGGTACCTGCTGGCCTCGGTCGGGGTCCGGCCGGCGCGCTGAACGCTCTATGCGTTCGGCGCCATACACATGGGCTATGCGTCGGGCTTACAATGCGACCGTAAGCGCTCCCCAGAATGGCCGAAATTCCCGAGACTCCCAAGCCCGAGCAGAACCATCTTCTGGCTGCTCTGCCGCCCGAGGTTCGGGATCGTGTGTTCCCTCATCTCGAACTGGTGTCCCTGCCGCTCGGCAAGGTGCTGTATGAGTCGGGCGACGCCCTTCGTCACGTGTACTTCCCGACCGACTCGATCGTCTCCCTGCTCTACGTGATGGAGGACGGCGCGTCCGCGGAGATCTCCGTCGTGGGCAACGAGGGCCTGATCGGCGTGGCCCTGTTCATGGGCGGGGAGAGCACACCGAGCCGAGCCATTGTGCAGAGTTCCGGCTCCGCCTACCGTCTGCTGGGCCAGAAACTCAAGGACGAATTCAACCGGCATGGCGCGCTGCTGCTTCTGATGCTGCGGTACACGCAATCCCTCCTCACCCAGATGGCGCAGACCGCGGTGTGCAATCGGCACCATCACATCGACCAGCAGCTGTGCCGATGGCTGCTCCTCTCCCTGGACCGGCTGCCCACCAATCGATTGACCATGACCCAGGAGCTGATCGCCAACATGCTGGGGGTTCGCCGCGAGGGCGTCACCGAGGCGGCGGGCAAACTGCAGGCGCTGGGAGCGATCCAATACAGCCGCGGCACCATCACCATACTGGACCGCGCCAAACTCGAAACGCTTTGCTGCGAGTGTTACGCGGTGGTCAAGGCCGAAACCGGCCGCCTGCTGCCGTATCTCCCGGCCGCTCAGCCGGCGAAGCCGGGCCGGGCCGCGAAACGAAAGCGTTAGTCAGCGATGCCGGACGTCGGAGAGAAGTCGGGCGACTTCGTCCTTGACCACGGCGTAGCACTCACAGGCCAGGGTTTCGAGCCCCTCCCGCCTCAATACCGCGAGGTGACCGCGGCGGTATCGGATGTAGCCCGCGTCCTGCAGATTCCCGGCGGCCTCGGTGATGCCTTCACGTCGAACCCCGAGCATGTTCGCGACCAGTTCCTGGGTAATGATCAGCTCGCTCGTGGGAGCCCGGTCAAGGGTCAGCAAAAGCCAGCGGCAGAGCTGCTGCTCGATCGCGTGATGCCGATTGCACGCCGCGGTCTGGCTCATCTGGGTCATCAGAGCCTGGGTGTAGCGCAGCAGAAGCTTCTGCGCGAACCCGCCCCGGTCGAACTCCTCCTTGAGAAGATCGGCGTCCAATCGGTACCCGAGTCCCGCGGTCTGAACCACGGCCGAACTCGAGGTGGTGTTGCCCCCCATGAACAAGGCGATCCCGACCACACCTTCGTTGCCGACCCCCGCGGTCTCCGCGGACGCGCCGGACTCCGTGACGTAGTGCAGCGAGACGATGGCGGTGGTGGGAAAGAGGGCGTGGCGCATCTGCTCGTCCGGCCCGTACAGGAAGTCACCTAGGCGCAGAACGATCGGCTCCAGGTGCGGGGCCAGTCGGGCGAACACTTCCGGGGGCAAAGCCGCAAGCAGGTGGTTCTGACACGGACTCTGGAGCGGGGCTTGAGCGGGCGTCTTCAAGTTCATTCCCGGGTGATTTCCACGCCGATTCCGCGGTAGCCGATGAAGCGGCAGGCCTGATTGAACATGGGTTCTCCGCTGACCCGGAACCTGCGGCTCGATCCATCCGGCTGGCCGCGGTTGAAGGCGAAATCCAGGAAGGGCTGGCGGGCGGCGATCATGGACTGGAGCGCCTCGCGCTCCGGCTGGTTCCAGCCCGTGGCGTCACTCTCGCCTTTGTCCCCCTCGAACGCGGGTACGCGGATGCCGAGCATTTCCAGCACAGGTCCGGAGACCTTGCTGAAATTGCCGGACTCGTCCTGTTCCCAGTACCAGTCGGACGCAAGCTCGGTGAGGCTGCGGTAGCGCGCCTCGCTCTCGCGCAGTTCCGCGGTGCGCTCTGCGACCTGGCGTTCCAGTTCCTGGTTGAAGCTTTCGAGCTTGCGATAGACGAGCCGCACCTCCAGCATGTTGTGTATCCGGGTCTCGACCTCCACCAGGTCGAAGGGCTTGGAGACGAAGTCCTTGGCGCCGGCACGCAGGGCGCGCACCTTGTGACCGGGTTGCGCGGTGAGCACGATGACGGGCACGTACGCGTCGGCGTCGTTCGTCTTCAGGGCCTCGAGGACCTGGAACCCATCCATGCCCGGCATCTGCAGGTCGAGCAGGATCAGGTCGTAGCGGTTCTTGCGATGCAGCGCGCAGACCTCCTGCGGCTTCATCGTCGAAGCGACGCTGGTGTAACCGGCCTGCCGGAGGAGTTCCTCGAGGAGGCCGACGTTCGACTCCTGGTCATCCACGATCAGGATGCTGGCGGCCAGAATCTCGGATGCGGTGACCATCATGCTTTCTCACTTCTGTTCAAACGGCGCGCCTTCGATGTCTCGAACGCCAGGTCCATGGTTTCCATGAATTCACCGACCTTGATGGGTTTAGTGAGGTAGCGGAAGAACCCGGCGGCCAGGCCCTTCGCGATGTCGCGCGGCATGGCGTTGGCGCTCAGGGCCACCACGGGGATGAGTGCCGTGGCCTTGTCTTCGGTCAGCAGCCGGAGCGCCTGGATGCCGCTCATGCCCGGAAGGTTGATGTCCATCAGGATGACATCGGGCCCGAAGGCCTTCGCCATATCGAGCCCGCGCTGGCCATCCATCGCGCTCAACAGGCGGATATCGGGGCGGCGCGCCATGAGGTCCTCGACCAGCATCAGATTGGCCGGGTTGTCCTCGACGTAGAGCAGGGTATTCGCGCGAGCCCCCAGAGGAATGGGCGCCTGAGCGACAATCACGGGCCCCTCATGCCCGGCGTGAGATTCGAGCGCGTTGGCGAGGTTCAGATCGATCCAGAAGAGGCTCCCCTTCCCCATAGCACTCTCCGCGCCGATCGCCCCGCCCATCAACTCGATCAGACGCTTGCAGACCACGAGACCGATGCCGGTGCCCTCTTCCGACTGGAACTCCTGGCCGAGGCGGTTGAACGGCTGGAAGAGCTGGACGACCTTCTCCATGGGCAGGCCCGGTCCGGAATCCTCGATGCAGACGCGAAGCCGGCCCGGTTCGCGCACTTCATAGGCAACCACAACCTTCCCGCCCTCGCTGTTGTACTTGATCGCGTTCGACAGGAGGTTGATCATGACCTGCTTCAGCCGGGTCCGGTCCGCCTTCACATACAGACGGTCGTCGAGGCTCGGGAAGGCGACGGTGATGCCGCGCTTCTGCGCCTGCGGCTCGATCATGGCCCGGCACTCCTGCATCACCTCGGACACCGCGATGGGCTCGAGGGAAAGCGCCAGCTTGCCGGACTCGATCAGGGCGAGGTCGAGGATCTCGTTGATGAGATCCAGCAGATACCATCCGGCCTTGAGGATCTGATCGAGACTTCGCCTCTGCGAGGGAGTGGGCGGCGGAGAGCCGGACTCGATGAGCTGGGCGAACCCGAGGATGGCGGAGAGGGGCGTGCGCAGTTCATGGCTCATGCTCGAGAGGAATTCCGACTTGGCGAGGTTCGCCTTTTCCGCCACCGACCTTGCGGCTTCCAGTTCCTCGTTCTTGCCCTGGAGCGCCCGATTGAGGAGGGCGCGCTCGCCCTCGACCGCCTTGCGGATGGTGTTGTCGGTGCCGATGAGCAGGTAACCGATGATGTCGTCCTGCGCGTCGCGCAGGGCGGTCACCGACACCATGGCGGGAAAGCGGCTGCCGTCCTTGCGGACGTAGGTCAGTTCGTAGATGTCCTCGATGCCGCGCGATGCCTTGAATACCAACGCCTCGAAGCCGGGCTTGATCTCCGTATTCAGCTCGAGGCTCAAAGCCTGCGCGCGCGCGATCACTTCGTCGGGATCCGAGATGTCGGCGGAGGTGATCCTATTGATGACCTCAGCGGCGGTGTAGCCGAGCATCCGCTCCGCGCCGACGTTGAAGATCTGGATGACCCCGCTCGCGTCGGTGGCGATGCTCGAGAAGTTGGCGCTGTTGAAGATCGCGTGCTGCAGGGCTCCGGCCTTCAGCACGATCTCTTCGGCCTGCTCGCGCAGAGTCCCGCCCGGGGGCCCGGAAGTCTTCATCCTCGTCCTCTCACTCTCCATGCGTCGGGGCCTCCAGTGGGCCACCTTCCCGGCGAAAGCTCAAGCGACCGAGCTGGCGGGTGGACCCCACCACAAGACTAGGCGTGTCCCGTCCCCTTGTATGTTCGATGGCCCACATATGCACTGTTCGACACCGCACAGATTCGGGCCACCCAGGACTGTACCTTGGAACGTGGTATCCCGATGAAAATCCTGATGGTCCTGACCTCGCACGAAGCCCTTGGCGACTCCGGGGAGAAGACCGGTTTCTGGCTGGAGGAACTGGCCGCCCCTTACTACGTGTTCGAGGACGCGGGCCTGCTCATCACCCTGGCCTCGCCGAAGGGAGGCAGGCCTCCTCTCGATCCCCGGAGCGACACCGAGACGTCCGCCACGGCCGCGACGCGCCGCTTCGAGGCCGACTCGAAAGCGCAGGCGGCGCTCGCCGACACGGTTCCGCTCAAGGACGTCATCGCCGAGGACTTCGATGCGGTTTTCTATCCGGGTGGCCATGGCCCCTTGTGGGATCTGGCCGAGGATCCCGCTTCAATCGCCCTCATCGAGGCCATGCTCGGTTCCGCCAAGCCTTCCGCCTTCGTCTGCCATGCGCCCGGCGTGCTCCGGCATGCCAGGAACCCCGAGGGCGAGCCCATCGTCAAGGACAAGGAAGTCACCGGCTTCGCCAATTCCGAAGAGACGACCGCGGGCCGGAGCGAAGTCGTCCCCTTCCTGGTCGAGACCATGCTTCAGGAAAACGGGGGCCGGTACACGAAGGCCGCGGACTGGGAGCCGCATGTCGTCACCGACGGCATGCTGATCACCGGCCAGAACCCGGCCTCTTCCGAGCCCGCGGCGAAGGCCGTCCTCAAGAGGCTCAACTTCTTCTCCGCGCCGGGCTTCGTGGCCTCCATTCCCTGGAACGCCTCCTGAAGTGAACCTTTGAGCGACGCCCCGGTTCACCGCCCGCGGGCGATAAAGCTTCCCTCCGCGGACCGCGCGGTTCTCACCGGACTCGCCCTCCTGGGCATGATCCTCATGGGCAGCCTCATCTACCCCTTCGCGAGCGCGCTGCTCTTCGCCGCGGTTCTGGCCGGGGCGTTCTATCCCATGTTCGAGCGCCTGACCCTGCGCCTCGGGAAGCGCCCGACGCTCGCGGCGGCGCTGATCACCTTCATGGTTGGCGCGTTCCTGGCGACACCCACGTTGTGGCTGGGCATCAAGATCGGCGACGAGGTGGTGACCGGCGCCGGCTCGGTGGCGCGCGCCCTTCGCGACGGTGGCGGCGTGCCCGAGCTGGTGAAACTCCTGCCCCCGTCGATCCAGGCCCGCGTGAACGGAGCGATCAACAAACTCCCGGGCGGAAAGGAGCAGATCGAGAACCTGGCCGACAACCGTTCCGGGGAAGCGGCGGCGGCGGTGACCGCGGGAGTCATGAGGGCTGCCGGGGTGGTCATCGATTTCACCCTGATGCTGGTGGCCATGTTCTTCCTCCTGCAGGACGGAAGGAAGCTCGTGCAATGGATCGCCACGGTGGCGCCGCTTCCCGAGCAGCAGATCCTCGACATCTGCTCGGACTTCCGCAATGTTTCGGCGGCCATCCTGCTCTCGTCCCTGGGCACCGCGGGGGTGCAATCCGCGGCCGCGCTCGCGGGTTATCTCGCGACGGGCGTTCCCCAGCCGGCGTTTTTCACCTTCGTGACCTTCGTGGTGGCCTTCATACCGGCTCTGGGTGCGTCCAGCGTGGTGCTGGCGGTGGCCGGACTCCTGTTTTTCAACGGCCATTCCGAGGCCGCTCTCTACCTCGCCCTTTGGGGAATTCTGGTGGTGAGCACGATCGACAACCTGGTGAAGCCCTGGCTTCTGAAGGGCCGAATGGAGATCCACGGAGGCCTCATCTTCTTCGCGTTGCTTGGAGGCATGGTCACGTTTGGACCGGTGGGTCTGGTCGCGGGCCCGCTGATCCTCTCGTTCTTTCTCGCCGTGGTGCGCCTGGCCACGCACGAGCCACGGCCCGTCTCCGCCTGAATCCGGCCAGGACCGCTTTCTGTGCCCAAGCGAACAGACGCCCGTCCCCAAGCCGAACAGACTATGGCTGTGACCGTCGTGAACCTTTTGCTCGATGACCTGGCCCCCTCCGTCCGTGAACGGATCGTGCGCCGCGCCGAGGTGGTGCATCTGACCTTCGGGACGATTCTGTGCGAGGCCGACGAGGCCTTCGAGCACGTCTACTTCCCCCTGTCGGCCGTCATTTCCCTGGTCTCCAAGGTCGGGAACCACCCCCCGCTGGAGATGGGTCTGATCGGCAACGAGGGAATGCTCGGCGTCACCCTCATCCTGGGAGTGCCGACCGCTCCTCTGCGCGGCGTGGTTCAGGGCGAAGGCGAGGCCTTGCGCCTGTTCGCCGCCGACCTCCATGGAGAACTGCGCCAGAGTCCCTCCCTGGCGAAGACGCTCAACGGGTACCTGTACGTGCTCATGGCCCAGTTGACCCAGACGGTCGGCTGCACGCGCTTTCACGAAATCGACGCCCGGCTGTCCCGCTGGCTGCTCATGACGCATGATCGGGCTCATGCCGACCATTTCCACCTCACCCACCAGTTCCTCGCCAACATGCTCGGCGTCCAGAGAAGCGCGGTCACCATAGCGGCCGGCAGCCTGCAGGGCCGGGGCCTCATCCACTACACCCGCGGGGAGATCACGATCCTTGACCGCCTCGGGCTCGAGGGCACGGCCTGCGAGTGTTACGCGGCCGTGATCAAGGACTACACCCAGGTGTTTGGAAGCCCGCGTCCCGCTTCCCCAGTAGCACCCTGGCCCGAGGCACGCTTCATAGACGGCCGGTGAGCAGCAGGATCACCACGATGAGCAGGACGAGGCCCAGGCCTCCGCTCGGCCCGTAACCCCAGCTCCGGCTGTGCGGCCATCGCGGCGTCGCGCCGACCAGCATCAAAATCAGGATGACCAGCAGCAGTGTTCCCATGGAGTTCTCCCTTGTGCGCTTGCCGCGCGTTCTTTCGATCCGGGCGCGGAGGCGCCTGACCCGAAGGATCGTAGCGATCGAGGGAAAGGCCGTCGGTGCGCTAACTAACCGAGCCTTCTAACGAAGAAGGGCGCCGACGATGAAGTACCCTCGGATCGCCCCGCCGGTACCGACGCTCGCTCCCAGAAAGAGGGGGCCGAAGAAGGTATCGGCGGCCAGACCCGTGGTGAAGCTCACCTTGACCCGGGCCTCCGCGGCCTGATCGAAAGCGCTCCCCGTCTCGATCATGGAGAGAAGGTAGAGGCGATCCCCAAGTATGGTCGGCAATCGCTTCAAGGGCACCCGATAGGCCGCTCGGGCGAGGAAGAAGTGTGAGCCTCGCACGGAGTTGGGGGGAAAGGCGCCCAGGCGAAATGGACCACCGAGGCTGAAGCGGTAGAGAAGGGGCGGCGCGGTCCCAAGCCCCACCCCTCCGCTCGCGTGAAACGTGAAGGTGTGCAGCCCTTTGGTCGAGCGCGCCACGTGGAAGGCGCCTTCGGCGCGTCCGAAGGATCGAGAAGCGTAGGGCGCGGTGGTGATCCACGTGACCGCGGAGGAGATGCGCGCGCCGTGGGTTGGGAAATAGGCGCGATCCTGGCCATCATGATCGAACCGAAAACTCGCTCCCATTTCCCGGCCGGAGCTTCGGGGAAGCTCATCCCCCACTCGAGTGGTGTTCCATACAAAGTCGATCTCGGGCCCGATCCGGATCTCCGTCGTCCGACCGATCGTCCAGCCGAGATCGAGGCCCGCGCCCGCGCGCTGCCGGTTGTAAATGGCCCGAAGCGCGCCGCCCTCCTCATAGAAGCTCTCGCTGGTGCGTTCGTACAGGGCAAAGGGCGCCACGAAGGCTCCCCTGCGCACCGGCCCCTTTCCGCTAAGCGGCTGCAAGAGCTCAGTCTTGAAGCGCAGCTTCGCGCCAACGGAGGTGTCGACGCGCCATTCCGAACCCGCACCGGTCACGTCCATGAACGTGATCCTCGATCCCACCGACACGTTGAAATTCTTGCTCTCGTTGTCGACGTCGACGACGAACCTGACCAGGGGCGGAGCATAGGACTTGTCGCGGACCTCCACCCTCAGACCCTGGGCGCCGTCGCGATCGGCGCGACCGTACATGGCGCTCGCGTAGCGCCCGAGGCCGATCAGCCAGTCGAGATGCGCCTCAATGACGCTCGGATCGTGGGCGTGTTCGAGATCCCCCTCGATCCGTCTCACGATCTGGGCGGCCACGGCGTCGGAGACGCCTTTCACCTCAACGAAGGAAACCGGGCCCGTCTTCGGATGAAGGCGCGTCCTTTGGACCTCGAGATGCGCGGCCCACGCCGCATCATCCAGCGCATAGCGAAGAAGGGCGGTCTTCTGCGCCTCGGCGGCCGCGTACCCTCTCCCCACAAACTCGGCGCTCTTCCGGAAATCGGAACCGGTGAGACCAAGGAGATCGGGCACGATGACCACGTCCGCATTCTGAAGCCGCGACTTCTCGTTGTCTCTCATCATGATCGAGATCGCGCGGTTCGCGACGCCGCCGATGCTCTCCGCGGGCGGGCCGCTTTCGACGCGGGCCACGCTGACCGCGATGACGACTTCGGCTCCCATCTTTCGGGCCACGTCGACCGGCACATTGTCGAGGATGCCGCCATCGGAGAGAAGCCGGTCTCCAAGCCGGACCGGATCGAACGTCCCCGGCAGGGCCATGGACGCGCGCACGGCCGGACCGAGGGGCCCGTGGTCGAACACCTGGAGCTCGCCCTTCTCCAGATCGGTGGCGACACAGCGAAATGGAATGGGGAGATCGTCGAAACTCTCCACGGTGGAATAGGGAAAGGCGATGCGGCTCAAGAGAAGGCCGACGCGATGCCCGGGATTGAGGCCGCTCTGAAGACGAAAGCCGTGACGCAGCCCCGCGTCCAGCTTGACCGGATAGCCGCGATCATCTTCCTTGCGGCGTTGCGACTTCAAGGCGTAGGGAATGTCCGGCCGCAGGATCATGTCCCAGTCGGCAGTGCGCAGCATCTCCTGGATCTCGGCCGCGGACAGGCCCGTGGCATAGGCGCCCCCGATGAAGGCGCCGGTGCTCGTTCCCGCGATCGCGTCCACGGGGACGTGATGTTCCTCGAGCCACCGAAGGACGCCGACATGGGCGATTCCCTTCGCGGAGCCGCCGCTCAAGGCGAGGCCGATCCGGGGGCGGGACGCCTCGTCCTGAGCCAGCGACCTCGCGGGCCACGCCACGGTCAGCAGGACGGCAAGGACGCATCGCGCCCCGGTCTTTGCCATCGTCCTAACGGCGGGAGACCAGATGAATGAGGGCCACGAACACCGCGGCTCCAACGATGGACCACAGAATCGGGAAAGACTGGCCGCTGATCTGGAGCAGGAACGGCTCCGGCAGCTTGAATTGATGGGCGATCCAGGGCCCGAACAAGGCCCCGATGAAGCCGAGGACGGTCGAGACGATGAAACCGCCGCGAACCTCGCCCCCGATGGCTCTCCCCAGACTCCCGCAGATGGCGGCGATGACGATGAGGACCAGAAGGCCGGGCAGGGTGATGGTCATGGGATGGTTCTCATAGAGCACATTAAGAGCAAGGCGGATGCCAGCGAGGGTCGTTGACGATTCGCGCCAAACCGCCCCTCTCGTCCGCGCGCGGGCTCTCGATCGTGTTTGCGAGTTGTAGAAAGTGCAGTGCTTCCACCCCGCCCGGAACCGTCGAATCCTCGCTCCGGCATGGACAGGATCAAGGGGACGGGCCGGCCGGTCTGTTTCCGGGGCGGCACGCTCCTTGCTCAAACAGACAGTCGAAAGACGAGGTATTCATGCAAGGAACGAAACTGGCGGGCGTTGTGCTTCTGGCGCTCGGTATTCTGGCCGTGGCATATGGCGGGTTCAGCTACACCAAGGACACCGACAAGGTGAACCTCGGACCCATCCACATCGAGGTGCAAGACAGGGAACACGTGAACGTTCCTCTCTGGGCCGGCGTCCTCGTGGCTATCGCCGGCGGGGTCCTGCTCGCCCGGAAAGGCTGAGCGGTGTCGTTCGGACCTCGGACGGACCTCTTGGCACCGCGTGGCCGCGCCGTGCTCGTAGCACTGAGCCTGGTCCTCGTCGGATGCGCCCACGTCAAGGCCCTCCCCCCGGGAGAGAGCCTCACCGCCAGTGAGCGCAGAGAGGCGATCAGGCGCGCGAGCGTCTGGTCGCCCAGGGACATCCCCACGACTGACTTCAGGCGGGGTCCGGAGGCCGAAGGCGCGTTTGGGTTCAACGAATGGGTGACCTGTCAGTACAAGGAGAAGAAGGCCCAAAGCGGCACGTCTCCAAAGTTCACCTGCGAGACGAGCCCGGGTCACGAGATGAAGGTCAAGTACGGACCACAAAACGCCGAAGTCGTCGGCGAGGTGCTTTCAACGCGTCTGTTCTGGGCTCTTGGCTTCGCGGCCGACCGGATGTATCCGGTGCGCGTTCGCTGCAAGGGCTGTCCCAACGAGCCCGAGAAGAGCCTGGAGGTCACCGCAGAAATGGTGGAGTTCGACCCCGCGGCGATCGAACGGAAACTCCCGGGCCGGGCCATGGAAACGAGTCCGGACTCCGGCTGGAAATGGTCCGAACTGGAAGACATCGGACCCGAGGCCCCGAAAGACGCGCGCGCACAACGCGATGCGCTCAAACTCCTCGCAGCGTTTGTCCAGCACACCGACAGCAAGTCGTCGAATCAGCGACTGCTGTGTCCGAAGGGAGAGGAGATCGGGAAGACCGGCTGCGCCCATCCGGTTCTCATGGTGAGCGACCTCGGCCTCACCTTCGGTCAGGCGGGATTCTTCATCCACAGCAAG
>JANMVV010000440.1:0-13886 GCA_031392925.1 Vicinamibacteria bacterium
CACCGACGAGACGTTCATCCCGGAATGGCTCCGCACGGGAAGCCGCACCCTCTACGTGGGCTTCGATCCCACCGCGGACAGCCTCCACGTCGGTAGCCTGCTTCCCTTGATGATGCTGCGCCGGTTCCAGAAGGCCGGGCACAAGCCGATCGCGCTCGTCGGCGGAGCCACGGGGATGATCGGCGACCCGAGCGGCAAGTCGGAGGAGCGAAACCTGCTCTCCGTCGAGAAGCTCGAGGCGAACGTCGCGGGCGTAGCCCGGCAACTGCGCCAGTTCCTCGACTTCGGCGCCGCGACGAACGCGGCGAGCCTGGTCAACAACTTCGACTGGATGCGGAACTTCTCGTATCTCGACTTCCTGCGCGACGTGGGCAAGAACTTCCCGGTGAACATGATGCTCGCGAAGGAATCGGTGAAGAACCGGATCGACCGCGAGTCCGGCATCAGCTACACGGAGTTCAGCTACATGCTGCTTCAGGCCTACGACTTCGTGCACCTGAGGGAGAAACACGGGTGCGAACTCCAGGTGGGCGGCAGTGATCAGTGGGGCAACATCACCGCGGGCATCGACCTCGGAAGGCGTATGCGCGGAGCGAAGCTCTTCGGCCTCACCTGTCCCCTGCTCACCACGTCCGATGGCTCCAAGATGGGCAAGACGGAAAAGGGCGCGGTATGGCTTTCGTCCGAGCGCACGAGTCCCTACGCGTTCTATCAGTACTGGATCAACGTGGCCGACGCCGATGTCTCGCGCTGCCTGCGTTTTCTCTCCGAGGTGCCGCGAGAGGAGATCGAAGCGCTCGACGCCTCTCGCTCGGGCGGAGGTCCCACCGGGGAATCGCAGCGGCGCCTGGCGGAATCGCTGACCGAACTCACGCACGGCCGGGAGGGTCTCGGCTCCGCCAAACGCGCGAGCGAGATCTTCTTCGGCGCGTCAATCCAGGATCTCGACGACGCCCAGCTCGGCGAGATCTTCGCGGACGTCCCGAGCCAGGAGTTGCCGCGCGCTCAACTCGAGGCCGGTCTCCCGCTGATCGACGCGGTGGTGGCGTCGGGCCTCTCGAAGTCGAAAGGCGAGGTCCGTCGGAAGATCGACGAGGGGGGCGTCTACATCAACAATGTCCGCTGCGCCGACAAGGACCGGAAGCTCGGCACGGGCGATCTCGCGAGCAGGACGATGCTCGTCCTGCGGCTGGGACGGAAGAACCACGCGCTGCTGCGGTTCTTGTGAAGCGCCCCTGGGAGATGCGTCGGGGCGTCATCGCGAGGCGGACATCGAAATGAGTCCGCCGAAGCGATCCCGTCGAGCGGCTACCACATGACGGCACCGATGCCCGCGTGCCGATCTACCAATCCTCGCGGATCTGGGGCTTGATCAGGCGCGTCGCGCGGCGGATGAGGTCCGCCAGTTCGTTTGCGGGCTGGGACTCGGGGAGTTCGTCGGCGAGCGGTTGGAGCGAGGCAAGCGATTCGTCCTTCACCCAGTAGCTCTTCCGCAGGTGCTCGGCGAACCGGGCGGCCACGTAGGCGGCGCGGAAGGCCGGCGAGGCCTGGCCGAAGCTCCTCGCCACCTCCGAATCCACGATCTCGCGTGAGAACTCGACACCTTCACTCCGCGGGCCGTTCTTGTAGCGGATGCGCGCCACCCCCAGCTTCCCCGCACCCGGGCCGGCCGTGAGCTTCACCTCGAAGAGCGCGGTGACGCTGTGGCCGGAGTTGATCTCGCCCGCGTCCACCGTGTCGTTCCGGAAGTCGCGATCGGCGACCTCCCGCTTCTCGTAACCGAGGAGTCGATACCGTTCGACCCGCGCGGGATTGAACTCGACCTGGGCCTTCGCGTCGCGCGCCACCACTTCGAGGACGCTCGTGAGCTTGCGCAGGAAGAACGCGCGGGCTTCGCCAAGATCGTCGATATACGCGTACTGGCCGTTGCCTTCGTCGGCAAGGCGCTGGAGCAGCGCGTCGTTGTAGTTGCCCATGCCGAAGCCGAGCGCCATCATGTCGATGCCGCGCTTGGCCTCGGAACGAATGCGCCCAAGCAGAGCGTCCGCCTCGGTCTGGCCGGTGTTGGCCACCCCGTCGGTGCACAGGACCACGCGGTTGCTGGCGCCGCGGGTGAACGACTCCATGGCCATTTCGTAGCCGAGGTCGAGGCCGTCCTCCAGATTCGTCGATCCCTCGGGCCGCAGCCGTTCGATCGCGGCCATGATCCGGTCGCGATGGTCAGCCGAAGTGGGCGGGAGGACCCGGCGGCCGCTGGTTCCGTAGACCACGATGCCGATGGTGTCGCGTTGATCGAGCTTGTCGATGAGCAGGCCCAGGCTCCGCTTGACCAGCCCGAGCCGATTCTCCGCGGCCATCGAGCCGGAGACGTCGATCACGAACGTGAGGCGCGCGGCCTTTCGCTCGCGCGGATCCACATCTTTCGCCTTCATGGCCACGCGGAGGATGTGGTATCCGGGATGCAGCGGATTGGGCGCGCCGTCGACCCGAACCGCGAAGGCGGACTCGCTGTCGCCTCCGCGATCGGCCACGACGTTGTTGGGGAACGCGTTCACGAACTCCTCGACGCGCACCGCGGAAGCCGGCGGCAGCAGGCCGCGGTTCAGGTAGTTGCGGGTCAGGGTGTACGAGGCGGTGTCGACGTCGAGGCCGAACGTCGCCTGCGGATCTTCCCCGGTGACGATGAATGGATTGGTGCCCTTCGACTCGAAGAACATGTCGCGAGGCGCGGGAGAGGCCACCGGTTTGTCGGTGCGGCGGGAATCGCCGACATACCCGAGGGCCCCAAGCCGATCCGCCTCCGCCCGACTCGGAACGGAGGCGAAGCCCGCGGCAGCCGCCCGCTCGTCCTTCGATGAAGGCTCGGCCGTCGCGAGCGCAGCCCGAGCGACCGATTTCTCCTGAACCGGCGGCGCCGCGGCCGGCGCCGCGGGTGTCGCGGAAGGAGCGCCTCCAATCGCGCCACCGGCAATACCGCCCGAGACGCGGCCCTCGTCTCGCAGGGCCGCCTCCTTGTTCTTCTTGAGCGGCTGGAACTCGTTCGACTCCGCGGCCTGGGGGAGAACCTTCCCCCGTTCCGCCTGAACCTGACGCTTGAACTCGCGCATCGCTTCGGGTGCGACCGGCACCGCGGTCGGGCTTTGACTCCGCTCCGCCGCCGGTGTCGTCAACGCCGGAGGCGTCGCCGCCATCGAGGCCTTCGGGAGCATCGGCCCTTCGGGGGCCTGGGGCAGTTCGCGAACCGAACTCGCGGTGGCGGCGGGCGCCGGCACCTCGAGCGGGGTCTCGGCGCCACCGCGCGCGAGGACCAGTGCCAATCCGACCGCGGTCAGGCTCGCGGCCAGGGCGAGCCACGACCTCGGGAGGCCGCTCGTCGTCTTCGGGGCGGACGGGGAAACGCGTGGTCCCGCGAGGCTCTCGACCTTCTGCCGCTGGATCACGGACAGGGTGTCCGCATCCGCGGCCGTTTCCGCCGCCCAGGGAGGCGCTTCCTTCAGAAGCCCCAGCACCCGCGACATCCGGTCCCGGTCTTCCCGGCACGAGGCACAGGTTTCAAGGTGAAGGAGCAATTGCTCCTTCACGACAGTTTCAGCCTCACCCACGAGGACATCCGTGATGTGGGCCTTCAGATCTTCGCGCACGCACTTCATGACCGCACCCCCAGCAGCGTTTCCGATCGCAACTCGGTAGCCAAAGTCTTCAGCGCTTCATGCAACATCCAGCCGACGGTGCCTGCGGGCTTTCCGATCGTGTCGGCGATTTCTTTGTACGAGAGGCCTTCCTGAACCTTCAGGAAGACAACTTCACGTTGCTCGGGTGTGAGCTTGGTGTACGCCCGGCCCAGGTCCACCCTCAGGGTGGCGGTGGCTTCGGGCGAGGCTTCGTGCTTTTCATCGAGCCCCTCGTTCAGTCGCATGCGGCGCTTCTCCTTCCTCACGATGTCGAGAGCGAGATTGCGCGAAACCCGGTAGAGCCATCCGCCCAGATTGTCGGGGCGGGGCTTTTCGGTCAGGAACCGTATGAAGGTTTCCTGGACCACATCCTTCGCGATCTCCGTATCCAGGAGAACCGCTCGGGCATGCCGGACCAGAGGTTTTTCGAACCGATTCATGATCATCGAGAGCCCGTTCTCGGGATCTCGATCGAACTCGGCCAGAAGGACCTCGGTTTCGCTCATCGCGTTATCGAACTTTCATGAGCAAGACGCGGCACCAGCGCCTTTTCTTTGGGAATGCCTCACCCGCTCATTCGATCACAGCGTCCGCCTCTTCGAATCGCTGCGGTAAGCTGCCGCAGCTCCTCTCGAACCGCCAAACGCTCTGCAAACTCAGGAGTTCGATGCGAGGGCGCCCAAGTCCCAACCATGATGACTAGCGACAAGGATCACAGAGACCGCTGATGAACGGCATGCCGGAAACCGTCGGGCGCTATCAGCTTCTCCGCGAGTTGGGCCGCGGGATGATGGGTGTCGTGTATCTCGCCAAGGACCCGGACCTCGGGCGCGACATCGCGCTCAAGGTCATCCAGCTTCCGCCCGGGGCCACCGTGGCGGAGCGCTCCAGTTTCGAGCAGCGTTTCTTCGCGGAGGCCCAGAGCGCCGCCCGCCTCACTCATCCCGGAATCGTCATCGTGCACGACGTCGGGCGCGACGCGACGTCGGGCGCGCTCTTCATGGCTCTTCAGCTCCTGCCGGGGCAGACCCTCGACCAGGTCCTCAAGTCGAAGAAGCGGCTCGAATGGCCGGAGGCGCTGCGCATCACGCGGAGGGTCGCGGAAGCCCTGGAGCACGCGCACTCCGAAGGAGTCGTGCATCGCGACATCAAGCCCGCGAACATCATGATCCTTCCCTCGGGCGACCCGAAGATCATGGACTTCGGCATCGCCAAGATCGAGGCCGGGCGTCTCACCGCCACCGGTCAGTTCATCGGAACGCCGCTCTACATGTCCCCCGAGCAGGCCATGGCGCGGCCGGTGGATGGGCGCTCGGACATCTTCTCGCTCGGGTCGGTGCTCTACGAGATGCTCGTCGGCGTTCCGGCCTTCGACGGGGAGAGCGTCACCAGGATTCTCTTCCAGCTCATGAGCACGGAGCCCGAGCCCCCCTCCGCGCTCCTCCCTTCCCTCTCCCCCGCCATCGACAACATCCTGCGGCGGTCCCTGGCCAAGGACGTGACTCTTCGATATCCGAACGCGCAGGCCCTCGCGAACGACATCACGGCCATCATCGGTCCCGGCACCGACTCCGGTCGGGTTTCATCGGCGGGCGTGGGCAGGGGCACGGAGATCGCGGAGAGTCCGCTTGCGGCACTGGTGACGCCCGCCGGCGAGCGCCGTATTCCCGAGGACTGGACGTCGCTCGAAACCCGCGCGCTTCTCAAGAGCCCGGCCCGAAAGCGGCGGAGAGCCCTGATGGTGGCCTTGGGCCTGATCGCCCTCGCCTTCGTCGGCTTGGCCACCGTCCGTCTCCGGACCCCGCCGCCGGTCGCCCGCCTGATCGAGAAACCCACCGAGCCCGAGTCGACGCCGGCGCCGGCAGGGAGCGGGCCGGCAGAAACGCCGCGGGCCACCCCGCGCCCGGCAAGTTCCGCCAATCAGGCCACGCTGCTCAGCGTGGAATTCGAACACTCCCTGAAGAGCGGAATCTTCCGCGTCTACGTCGACAATCTCCGGGTGATCGACGAACCCTTCGGCGGGCGCATCACCAGGAAGATCGCGGGAATGGAGATGCGGAAGGGATTTCTCGCCGAGACCCTCGAAGTCACTCCCGGGCTTCGGACGGTCAAGGTCGAAGTCCTGTGGGACGACAACGTCAAGACGGAGCGGTCGCAGACCTTCTTCAACCCGGGCAGCAAACTCCGGCTCAAGGCTAAGCTCGGCAGCATGGGCGGTCTGCGCAAGGATCTGTCGCTCGAGTGGAACTGATGGCCAAGACCGCTCTCCCCAGGACCATCGGCCGTTACGAGATCGTGCGCGAGATCGGTCGCGGCGCCATGGGTGTGGTCTACGAAGGCCGCGATCTTTCCCTGATGCGGCCCGTGGCCCTGAAGACGCTGCTGCTCGAGCCCATCGCCGAGGAACTGCGGGAGACGTTCGAGAAACGCTTCTACCAGGAGGCGCGGGCCGCCGCCGCGCTCCAACACCCGTGCATCGTGGTGGTCTACGAGATCGGCATCGATGCCGCGGCCGATGCCTTTTTCATGTCCCTCGAGTTCCTGCGCGGACGCACCCTCGAGGACGTGATCGGGGACGGCCCCCTGCCCTGGAGAGACGCCCTGCGCGTGACCTCCCGCCTCGCCGACGCTCTCTCCCATGCCCACGAGCACGGCATCGTCCATCGCGACATCAAGCCCGGCAACGTCATGATCCTGAAGAAGGGCGAGCCCAAGATCATGGACTTCGGCGTCGCCAAGCTCGACTCGTCCAAGCTCACCAGCCAGGGCGACGTGCTGGGCAGCCCCGGCTACATGGCGCCGGAGCAGGCGCTCGAGGCCAGGGTCGATGCGCGGAGCGATCTGTTCTCGCTCGGCACCGTGCTCTATGAATCGCTCACCGGCACGCGGGCCTTCGGCAAGGGCACGTTCTCGGAAATCCTGATGCGGCTCGCCTATGAGCACCCCGCTCCGCCGAGCCACATCGTGAAGGACATCCCCGGCGCGGTGGACGAAATCGCGGCCCACGCCCTGGCCAAGAACCCCGACGAGCGCTATGCGAACGCCGATCAGATGGTCGAGGACATCGAAGATGCGCTAGAAGGTCGCCCCCTTCGCCACGCCGCGGGCCGGGGCATCCCGCCGATTCCCGGCCCTTCCACGCCTGGTCTGCCGCCGCTTAAGACGCCCACCGCCAGTGTTCCCATGGACCAGGTGGCGGCCGCCGGTACCGACACCGCGGATGCCCCTTCCCGGTCAGTCGGACTACCGCGAGGGCCGCTGACTCTTCCCGCGGGCAAGCGGGTCAGCCTGAGCTTCCGGTCCGGTCCGAAGGAGGGCGCCGATCACCTCTTCCGCCACGCCTCCCTTCTGATCGGACGCGAAGGTGGCAACTCTGGCGCCGCCATAGAGTTAGGGGAGACGCAAGTCTCCCGGATGCACGCCATGGTGGAGGTGCGGGGAACGCGATTCGTTCTACGTGATCTCGAGAGCAAGAACGGGACGTTCATCGGCGCCGAGCGGGTGAAGGAGGTCGAGATCCACCACGGGACCGAGTTCCAGATCGGCGGCACCCGTTTCATGCTCCAGGTGGCCGACGAATAGGGTTCAAAGAGGCGGCTCCGCCCCGAGATCGGTCACTCAAGTAGAATCGCGGGTCTCATTCCAATGATCCGACCCTACAAAGGCCAATGGCCACGCCTCGGCGAAGGCGTCTACATCGACCCCTCCGCCCAGGTCATCGGGGACGTGACCCTCGGCGACCATGCGAGCATCTGGCCCTGCGCGGTGGTGCGCGGAGACGTCCACCGGATCTCCATCGGAGCGCACTCCAACATTCAGGACAACACGGTTGTCCACGTCATGGCTCCTGACTTCCCGACCGTGGTCGGTCACCACGTGACCGTCGGCCACTCGGTGACCCTGCACGGCTGCGCCATCGGCGACTACGCGCTGATCGGAATCGGCGCGATCGTCCTGAACGGGGCGAAGGTGGGGGCGGAGAGCGTCATCGCCGCGGGGACCCTCGTCCCTGAAGGCATGGAGATTCCGTCCGGAGTCATGGTGATGGGCAGTCCCGCGAAGGTCCGTCGTCCCCTGACCGGCGAAGAGAAGGCCAATCTGCGCGGCTACGCGCAGAACTACTTCGAGTACAAGAACACGTACCTCGAAGAACAGAACGCTCAGTAGAGCGTTCCCCCAAAAAGGCCATGCCGACTTCTCAACTCCTTATTCTTTCCCGCCCCCGCCTCTTTTCCAGGAGTCAAAGTTGAAACGCTCGCACTACTGCGGTTCGGTCGACGTTTCGCACGTCGGACAGACCGTCACTCTCATGGGCTGGGCGGCCACCCGGCGCGACCTCGGCGGCGTCGTGTTCATCGACCTGCGCGACCGCGAGGGCATCTGCCAGGTGGTGGCGCGTCCGGAGGTGTCGAAGGCCGCCCACGACGTGGCCGACAAGGTTCGCGGAGAGTATGTCCTCGCGGTCACCGGCCGGGTCGAGGCGCGCGACGCGGACACCATAAACCCCAAGATCAAGACCGGCGCCATCGAGATCACCGCCACCGAGATCGTCGTTCTTTCCGAGGCGAAGACGCCGCCCTTCGCCATCGAGGACGACATCACGACCTCCGAGGACATCCGGCTCAAGTACCGCTACCTCGACCTGCGGCGCGGTCCCATCCAGAAATCGCTGATCCTCCGCCACAAGCTGGCCCTCGCCATCCGCACCTATCTCGACGAAGCGGGCTTCCTCGAAATCGAGACGCCCATTCTCACCGCTTCGACCCCCGAGGGCGCCCGCGACTACCTCGTTCCCTCCCGCGTCCATCACGGCGCCTTCTTCGCCCTGCCCCAATCGCCGCAGATGTTCAAGCAGCTCTGCATGGTCGGCGGCCTCGACCGGTACTTCCAGATCGCCCGCTGCTTCCGCGACGAGGACCTGCGCGCCGATCGGCAGCCCGAATTCACCCAGGTCGACATCGAGATGTCGTTCCCGCATGAAGAAGCGATCTTCGACCTCATCGAGCCCCTCTATCAGAAGGCGCTCTCGCTCATCGGCGTCGACGTGCCGCGGCCGTTCCCGCGCATGGCCTACAAGGACGCCCTGGCCCGTTACGGCTCGGACAAGCCCGACATCCGCTTTGGCATGGAGATCTCCGACATCACCGAGGAGATGCGGACGCTCGGCCTGGAAGGCTTCCCCGCCACCATCGAGGCGGGTGCGGTGGCCCGCGCGATCGTGCTGCCGGCCTCGGGCGCCATCTCGGGCACCCGGCTTCGCAAGATCAACGAAGAAATGTGGCTCACCCGCATCGTGCCCGACGCGCGTTGCGCCAAGCGGAACCTCTTCACTCTGAAGTACACAGACGAAGCGATCGCGAATCTGATCAAGAAAGGCGCCTCGGAAGAAGTCGCCCGGAAGATATTCGCGAAGACGGGGGCGCAGAAGGACGACACCATCCTCGTGGGTGTCGACGCCGAAGGCCCGATCTCGATGGCCATGGGCATTCTCCGCCTCGAAATGGGCAAGGAGCTGAAACTCATGGCCGAGAGTGAGAAGGCGTTCAAGTTCTGCTGGATCGTTGACTTCCCTCTCTTCGAATGGGACGCGGGCGAGAAGCGCTTCTACAGCGTCAACCATCCCTTCACCGCCGTGTTGCCCGAAGACGCGCACCGGCTCGACTCCGAGCCGGGCAAGGTTCGAGCGAAGGCCTACGACATCGTCCTGAACGGAATGGAAGTGGGCGGAGGCAGCTACCGCATCCACGACTCGGCGACCCAGGCGAAGGTCTTCAAGATCCTCGGCCTCACCGACGAAGAGACCCGCGACCGTTTCGGTTTCTTCATCGATGCCCTCTCCTACGGCACGCCTCCGCACGGCGGCATCGCCCTCGGCCTCGACCGGCTCGCCATGCTCCTTTCCGGCGCCTCGTCGCTTCGTGACGTCATCGCTTTCCCGAAGACCGCGTCGGCCAGCGACCTGATGTGCAACGCGCCCTCGAAAGTCCGGCCCGACCAGCTGCGCGACCTCGGCATCCTCCTGTCCAGGCCATGACCCGCATTTCTCTGCCGGGGCGGACGGACGAGCTGTTCGGGGTGAAGGACGAGAACCTTCGCTCCCTCGAGGAGATCCTCAAGGTTCGAATCAAGAACGACGGGACGGACCTCATCATCGAAGGGTCCGGGGAGGGCGAACGCCAGACCGTCTCGGTGCTGAACCAGCTCACCACCATGATGGCAAACGGCTACGCCCTGGCCGGCGGCGATGTGCGCCTCGCCGCCACCCTCGTCTCCGAAAATGAGAGCGCGGACCTCAAGGACTTCCTGCTCAAGGCGGTGGTCCGCAGCGGCAAGAAGACCATCGTGCCGAGGAGCTTCAACCAGCGCCGGTATCTGGAACAGATCCTCGCGAGCGACATGGTCTTCGGCATCGGCCCCGCGGGCACCGGCAAGACGTACCTGGCGGTGGCTCAGGCTGTTTCGTATCTCCACACCAAGGCGGTCGCCCGGATCATCCTGGCCCGGCCCGCGGTGGAGGCGGGCGAGAAACTCGGCTTCCTCCCCGGTGACCTGCAGCAGAAGGTGGATCCGTACCTGCGCCCGCTCTACGACGCTCTGTACGACATGATGGAGTTCGAGAAGGTCGAACGCCTGATCTCGCGCCACGTCATCGAAGTGGCGCCCATCGCCTTCATGCGCGGCCGGACGCTGTCGGATGCCTTCGTGATCATCGACGAAGCGCAGAACACGACGCCCGAGCAGATGAAGATGGTGCTCACCCGCATCGGCTTCGGCTCCAAGGTGGTGGTCACGGGCGACATCACCCAGGTCGACCTGCCCCAGGGCCGGACCTCGGGGCTGGTGGACGCGATCAACGTCCTGAACGGCGTCGAAGGCATCGGCTTCAGCTACTTCGATCAGCGCGACGTGGTGCGGCACAAGCTGGTGCAAAGCGTGATCAAGGCCTACGAGAAGCGTGACCCGCAGAACACCGCGGCCGGGGGGCCACCGAGCGGCTCGTCGAACGGTGGGGCGGCATGAAGCACGAACCTCCGAGCACGAGCGGGCTGTCGGTGCTGATGGTGAACCGTCAGCGCAAGCACAGGATCCGCGTCGATCGGATCAAGCGCCTCCTGGAGCGCGCGGCCCGGTCGATGAAGGTGAGCGGCGAACTCGCGCTCGTGTTCGCGGGCGACTCGCTCCTCCGCCGCCTCAATCGCGATTACCGCTTCAAGGACCAGCCCACGGACGTGCTTTCGTTCGAGAGCCAGGGCGAGGACATGGGCCTCGGCGACGTGTTCATCAGCGTCGAGACCGCGCGCAGGAACGCGGCCCGCTCTTCCCGAACCCTCGACCGCGAACTGGAGGTTCTGGCCCTGCACGGCTTCCTCCACGTGCTTGGCTACGATCACGAGACGGACCGCGGTGAGATGGAAGCCCTCGAGAAGCGTCTCCGCGCCCGTCTCCTGACCCGGGCTTCGAGGCCCGCCCGCGCCTCGAAGCCGACCCCCCGGAGGATCGCCGCATGACCTTCCTCGCCCTCTTCGCGATCTTTGTTTCCATCATCGTTTCCATCAGTCTCGCCACCATCGAGGCCGCCTTCTATCTGGTGAAGCGGCGAAACCTCCACAAGATGGCGGACGAGGACTCGCCCGAGCTGGAGAAGCTCAGCCACTATTTCGAAGATCCACCTTCGATCCTGATGCCCATCCACATCGGCACCTATACCGCGCACGTGGCCATGACCGTCCTGCTGACCGTGCTGCTCCTCGACCTGCTCAATCACTGGGCCATGCTCGTGGCCCTGGTGACCATGTTCATCTACCTTCTGATCTTCCGCCTGACCCTCCCCTACGCGATCGCGCGGCGCGGCCCCGAACGCGTGCTGCTCAGCCTCATCCGGCCGTCCCACCGCTACGCCATCCTCCACCGCCCCCTCACCAGCATCCGGCGCCGGCGCGCGGCCGGGTCCGAGGCCGCGGAGGAGGATTCGAACGGTCACGGCGGGACGGGCCGTATTCACAGGCCCCAGGCGGAAATCCCGCCCCCGCCCCTGCTCGCGGAGAACGAGTCGAGGATCGTCGATTCCCTCGCCCGGTTCTCGAAGACCCAGGCCCGCGAAGTGATGACCCCGCGCCTCGACATCACCGCCCTGCCCACGTCGAGCACGGTGGCGGAAGCGCGGAAGCTGTTCCGCGAATCGCAGTACTCGAGGCTCGTGGCCTACGCGGAGACCCTCGACGACATCGCGGGGGTGCTCCATGTCCGCGACCTGGTCAGCCACGACGGCCCCGAGACCGCCACCATCCAGTCCATGGTCCGGCCCGCCCTGATCGTCCCCGACGGCAAGAAGATCGTGGACCTCCTGCGCGAGATGCAGAGCAAGCGCCTGTCTATTGCGATCCTGGTGGACGAGTACGGCGTCACCGCGGGCCTCGTCTCGATCGAGGACATCCTCGAAGAGCTGGTGGGCGAGATCAAGGACGAGTACGACAACGAGACCGAGCCTTTGGTCGCCACCGCCGAGGGTGTGATCAGCGCCTCCGCGCGGGTCAGCCTGGAAACTCTCAAAGACGCGCTCGACCCCGGCTTCGATATGCCGAACGACGTGGACACGGTGGGCGGCCTGGCCATGAATCTGTTCGGCCACGTTCCCCGGGCCGGCGAGAAGATCGAGCACGAGGGCTACAGCATCGAGATACTCGAAGCCACACCGAAGCGCGTCGGGCGGGTACAGTTCGCGAGGGTGGCGGTGGAGGTCGAGCAATGAGCGAGGAAAACTCCGAATCCACGCCCCCGGGCTTCAAGTCGGGCTTCGTCAGCATCGTGGGCCGTCCCTCCGCGGGCAAGTCGACGCTTTTAAACCGGCTGGTCGGCGAAAAGGTCGCGATCACCTCGGACAAGCCTCAGACCACGCGCAACCGAATCCTCGGCTACGTGAATCGGCCCAACGGTCAGATCGCCTTCATCGACACCCCGGGGCTGATCAAGCCCTTCCACGCCATGCACACCCGGATGATGAGCGTCGCCCATTCGGCCATCGGCGAGGCGGACGTGGCGATCTGGATGGTCGACACCACCGAACGGGACGGCCCCCACAATCGCCCGATCGCCGATCTTCTGCGTCAGTCAGGGAAGCCGATCGTGCTCGCCCTCAACAAGGTCGACAAGGTCGCGAAGTCCCAGCTCCTGCCCCTGATGGCGGGGCTTGGAAACCGGCTCCACTTCAAGGCCGTGGTGCCGATCTCGGCGCGCACCGGCGAAGGCGTTGAGGTCCTCCTCAAGGCCGTGCTCGATCAGCTTCGCGAAGGCCCGGCCCTCTTTCCGGTGGACGAGTTCACCGACAAGTCCGAACGGTTTCTCGTCTCCGAACTGATCCGCGAAGCCATCATCCACTGCTGCGGTCAGGAAGTCCCGTACGCCACCGCGGTCCTGGTGCGGGCCTGGGAGGACGAGCAGGCGGACGGCGGCAAGATCCGCATCTCGGCCGACATCATGCTCGAGCGCGAGGGCCAGAAGGCCATCGTGATCGGCAAGCAGGGCTCGATGCTCAAGAAGATCGGGACGGAAGCAAGGACCGAGATCGAGACTTTTCTCAAAGCACCCGTCTACCTCGAACTCTTCGTGAAGGTGCGCAAGGGCTGGCGTGAAGACGACCGGGCGGTCCGCGAGGTTATCGAGGGCCGGTAGCCGGGGACCTCAGCCGCCTACTTCAGCCTTCCCCGCAGTTCCGCCACCTTCTCCCGCAGGCCTTCGGGGGTCACCGCCTCGGGCGCCACCGGCGTCCCGACCATGAGCCGCACGCTCGAGTAGAAGCCGCGGCGGAACGGCTTGGTCATGGCCTTGCCGTCGATGCGCGAGAAGAACGAGCCCCACATGTTCTGCAGGGCCATCGGGATCACGGGCACGGGTCGACGCTCGAGGATCTTCATGATGCCGGCCCGGAACGGCTGCAGTTCTCCGTCACGCGTGATGACGCCTTCGGGGAAGATGCATAGAAGATCCCCCGCGGCGAGCGTCTTGTCGGCTTCCGCGAAGGCATTCGCATAGATCGCAGGATCGTCGGCCTTGGACGCCACTGGAATGGTCTTCGCGAGACGGAAAATCGCGCCGAGGACGGGCGTCTCGAAGATCCTGTGATCCATGATGAAACGGATCGGCCGGGGCGAGGCCGCCATCAGGAGCAGGGCATCGACGAAGCTCACGTGATTGCAGGTGAGGAGCGCCGCGCCGTGC
>JANMVV010000470.1:0-3639 GCA_031392925.1 Vicinamibacteria bacterium
CCGCGCCCTGGAGCGAGCCATACTGCGTTACCTCGCCCACTGGAACGAGAACGCTAAGCCATTCCGCTGGACGAAGTCGGCCCAGACGATCTTGCGCAGCATTCAACGTGTTACGCGAATTTACGAGGCAGGACACTAGCGAACCAGGAGAGCTGGGGGAGGGACGCCCGATGTGTGCCTAATAGGCACACACGTTTTGATACACTTTTCGGGTGAGGTACTTCGCCTGGGATGACTCGAAGAACGAAAAGGTGAAGACTGAAAGAGGAATTGGATTTGAAGACATCGTGTTTCACATTGAGCGGGGGGACCTGCTCGAGGTGCTCGAACATCCGAACAGGACCCGGTATGGCGGCCAGCGTATCTTCGTGGTTCGTCGTGACGACTATGTCTACCTCGTGCCGTTCGTCGAGCACGAAGAGACGGTGTTCTTGAAGACGATCATTCCGAGCCGAAAGGCCACGAAACAATATCTGGGGAAGGAGCCTGACGATCATGAAGCTTGATGCGGCCGAGAAGGACATGCTCGGATCTGTTGAACGCGGCGAGTGGCGAAAGGCCGCGGGAGGGAAGCGGGACCGCAAGCGGTACGTTGCCTACGCCACGGCGACCTTTCGCAAGGATCGTCGGCTGAATATTCGTCTCTCCAGCAAAGATCTGGAGGCTATTCAGAAGCGGGCGCTTGCCGAAGGACTGCCTTACCAGACGCTGATCGCGAGCCTCCTCCACAAGTACGCGTCGGGTCGCCTGATCGAAGCCTGATCCACGTCTTGGAGTCGAGCTTTGCGCGCGAATGGAAAACAGCCGCTGATTGAGAGGGCGAAGGGTCAATTCCGCATCAAGGCGATGAGTTCCTCGGGCGACGGCACCGCCTTGCCCTCAGAGCCTTCGGCGAGCACGCCCTCGGCCAGCGCCCGTTTGTCGTGGTGCAGCCTCACGATCTGCTCCTCGAGCGTGCCTTTGGTCACGAGGCGGTAGACCGTCACGGGCCGCGCCTGGCCCATGCGGTGGGCGCGGCCCATGGCCTGATCCTCCGCGGCCGGATTCCACCAGGGATCGGTGATGACGACGTAGTCGGCGGCGGTCAGGTTGAGGCCATAACCCCCGGCCTTGAGGCTGATGAGGAACAACTCGCCCTCGCCCTTCTGAAATGCCGCCACCCGCTTCGTGCGCTCGGCTGCAGGGGTGGCGCCGTCGAGATACTGGTAGCGGATAGAGGCTTGGTCGAGCGGCTCGCGCAAAAGGGTGAGGAAATCGACGAACTGGCTGAACACCAGCGCCTTATGGCCGTTGGCCACAAGCTCGAAAGCGAGTTCGGCGAAAGCACGCACCTTGGCTCCCACGATCCCGAGATCCGGACTGGGCAGGCGCGGGTCGCACGCCGCGCGGCGCAGTCTGGTCAGCTGCGCGAGGATGTGGAAACCAGCCTGACCGCGCGGCTCGGTGGCCGCTGCGCTTTCGGCTTCTTTCACGGCCACCCGGCGCAAGGCCTCGTAATGAGCGGCCTCGGCGGGTTCCGGCGTGATGGTGAGAACCAGTTCGGTGCGCGGCGGCAGTTCCTGCAACACTTGCGACTTGGTTCGGCGCAACACGAATGGCGCGATCAGCCGTCGCAGAATGCGCTGCGCCTCGCGGTCCCTTTCACGCTCGATGGGCGCTGCGAAGCGCTCGTTGAAACGCGACAGGGTGCCGAGGAGCCCCGGATTGCAGAAACGCATGATCGACCACAGATCGCCGAGCCGGTTCTCGATCGGCGTGCCGGACAGGGCGATGCGAAAGTCCGCCTTCAGGTCGAACAAGGCAAGGGAGCGTTTGGCGGCTGCGTTCTTGATCGCCTGCGCCTCGTCGACCACGAGGGTATGCCAGGTGCGATTCGCGAAGGCCTCCCGAGACTGCTGCATCAGCGCATAGGAAACGATCACGACATCGAGCGGCCCCGCCGATTCAAGGGTCGCGACGCGATCGCCCTCGCCGTAGATCGTGGCGTTCAGGGTCGGCGCGAAACGTTGTGTCTCGGCGAGCCAGTTGCCGCACACCGAGGTCGGTGCCACCACGAGGGCTGGGCCGGAGGAGGCGCGCGCGAGCATCACGCCCAGCGCCTGAACCGTCTTGCCGAGGCCCATGTCGTCGGCGAGGCAGGCGCCGAAACCCGCCTGCGCGAGCCGCATCGCCCAAACGTAGCCGTCTTCCTGATACGGTCGGAGTTCGGCTTGGAGGCTCGGCAGCACTGGCTGCGTTTCCTGGGCGGTGCGCAGACGTTCGACTTTTTCAGCAAACCCGCCGTCGGTCTCGGCCGCGATCCCTTCGAGCACATCATCGAGCCAGGCGGCAGCGAGGTGCGGCACCCGGAGTCCGCCGCCCTGTGGCTCGGCCACCGCGGCGAGTTCAATCAGCTTCTCGCGCAGTTCCCGCGTGAGCGCTGCATACACACCCTTGCCCATCGGCACGAAACGGCTCTTGCCGGAAGCCGCCGCGAGCAGCGCTTCGAGTTCGAACACCAGTCCCTCGTCGAGTTGAGCGCGGCCCTCGACCTTGAACCAGTCGCGCTCGGTGCGCACGCTCAGCGCCATCTGCGCGGCATTCACGGTGATCACCCGCACGGCCTGTCCGCGTGGCCAGTCGATGGCCTGCACCGCGGCCAGGAGCGGGAGGGCCTCGATCGTCGCGAGTGCCCGCTCGGGTTCGCCGATCACCCACTGGCACACCAGGTCGCCTCGGGCGGGCGGGTCCAGGAAGTCGAAGGCCGCGAGCACGGCGTCGAGGTGAGCCCGTTCGGCGGCGAGGTCGCGCTGGGCGCCGCGAGTTTCGCCTTTCACGGTTGCCATCACACGCGCGCGGCCACTCCCCGGCATGAGGCGAGGGCCTTCTGGTCCCAGAGGTGCTGTGACCAGGCGCAGTCCCAGCCCGTCGCCCACCGGCGCCAGTTCCGCGCGCAGCCGCGACTCGGCGGCCACCTCGATGGCGGCCTCCACGTGGTCGGATTGAATATGAAAATGTCCGGCGAGCGAGCGCAGGGCCTGCTGCAGTTCGGGCTGGGCGCTTTCGGGCACCGTGACTCGCCCGGACAGAAGTTTGGCGGCCCGTCGCTGCGCCTCGGTCAGGCGAATCACACGGATGCGCTGTGGCGAGTCGCGCAACACCGTGATCGATCGCAGGGCCTCGCGCTCGCGCCGATTCGCATCCTCCATGTAGTACGTCACTTCCGGATCGGGCTCGTCGCGCAGGGGTGGGTTCACGCGCACGACGAAGCCCGCATCGCCGCGCGCCACCTCCAGTTCGGGCGTGCCCTCCACGACGTCAACGACGGTTTCCGGCGCGTCGCTAAGGATCACTCCTGGATGGCCCACCAGGGCCACGATGGCGGCGGCCAGATCCAGCCGGGGGCGCTGTGCGTCGTACCGGTCCGGCCGGATCGCCCGAGCGACCTTCGCGTCCGCCGGATCGAGCTTGTGATCCTTCGCGAGCCGGGACAGAGACAGGGGCTTGGGCTTACTCCAGCCGCGCGGCCCGCGCTTTTGCTCCATCGGAGTGATCTCCTCGAGCGCGCCCTGATTGTCCACCGAGACCACCCACAGAATGCGCGTCGCCCGCGTCCCGTCCCCGGCGACTTTCTCCGCGCCCAGCGCCTGCAACGACACG
>JANMVV010000475.1:0-1512 GCA_031392925.1 Vicinamibacteria bacterium
GCGCGCCCTCTTCGGCGCATTGCTCCTTGAAATGGGCGAGCAACTCGTCGTACTTTTCGGTCTCCGCTTCGGGCGTTGTGCCACTCGCGAGCATCTCTTCGCGAGCCAAACCTTCGGGGTACCCGCCCAACAGAATGTCGACGCCCCGGCCGGCCATGTTCGTGGCCACGGTCACCGCGCCCACGCGGCCTGCCTGCGTGACGATGCCCGCTTCCTTCTCGTGCTGCTTGGCGTTGAGGACGAGGTGCGGAATCCCCCGTTTGTCCAACAGATTCGCGAGATGCTCCGAGCGCTCTACCGAAATCGTGCCGACCAATACAGGCTGGCCGCGGTCACTGCGCTCCTGGATGTCGTCGGCCAACGCTTCGAACTTGGCCTCCTCGGTCTTGTAGATGAGGTCAGGCTCGTCCATCCGCACCATCACGCGGTTCGTGGGAATGCTGACCACCTCCAGCCCATAGGTGTGCATGAACTCGCCGGCTTCGCTGTTCGCGGTACCGGTCATGCCACCGAGCTTGTCGTAGAGCTTGAAGTAGTTCTGCAGCGTGACGGTCGCGAGGGTTTGGTTCTCCTCCTTGATCCGCACACCTTCTTTGGCTTCAACGGCCTGGTGCAGACCATCGCTCCATCGACGGCCGTCGAGGATGCGGCCGGTGAACTCGTCGACGATCTTCACTTCGCCATCCGCGACCACGTAGTCGACGTCGGGCTTGAACAGCTCCTTGCCCTTGAGTGCGGCCTGGAGCTGATGCACGAAGTTCTGGTTCACGTGCTCGTAGAGGTTGTCGACCCCCAACGCCTTCTCGACGCGATGGATGCCTTCTTCAGTCGGCACGACGGTGCGCTTGGCTTCGTCGACCTCGTAGTCCCGATCGCGTTGCAACGTCTTGACGATGCGAGCGAACTGGAAATACAGCGCCTGCGCGTCGTCGGCGCGACCCGAGATAATCAAAGGAGTCCGCGCCTCATCCACGAGGATCGAGTCGACCTCGTCCACAATGGCGAAGTTGTGGCCGCGTTGAGCCTGTTCCTCAACCGAGCCCGCCATGTTGTCGCGCAGGTAGTCGAAACCGAACTCGTTGTTCGTCCCGTAGGTGATGTCGGACGCGTAGGCCGCGCGCTTCTCCTCCGGGTCATCAATATCGGGAAGGACCGCGCCAACGTCGAGCCCGAGGAACCGGTGAACCTGGCCCATCCATTCCGCGTCACGCTTGGCCAGGTAGTCGTTGGTGGTGACCAGGTGAACGCCCAATCCCGTCAGCGCATTCAGGTAGGCGGGCAAGGTGGAGACCAGCGTCTTGCCTTCACCGGTCTTCATCTCGGCAATCCAGCCGAAGTGCAGGCCGGCGCCGCCCATCACCTGGACATCGAAGTGCCGTTGGCCGAGTACCCGTTTGCCGGCCTCGCGAACCGTGGCGAAGGCTTCGCCCAGCAGGTCATCGAGGTCTTCACCACGCCCCAACCGGCCGCGAAAGACGTCGGTCAATGCACGAAGCTCAGCGTCTGAACGCG
>JANMVV010000046.1:0-6039 GCA_031392925.1 Vicinamibacteria bacterium
CCTGCTTCATCTGTTTCGAGGCGTCGTCCGCCCTCGCCTTGAAACGGCTCGCGAGCTTTTCCGCGAGCTCGGCGGCCACCGGATGCTTCGGCATAACGTCGAGGACTTTCGCGAGGGCCTTGCTGGCTCCGTCGAGGTCGCCCGCCTCCGCCGCGCGCCTCGCCTCGTGGGCGTCCGCCTCGACCCCATCGAGGAGGGCGCGCGCCCGGCTCGTGATGTCCTGGGCGGCGGCGTTTCCGGGATCGAACTGGAGCGCCTTCTGCGCCGCGGCGATGGCGCCTTCCGGGTCCTTGTACTCGAGGCTTTTGCGCGCCGCGTCGAGCTGCGCTTCGATGGCGACGCCGAAGATGGCCTTTCGATCGTCGGGTGCGGAGGTCGGAGTCTCGGGACGTTTCAGGAGCACCACCAGCGCCACCGCCGCGATCGCCACGATCGCGCCGATGCCCAGGACCAGCGGGGTCCGGGACGGCGCCGAGGCTTCCGGCACGAGTGCGGGAGGCGCGCTCGCGGGCGGGATCGCCGGCTTCGAGCCCGGCTTCGCTCCGCGCCTTATGGTTGGCGAACTCGTGGGTCGCAGCGACGGGAGGGGACCCGGCCGCAGCGTGACGGATCGGCGCTGCGTGGTAGACGCGGGTGCGGACGTAGCCGGATCGATCCACATCGCGGTGGCCGCGGCCTCGCCCGGGCTTTGCAGAATGGTGGGCGCCTCGCCCATGGCCCCGATCGCGGCGCCTTCGTCGAGGGAGCCATCGATCACGCGCCGGCACAGCTCGAGGGCCTCCCGCATCTGGCCCGCGTCCTTGTAGCGGAGTTCGGGAGCCTTGGCGAGCGCGCGCCAGACGAAGGTCACGATGACCGGGGGGAGGCCCGGGCAGATCTCGGTGAGGGGCGCCGGCTGCGACTCCGTGACCTTGTAGAGAACGGCGTGCATGGAGTCGGCGTCGAACGCGCGCCGTCCGGAAAGGATCTCGTAGAACATGGCGCCGAGGGCGAAGACGTCCGAAGGGGGCCCGGTCTTCTCCCCCCGCACCTGCTCGGGCGACATGTAGTTCGGAGTCCCCATGACCGTGCCCGCGCGGGTGATCTCGGACTCTCCGAGCCGGGCGAGGCCGAAGTCCATGACCTTGATATGGCCGTTCTTCTGGATGTGGATGTTGGCGGGCTTGAGATCGCGGTGGATCACCCCCGAGTTGTGCGCATACGCGACGCCGTCGAGGATCTGCTCCATCACCGGGAGCCTGTCCTCCAGGGTGGGAAGAGAGGCGCGTTTGAGGGCGTGCGACAGGTCCTCTCCCTCGAGAAGCTCCATGGCCATGAAGAACCGTCCCGCATCCTCGCCGAACTCGTGGAGGGTCACCACGTTGGGGTGGTTGAGCCGGGCCGCGGACTGGGCCTCGCGCAGGAAGCGCTGGCCCATTTCGGGATTGCCCAAAACCGCGGCGGACATCGTCTTTATGGCGACGAAACGATCCAGCACGGTGTCGCGCCCCTTGTACACCTCTCCCATCGCCCCCTGACCGATCTTGGAAATGATTTCGTATTTCCCTATACGGTCGGAACTATCAGATCGGAGGGTGCCTTCGGCGGCCATAGCTGAAAGACGATACACCGGCCCCGGAGATGCCCGGGGTCAGGGCTACGTACTCTCTGTCTTGCCGAGGATCCGGTCAGCGTAGTCGATGAACTGCCGCACGTACTGACGCTTCTCCAGATAGCTGCCGGGGAAGAAGCTGCGTTTCACGCCGTAGATCAGGGAGTCGCGGACCTCGCGGACCGTGAGGTCGAATGCTTCCACCGCACGAGCGATCTCGCGGGAGACCGTGGTGCTCGAGACCAGGCGGTTGTCCGTGCAGAACGTGGTCGAGAGTTTCCGCTTGCGCATCTCCGCGAACGGGTGCTTCGACAGATCGGCCGCAAGCTCCGGGACGGTCTGCTGGTTCGAAGTGAGGCAGACCTCGATGGTGATCCGCTTGTCGGCCACGAACTGGACCAGCGACTCGACATAAGCCTTCTTGTTCGGGATGCGGGCCTGGATCTTGTCCTCGCTGAAGAGCCAGGTGCCGTGGCCGATGCGGTCGGCATGCAGGTCGCCAATGGCCTGGAAGATCGATTCCGGTCCGTAGTCTTCGCCCGCGTGGACCGTCTTGCCGAGGAACGCCTCGTGCGCGATCTGGTAGGCGTGCTTGTGATCGCCCGCGGGGTACCCCTTCTCCTGACCCGCCAGATCGATGCCGACCACGAGACACCCTTCGTCACGAAGCCGGGCCGCGGCGCGCGCCACTTCGACGCTCGCGGTCGAGTAGAGCTCGAAACGATCCGCCTCGGGCATGGCATCGAAGAGCCGTCCGAAGCCCTGGGACCAGGTGCCTTCGAAGTAACGCATCGCGCACAGGATCATGCCTGCCACGAACTTCGGTTCCGTGCCGTCCACGACCGCGGGCTGAGCGTTGAACTCCTTCGCCGCGCGGCGAAGACCGCGGTCCACTGCGTTCACCACTTGGCTCATGGTGAGGCTGTCGCGGACCGAGAGCTGCGGCGCGAACCGGACTTCGACGTAGCGGACGCCTTCCGCCTGATTGTCGAGGCAGAACTCGTAGGCGATCCTTTCGATCGCCTCCGCGTCGATCATCACCGCGGTGGTGTACATGAACCCCTCGAGATACTCGGGCAGGTTCTTGTAGGTGTCCTTGAAGACGAGTTCGCGCAGGCCTTCCACGGTGTAGGAGGGGAGCTTCACGCTCCGCTCCTTCGCGAGTTCGATCAGGGTGGGGATCCGGAGGGAGCCATCCAGATGGACGTGGAGGTCCGTCTTGGGGAGTTTGTGGATGACTTCCGGGGTGAGTTCGGTCATTCGTTTGTCGCTTTCGTTGCCGCAGCGGCCCTATTGCCGCCTGCTCAGGCTCATGGCTCTGGTTTCGTATCGCCGAAAAGTATAGTGAAACCTCCCATGATTCGCCGCCTCGGTCCCGGTCTGCTGGCGTTCGCCCTCGTCGCGGTAGACCTGATGCGGCCTTCTCTCGAGCCGGGGATCCCGGTCTTTCAGGCGACCCTCGTGCTCCTGGCCCTGGCCCTCGTGTGGCGGACCTGGCTCCGCGACCTACAGACCGACGGCGAGCGGTGGGCCCTTCTGACCCTGCTCGTCCTTTGCGCCATCCTCTATCTGCGCCACCCGCGCTCCCTCGACGCCGACGGTATCCACTACTTCACCTACGCGCGTTCCCTGATCGGGGATCGCGACCTCGACCTTGCCAACGACTACGGCCTGCTCGGACAGCAGATGCACGCGAAGAACGTCCTTCCGATCGGCGCGCCGCTGGTCTGGGGCCTGCTGCTCCTTCCGCTCTACGTGATTCAAAGCCTCCTGGGCCTCATCTTCGGATTCACCGTCACCGGCGCCGAGCCCATGTTCATCGCGGCGGCCTGCCTCGTCTCCATCGTCCTCGGCTGCCTGGGCCTGTTCCTTCTCTACCGCGAGCTTCGCGAGTTCGTGAGTCCGCTCGCCTCGCTCCTCACCGTGCTGCTCATCTGGTTCGGATCGCCGCTGCGCTTCTACATGCGCGTCCTTCCGAGTTTCGCCCACGCGACCGAGTTCTTCGCCGCCGTCCTCGTGGTCGTGGCCTCGCGGCGCCTGCGCGAAGCGGGGTCTTCGGCCTGGGCGGTGAAAGCCGGCCTCGCCTGCGGTCTCGTCTACCTCGTGAGGTCCCAGGACGGGTTACTGCTGCTCGTTCCCGCCATCTTTGCGTTCGACTCATGGCCCGCGCACCGGAGGTTCGGCCGCATGATCAAGGAGGGCGCTCTCATCCTCGTCGGCTTCGTAAGCCTGGCCTGGATTCAGAGTTTGGTCTGGTGGTCGATGTTCGGAACTCCCTTCCTCGTCCCCCACAAGCTCCTTCACGGCGAAGCCTTCGCAAGACCCGGGGCGCCGAAGCTGCTCGAGATGCTCCTTTCGGCACGCGGCGGCCTGTTTACCACCTATCCCGTGACCCTGATCGCGGTCATCGGCCTCCCCTTCGCCCTCCGCCGGTGCCGGCCCTGGGCGGCGTCCGCCATGCTCGTTCTCCTTCTGCAGTGGAGGCTGAACGCGTCCATCTTCGACTGGTATCAGGTGAGGCGCTTCACCGGAACGATTCCCCTCATCGCGCTTGGGCTGGTGATGGTCACGCCGCGGGTCGCGCGTGTCGGAGTTCTCGCGTGCGCGCTTCTATTGCTGATCGTTCACCAGTACGACGTGGCGGTCGACTCGCTGCGGCCGCTCCCGGGAACCCCCGTGCCGGTTCAGGCGGCCATCCGTGAAGCCGAGGACTCCATCGTGGCTCCGGTATACGAAGGATTGGAGAGCCTGTCGCCGGGAGTCGCGGTGGCATTCCTCGAGGGCTACACGGGCTCGCCCCTGCTCCTTAGCGGTCGATCGGACCTAGAGGTCGGTCGCAACGACTGGTGGATCCGCCTTCCACGTCCGGCGCGCCGTTTCTCCGAGGTGGAGACGGAAGACGGGTCTCTGTGCCGTTTCGTGGATGGCCGGGAGGCACGGCTGTGGCTGCCTCTCCGGGGTCACGGCGAACTGCGGATTTCTTTCGAAATCCGCGCGGTCGAGACGGAAATCCCCCAGAGATTCGAAGTCGAGGTCAACGGCAGGTCGCTCGGGCAACAGGAAATCGCACCTTCCTGGCAGATCGCGCGCTTCGTTCTCCCCGAGACGGCCTGGCACGAAGGGACGAACGAGATAGTTCTGAAGTTTGAACAAGCGCCGCTCTTCTTCAAGATACGCGGCTATGGCGCGCGGGCCTATCGGGCGGCCGCGATCCGGAAAATCACGTTCCATGGGGGGCAGGCAGGCGCCGGACCCTGAGCCAGAGTCGTTCTCTTCTTGGGAACCTTCGGGGGGTTCCCGTCGTCTTTCCTTTGTAGACGACCTTCCCCCATCAAGGAGATTCCCCCCCATGCGACCAGGCTTTGCGGTCTTTGCCTCTCTGGTTCTCGCCGGAAACGTCGCTTCGGCGGACGTCACCCGCGCCTTGAAGGCCGAGCTTTCGGCTGATCCGACCCGTCCCTTCCGGGTCGAGAACCTCGCCGGCCACATGGTGGTGCGGCAGGGAACGGGCTCCAAGGTGGTGGTCACGGCCACGGTCCACGGCGAGGACCAGAAGACCGCGGCCCTGCTGCGCCTCGAGGAGGTGCGGGACTCGAAGACGGGACAGCCCACCCTGCGAGTGCAGTACCCACTGAGCGACTACACCACCTACCGCTACACCGGCAACGGCCGTAGCGATTCGGCTGGCGGCTTCTTCGAGAGGCTCTTTTCGGGCAAGAGCACCGTCACCTACGACGGGACGCGAGTGAGCGTGAGCGCTGGAAGCGGGCTCGCCCTCTACGCCGACCTGGTGGTGGAAATTCCCCGGGGCGCCTCGGGCACCTTCAAGAACGTGGTGGGGAACCTCGAGGGCTCGGGGGTGGACGGTACGCTCCGATTCGATTCAGGCTCGGGCGACATTTCACTCCACGACGTCAAGGGCGAGGTGGTGGCCGACACTGGCTCGGGCGACGTGAACGCGACGTCCGGGCAGGGTTCGTTCAAGTGCAACACCGGCAGCGGTGACTGCACTCTGAAGGCGTTCGCCGGCGAGCGCATCGATATGGACACCGGCTCAGGCGATATCGATGTCTCCGGCGCGAACGCGCGGTTCGTCAAGGCCGATACCGGCTCGGGGAGCGTCCACCTGGATGTCGACGACAGCGAGGAGATCTCGGCGGACACCGGAAGCGGCGATGTCTCGGTGGAGGCCAGGGGATCCAAGCTCTCGAGGATCAAGGCCGACACCGGTAGCGGAGATGTTTCCCTGAAGCTGCCGCGCAGCGTGGGCTTCCAGCTGATGGCCGACGTGGGCAGCGGCGATGTGACCAGCGATTTCGACGACGCCACCGCCATCATGGAACGGCGCAAGGTCAGGGGCTACAAGCGCGGCGATCTCAAGGTGAAGATCGACGTGGACACCGGCAGCGGCGACGTGAGCGTCGGTCCGGGCCGGTCGTAGGCTCCGG
>JANMVV010000050.1:0-6563 GCA_031392925.1 Vicinamibacteria bacterium
CGCACTGATTCGAACCGAAAGTGTGATTGACGCGGCCGATGTGAAGAGCTGCGGGCGACTCGCTCGGGGAGTGAGCCGTTGAGCCTCTCCGGGAGAATCGAAGACCTCCCGCTCCTGGACATCGTCCAGATCGTGGCGTTCACCCAGCGCACGGGGTACATCCGGGTCGAAACGGAAGTGGGCGTAGGGGCGATCGTATTCAGGAACGGCCGGGTGGTGGCGTGCTTCTCGCCCGGGTCCTCGGAGCGCGTGCCGCGCACGGCTCTGGCACCCGCAGAATGGGAGAAGCGGCTCACCGCGGGGATCGCCGCCGACCTGGGTGCCCTGTCCCGGCTGCGCGACGGCAATTTCGGCTTCGTGCTTTCGAACGATGTGCCGAAGCAGATCGAGGGCTACTCGCTGGAGCGGGAGACCCTCACCGTGGGCGTCGACGCGCAGGAACTCCTTCTCGATCTGGCCCGGGAGCTGGATGAGAGCCGGCGTGATGCCGCGACCGCGCTGGCGGCGCCCGAAGCGGCCCCGGTCATCGACGCGCCGCGCGGGCCCGCGCCCAGGACTCCCGAGGGCCGGGCCTCGGTCCTGGTGGTGGATGACGAGGCGGATGTCCGCGCGTTTCTGATGAAGCGCCTGGTGGAGAACGGATACGAGGACGTGGTGGGGGCGGCCACCCTCGAGTCGGCGCTTCAACTCGCACAGCAGGTGGGTCGCGCGGGGAGCATGTTCCTGGCCGTGGTGGATCTCTCCATTCCCGATCCCACGGGCGGCGATCTTTCCGGGGGTCTCGAACTCGCAATGAGGCTCCGCGGGTTCGCGAACGCCCCGCGCGTGGTGCTCGTGACTCCGGACCCCGATCCGGCCATCGTGCGCAAGGGCCGGCAGGCGGGCGCGCGCCGCGTGATCTTTCGGCCGACCCTGGGCCGCCTCAACAAAGCGCTCTTCGAAAGGCATCTCGATGCTTTCACCACCAAGCTTCTGACCGTCCTGCAGCAGGTGACCGACGGCAAGCCGCACGGCTCCGTGGCCTCGGCTTCGCCGATTGGCCTCATCGATGGTCTCGACCTCCTCGGCTGCATCGGCGAGAGCGTCGGCATTCGCGATCTGCTCCTGCGCGTGGCGAGCGGCATGGTGGAGCGGGTCATCCTGCTCATCCGCAGCGAAGACATCCTCTATCCCGCGTCGGGTGTCGGGTTCCCCCTGGGGCCCATGGGTTTCGATCTCACCGTGTCCGCCTACACCTCGCCCTTCGCCGAGGCGCTGCAGGGCCGCGCCGCCCAGAGCTTCGTGACCGAAACCGCTTTCTGGAAGGAGATGTCGGCCCTTTCAATCCTTCGCGGCCGTTCCCTCGAAGCGGCCTTGATTCCCTTGCGGGCCCATGGGGACGCGGTCGCGCTGCTCTTCGTCGACAACCCCATTTCCGGAGAGGCGCTCACGCGCCTCGACCCGCTCGAGGCGTTCGTCGAGGAAGCGGGCCGGCGGCTCGAGGAACTGCGAGATCAGGAACTCTCTCGAACCGGAATGATCAAACGGGGTACGATCTCAAGGTAAGCGATGGCCGAGCAACAGAATCGTTACCGGGAGTTGTCGGACTTCTTCGTCAAGACCCAGGATCTTGTCGAGGACATCGTGCGCGAGAACGCGCAGCTCCGCGCCTGCCTGCGCGCGTTCGAGTCGCTGGGGGGAAGCCCGCAGGAAGCGGACGTCCAGGCGAGGCTACGGCGCTCCGAAGAGGAGCGCATGGCCATCGACCGCGAGCATGCCCAGGCAAAGGAAGACCTGGTGGAGCTGCGCACCCAGCTCACGGATTCGGCCCAGCGTTTCTCCGACCTGAGCGAGCAGGTGAACCTGCTCACCAACCTGCACGTGGCCGCCTCTCAGCTTCATGCGTCCCTCGATCACGGCGAGGTCCTGCGCTCCATTCAGGAGATCGCGACGAACCTGGTCGGCGCCGAGGCCTTCCACGTTTTCATCGTGGATGAGAAGACCAACCGCGCCGAGCTCGTTCTCTCCGAAGGTCAGGAGGGAAAGACCAGGAGCATCGGCAAGGGCGAGGGAATCATCGGAGTGTGTCTGGAAACCGGAATGCCTCATTTCGCCACGGACACCCGGGTGGCCGAGGCGACTCCATTCGAGTCTCCGCTTGCCGTGATTCCGTTCGATCTCTCCGGCGACGTGGTCGGCCTCCTGAGCATCCACAAGCTCTTCCAGCAGAAGACCGCGTTCACCGAACTCGACTTCGAACTCTTCCGCCTCCTCGGGGCCCAGGCCGCGACCGCGGTCTACGCTTCGCGCCTGCACATGACGTCGGAACGGAAACTCGCGACCCTGCGGGGCTTCATCGACATGCTGAAGGGGCCGGCCGGCGTCTAGTGGCCGGGGCTCAGGCGAGGGGGAGCAGGTCCAGGATCCCCGCGCCGATGTTTTGAAGGGGCAGGATCCTCGAGGCGGCTCCGAGCACGATCGCCTCCTTGGGCATTCCGAAGACGATCGACGAGGCTTCGTCCTGGGCGATGGTCTGCGCTCCGCGATTCCTCATTTCGAGGAGGCCGGAAGCGCCGTCCTTTCCCATTCCGGTCAGGAGAACGCCGACGCTTCGCGAGCCGAGGGTCTCGGCCACCGAGCGGAACAGGACATCGACGCTCGGCCGGTGGCGATTCACGTGCGGCGCCTGATCGACCCGGACCACGAATCTCGCGCCCTCTCTGACCACGGACATGTGTTTGTTGCCCGGGGCCAGCAGCACGTCCCCCTGGCGGACCGGATCGCCGTCCTCCGCCTCCCTCACCTGCATCGCGGACAGGCCGTTCAAGCGGCCCGCGAATGCCTTCGTGAACCCCTCGGGCATGTGCTGGACCACGAGGACGGCGGGAGAGTCCCGGGGAAGGGCGCCGAGGACGACGGCGAGGGCCTCGGTACCGCCCGTGGAGGCTCCGATGGCGATCGCCCAGGAGGTCGCCACGCTATTCGGAATCTCGATCAACGGCGCCCTGGTCGCGCGGGTCGCGGCGGCGCCCCGCTTTGAAAGGGCGGCGGCGCGGACGGTATCGATGAGCAGCATGGACGTATCGCTCAGGAAGTCCTTCACGCCCAGCCGCGGCTTGGGGAGAACGTCGATGGCTCCCCGGGCCAGGGCCTCGATGGCGACCGCGGCGTCCTCTCCGGCCCGGGCCGAGCAGATCACCACGGGAAGGGGGTCGGTGGCCATGAGGCGGGTGAGGAAGGTGAGCCCGTCCATGCCAGGCATTTCGATATCGAGCACGATCACGTGGGGCCGTTTGAGGGCGATGCGGCGCTCGGCGATGAAGGGGTCGGCGGCGAGACTCACCGAGAACTCACCCGTCCGCTCCAGCAGTTCCTTCAGGGTCTGGCGGACCACCGCGGAATCGTCGACGACCAGAACGTCGATCATGGCCGCACGCTCGGCGGCTTGCGGTAGATCGCCGGCTTCACCGGCCGCTGGCCTTCGATCACGCCCACCAGGCTCTCGGCATGCCCGACGAAGAGGAAACCGCCCGGCTTGAGCGCGCGCCACATGTGATCGATGACCAGCCGTTTCGTATCCTTGGGGAAGTAGATCAACACGTTCCGGCAGAGGATGAGATCGAAGTTCGATGCGGGCACGGTGGGCGAGAGCAGGTTCATCGGCTGGAACTGGACCTGCCGGGCCGCCTGGGGCCTCAGCCGCACGCGATCGGCGTCCACCTCTTCGAACTGCCGGGCGTAGGCCGCCGGCACGTCCCTGGTGCGTGCGACCGGAAAGGTCAGGGTTCGGGCGGCGGCGAGGGCCCGGGTCGAGAGATCGGTGGCGAGGATGCTGACCCGGTAGCCTTCAGCGGCTGGAAACCGGGTGTCGAGAACGGCGGCGAGACTCGCGGGCTCTTCGCCGGTGGAGCAGGCCGCCGACCAGATCTTGAGGCCCCGGTTGAGGCTCGCGAAGGCCTCCTTTCGCCAGAGGGGAATGATGCCTTGCTCGAGGTAGTCGAATTGCCAGCCCTCGCGAAAGAGACGCGTCTCGTTGGTTAGGAGGCGGTCCACGAGTTCGGCCGTCTCCTGGCCTGGGTTCGCCTTTAGATGAGCGAGATAGTCTCGGTAGGAGCGAAGGCGGAGCTCGCGCAGCCGGCGGCCGAGTCGGGCCATCACGAGCGCACCCTTGGCTTCGGTCAGATGGACGCCCGTTTCGCTTTCCATCAGCTTGCGGATCTGTTCGAACTCGCGCGGGCCGAGTTCGGGGGGAGCGTTGGGGTCGTCGACCGGAGACGGGGTTTGGCGCTCCATGTCTTTGCTACTGGGCGGGCCGGCCGCGACGAGGCGCGGGAGCGCTTCGCACTAGGACTGCCCCTCGCTCGCGAGATCCTTGATCGCGACCTGCTCGTTCGAGGAAAGAACGCGATCCAGATCGAGAGCGAGGGCGAAGCCCTGTTCGAGCTTGAAGAGGCCCTGAAGGAACTCCACCCGGATCTGGGTTCCCACGCTCGGCGGCGGCTCGATCTCGGAAGCCTGCAGATCGTGGATCTCGCTCACCAGGGCCGTGACCAGTCCGAGGGTGGTCGTTTCTCCCTGAAGCTCGACTTCCACGAGCACGATGCAGGTCCACTCGTCCGGGACGCTCGGGGCTTCGGAGAACTTCACGGCGAGATCGATGACCGGCATGACCCGTCCGCGCAAATTCATGACGCCGGTCACCCATGGCGGCGTCTGCGGCACCGGCGTGGGGGTGACGTATCGGATGATCTCCAGGACCTTCGTCAGGGGAATCAGGTACTGCCCCTTCCCGATCTGGCAACGCAGCATGGACATGGTGACGGTCTTGGCCGCGACCGCGGCCGGAGCGCTTAAGGAAGGACGGGTGAAGGTCATGGGCGTCTTCTTTCGAGTTTCGTCAGGAGGCCTGCGCCGTGCGCAGGGCCAGAGTGCGCTTCATGATGTCGGGGATGTCGAGGATCAGGCCGACATAGCCGTCTCCCAGGATGGCCGCGCCGAAGATGCTGGTGGCGCTTCTGAGCGCGTGTCCGATGGACTTGACCACCACCGGCGTATCTCCGATCAGCGCGTCCACCACGAGTCCGAGCCGGTGCCCCGCGTGTTCGACGATCACGATGTGACGGTCGAGCGCTCCCTTGGAGCCGAGGATCTGCTCCCCGAGCTTCAGCACCGGCACCATGCCCGAGGGCAGGTTGAGCAGGCCGGTGCCATTCGACTGATAGACGAGATCCGGGGGGGTGGCCAGGCACTCCCTGACCATGTCGATGGGGATGACATAGCGGTGCTTCGCGACCTTGACCAGCAGCCCTCGCACCACGGCGAGGGTCAAGGGGAGTCGGACCCGAAAGAGAGTTCCCACTTTTCTCTCGGTGTGGACCTCGATGGAGCCGGCGAGGCTCTCGATCGAGGACTTCACCGAATCGAGGCCCACGCCGCGGCCGGCGACCTCCGAAAGCTCGGCGGCGGTGGTGAGCCCGGAGGCGAAGACGAGTTGCGCCACTTCGCGGTCGTCGCCGCCCACGGGCATGCCGAGTTCCTCGGCCCGCCTTCGGATCGCGGCCAGGTCGAGGCCGCCACCGTCATCCTCGACGTCGATGACAACCTGACCCGCGGCGGGCGCGGCGTTCAGGGACACGCGGCCAATCGGCGGCTTGCCCTTGCTGCGCCGGGTCGATGGATCTTCGATTCCGTGCGCCACCGCGTTTCGCACGAGGTGCAGGAGAGCCTCGCTCACCCGGTCGACCAGGGCGAGATCGATCTCGACTTCCTCGCCCGTGATGTGCAGCATGACCTCCTTGCCCAGGGTTTGCGCGGCGTCGCGAGCGGTGCGCCGATGGGAGGCGAGGATCGGGCCGAGGGGGACGAGCCGCATGCGCATGGTCAGGTCCGAGAGTTGTCCCAGGAGAGGTACGGCCTCCTCGAGGACGTCACGCGCGGTGTCGGTGAGCGAAGTCGAGCTCAGAAGGTTCTCGATCCGGCCCCGCGAGACGGACAGCTCGCTCGCGAGTTCCACCAGGGAATCGACGCGGGCGACTTCGATTCGGAGGGTAGGCCGGGCGGCGCGGGAATCGTCGCCGGCCGCCTCGCGATCGGCCGCGCGCCGGCGGTCCGCCTCGGGCGGAAGGGGTACACCGGCGTCCCGCAGCTGATCCGTCACCCTTCGCCCTCGCGAACGTTCACGAGGCTTGTCCCTCGGATTCTCGGCTGGGGAAGGGGAGCCGAACGCGCCGAGAGTGCGCAACTCGACCGCGAGGGCCTGTTGGGCGGAGGACATCTGGTCGCCGGGCTCCGCCGCGGGCAGGCCGGAGCGAATGGCGTCGACCGCCTTGAGGAGAACGCCGATCGCTTCCTTCTCGGCCGGTTGCCGGTTGCGGATCCCGGCCTTCACGGCGGCCAGAGCGTCCTCGAAGGCGTGGGCCAACTGGGCAATGGAATCGAAGCCAAAGATTCCGGCGTTGCCCTTGAGGGTGTGCGCGTCGCGCTGGAGCGCTTCGATGGGCGCCTCGCTTTCGGGATGACGCTCGAGATCCAGGATGGCCGACTCCATGGTGACCAGACGTTCCTCGGACTCGGCCAGATGGACC
>JANMVV010000053.1:0-17991 GCA_031392925.1 Vicinamibacteria bacterium
TCTTGAGCGCGTTCTGTTCGGCCTGGGTCATCTGGCCGATCTTCTCCTCGAGTGTCATCTTCGCGAGCAGCGGACGGATCTTCGGATCCTGGGACGAGAGTCGCTTTCCGTAACTCGGCGCCAGCGCGGTGGCGAGGCGCGGCGCCAGCAGGCCGGCGCCCGCGCCGGCCGTCGTTTCGATGAACCGCCGTCGCCGGATTGGCTCTTTCATGAGGCTCCTTCGCGTTCCCATACGCGGACGCTAGTCTAAGGGGTGTGTGATTGAATGGCGAGATGCGCCCATTCATCACCCTCCTCGCCGCGCTCGCGACGGGTTGCGCGACGAGCTACGAGGCGCGTGGCCTCGTTCTCAGGGTCGATCCCCCTTCCTCCACGGTGACCGTGTCCCACGAGGCGATCTTCGGCTACATGGGCGCGATGGTCATGCCCTTCAAGGTGAAGGACCGGGAAGCACTCAAGAATGTGCGCCCGGGCGATGTCATCGAGTTCCGGCTGCGGCCGAAAAGCAGCGGAACCGAGATCGATGGGCTGAAGCACCTGTCCGCGGCGGGCGCGGACGCCGGCCTCACCATGACCCCTTCGACCACCGCACTCGTGAAGCTGGGCGAGAGCGTGCCCGATTTCACCCTGACCGACCAGCAGGGCGTAGGGGTGTCACTCTCGTCGTTGCGCGGGAGCGTCGTCGCGATCACGTTCATCTACAGCCGATGCCCCCTGCCCGACTACTGTCCCCGCATGGTCGCGAATCTCGCGGAGGTGCGCAATCGTTACCGCGAGCGTCTCGGCCGCGATCTGACCTTGCTGACCGTCACCTTCGATCCGAAGTACGACACCCCCGAGGTCCTGAACAGGTTCGCCGCGCGTTACGGCGGCAACGTGCCGGGCTGGCACTTCCTGAGCGGGTCGCCCGAGGCGATCGCCGCGGTGTGCGCGTCCTTCGGGATCGAGTACTGGCCCGACCAGGGCCTCATCACCCACACCCTCCAGACCGCGGTGATTGACGGTGAGGGGCGCCTTCGCGCCAGGGTCGAAGGCCGCGGATTTTCGGGCCGCCAGATCGCTGATCTCGTGGGCGCCATCCTCGAGTAACGCGAGCGACCCATTTCGATCCAGCCTTGGTACATAATGGCCCCATGCGCTTGGCCGATCCGGCGTTTCGGGCGATCTTCGAGGATTCTCCGATCGGGATCTGCGTGGTCGACCGGAACATCAAGGTGGTCGACGTGAACCACGCTTATTGTCAGATGCTGGGGCGCACGGAAGCCGAGGTGATGGGGGCGCATATTCCCGACTTCACCCATCCCGATGATCGCGATCGTGATGCGATGGCTCTGCCCCAGGTGATCTCGGGCGAGATCGAGCAGTACAAGGCGGACAAGCGTTACCTCCGCAAGGACGGCGCGGTGATCTGGGCGCGCATCCTGGTGACCGCCATCCTGGACCCGTCAGGCAAGTCCAGCCTGGCTTTCAGCATGGCCCAGGTCATCAACGAGGAACGCGCGCTGCGCGGAATCCTGCCCGTCTGCCCCTCCTGCAAACGGGTCAGGGAACAGGACGGGAAGTGGACCGAGCTCGACACGTTCGTTCGAGCGTCGGCCAACGCTGCCATATCGCGCCAGAACTGTCCGGATTGCGGTTAGTTTGAGGCGTCGGCGCGCTGCGCGACCTTCATCTGGGGCAGATCGGCGTCGGCCTTGGCCCAGGCCTTGCGGGCCTCGCCAAGCGTCTTGTCCGCGTCGGCGACCCGGCCCAGACCCCTTAGCGCCGCGGCAAGACCGAACATGGCGCGACCACCGCCGGGTTCGCGGGCCAGAGCCTCGCGGTACGCCTTCTCCGCCGAGCCGTAGTCGCGCATCATCAGGGCCGCGCTGCCCCAGGCCTCGACCACGGGGCGGGGATATGACGGCGGTTCCGTGTAGAGAAGCCCGGCCTCGAGATCGGCGGCCTTACCGAAGAGGTACCGAGACCTCTTGCGATCGCCGCGGTAGGCGGCGATGGTGGCCTCGAGTTCCAGCTGCGCGACCGCGAGCGGGCGCCGCGAGGCCTCGAGCTTCGGCAGGACCTCGCCCATCTCCTTGAGCGCCGCCTGTGACTCGGCGCGTCTTCCCGTCGCGGCATAGGCGAGACCCCTTGCCCAGAGCCGCCACGCATTCTGCTCGGGACGGTCGTACCCGGGGATGGTTTTGCCGTCGAGGATTTCGTTCCAGCGTTCGAAACGCACCAGCGTCTTGATCAGGCCGAAGTAGCCTTGCCGCCAGGTCACGCGCTGAGAGCTGCCCTTGCGCTCGCGCGGTGTTTCCTTGAAGTCATTCATGAGGTGCGCGACCTGCTTCATCGACTCCTGGTATCGGCCGTCGAGGTTGAGGGCCTGGATGAGGAAGTGCACGTTGTGCCCGTGATGGCCGTTTGGGTAGAGGGTGTCGGCCTTCAGGTAGCCGCGCTCGTTGTCGGCGGCCGCTTCGAAAGCTTTGACCGCGTCGTCGATGCGACGGCTCTGCGCGTAGATGTGACCGGGCATGTGGAGCGCGTGCGGAATGTTAGGGACGAGTTCGGGATACCGCTTGCACGCATTCCACGCGCGCTCGGGCGTCTTGCTGCCCTCCCATCCGTGGATCAGATAGTGATGAGAGCCGAAGTTGTTGTTCTCCTTCGCCACCACGCCCTCGAGCAGGGCCAGGCCTTCCATGGTGTTCTGGCGCGGTTCCTTGGTGAGGGAATCGAAACCGTCCAGCAGGGCGAGGCCCAGGATCGATTTCGCTTCCAGGTCGTCGGGGTAGGCGGCCACCAGTTTGCGAAGGCCCTCGATGTGATCGGAATCCTGCGTTTTCGACGCGGGATTCCGCCGCGCCGCCTCCGCCTCGATGTAGAGACGCTCGCGGGGCGTGACCTTGTCGCGCATGGACATCGCCTTGTCGACGGCCTCGCGCGCGCGGATGGTCGGCTCCAGCGCGGCGCCTCCCACGCTTCGCGCAATGGTGGCGCCGGTGGTGGAGTCGGCCCCGCCGGGAGCCCGCCCGCCGTCGAGCGGATCACGCAGGAGCTGGAAAGCCGGGCGATAGTCGCCCGCGGCGCTGATCGAGATGCCCCAGTAGGCCATGGCCATGTCCGGGTCCAGGGTCGCGGCCTGCAGGAACGACCGCTCGGATTCGAGGAACCAGAACGAGTGCATCTGCGAGACGCCTTGATTGAAGAACTTCCGCGCATCGCTGGAGTTCGTGGTCACGGGCATGTTAGTGACGCCCATCCCCTCCATGAGGCGCGCGGGAAGGAGGGGTTGTGCGCCGGGGGCCACCGCGCACAGATCTGCCTCGGGTCTAGCCTGGGCCGAGGCTTGAGGCGCCCAAAGGCAGACGGAGAGAAGTCCACAGGCCACGGCGGTAGGGAACTTGAGCATGAGCGAGTCTAGCCTCGAGCCGGCGCGAATCGCTTCGCGTTCCGCGCTTTGGCTCTTGCGGCCTCCTCGTCCCGGTTGCGGGGCGGAGCGGTGGTCTGGAGCGAGCGCAGGAGCCTTTGAGCCGCGACGCAGACCTCATCGACGGCGAGAAGGAAGGCCGCCTCATTTGCCTTCGATGGTTTGTTGAACCCGGAGAGCTTCCTCACGAACTGCAGGGAGGAGGCCCCGATCTCCTCTTGGGTTACCGGAGGCTCGAAGTTATAGAGGGTCTTTATGTTTCTGCACATGTCCGTTCCTCGAAATCAGCGGCAGGCGCCGCTCCAAAGGCCGGCCAGAAGCGGGGTCGCGGGCCCGTCCCGCAGGGCCACCGACACGCTCAATTGCCGGACCGGTTTGTCGCTCATGTACCGCACGATCAACTCGTGAGGCCTCTGAGAAAGATAGATCTGCGCCGCCTTGCGCCGGTTGCCCTCGACCTTGAGCCGCCGTCGTCCATCGACATACAGAGCGGCCTGACCGATCACATCGACACGGAATATGTGCCAGCCCGCCGTCTTCGGCTCGAAATCGCCCGAGAACGTGACCGCGACCGGGGCGAGCGTGCCCGAGGAAAGCGTGTCGGTCTCGTTGGTGAGCGGAATCGACGGGGAGGCGGCTCTGACGAAGACGGGATTCTCCGAGGGCTCGTCCTGAAGAGCGTAGTCCGACAAGAACGGCCACATGCGGCCGGAAGAAATCGCCTGACACACACCGGCTTCGCGAGCGGGGCCTTGTCCGAGGTGCTCCCGGGCGGGCCAAAGACCGGCCCCGATGGCGAGCGCCGCGGCGACCGCCCGCGCGACGCGGGCCGCGCGAGTCCGGACCTTGAAGATGAGGGTGGTCGCGAGGGCCCAGACGATGGCGAGCGGCAGCATCTCGAGCTCGCGCGGCATTCCCATGGCGCGGCCGAGATTGAATGCGCCCGGACTTCCAAACAGCGTGCTCTCGGAGAACGTGCCCCCGGGGTAGGTGGAGAAGAGGCTCCGGGAATATAGAGGAAGATAGAAACCCAGGAACGGCTCCGTCGGTTCGTAGGGGAGGCGCGGATCGATGGCGGAGACCGGCAGCATCAGGAGGATCGTGGCCACGATAAGGACGCCGATGATGGGCGCCAGGCGATCCGATTTCATCGGAAAGGCTGTGAGCAGCACCGCGAAGGGAATCGCGATCAGGATGTGGCGTGGCCCGAACGAGAACGCGCCGCCCCAGTAGACGACGCTGTCGCCGAAGCCGGAGTTGAAGAGCAGGAAACCCAGAAGAATCGCGGCGGAGAGAACGAACTCCAGCCCGAGGCCACGCGCGCGACGGACGAAGAATGGCGCGGCGAGCACGAAAACGAGCCAGGGGTTTGCATAGAAGAGGCCGCGCCGCGGCCGGAACGTGATTTCGCCCAGGACGTCGAGCCGCGGCCACGACACCCCCATGAACCCCCGCTGATGGGCGGGGAAGGCGCTGCCGGCCTTGTAGAAGCTGTAGCTCAGGACACCCGGGTGTCCGAGAACCATCTGGTTGTAGAGCGGCAGAGGAAGGATGCCGAGCAAGGCACCCGCGATCACCAGCAGGGAACCGCGTTTCCCCAGGGTCGCGAGCGCATACAGACCGATAAGGCCGCTGGCGATGGCGCCCGGGTATTCGATCACGGGCAGGAAGCCGATCAGAAGGCCGGCCGCGATCAGCCGGATCGAAGGTGAACCGTCGGTGACCCATCGACTGGTCCAGATCAGATAGAACGCGCCGAACGCGAAAAACGCGGAGAGCTGATGCCCGAAGAACACGGTAGCCCATGGGAACGCGATGGTTCCAAGGCCGTAGCCGAGAGCGAGCAGCGTCGATCGCGTCAGGGCCCATCCGTTTCGCGACAGGAAGCGGAGCATCAGCAGGCTCAGAAGGGCGGTGGGCAGGGCGGACATGAGGATGGTCAGAACGTAGGTGATCAGGATCAGCTGCTTGGTGTCATCGAGAGGCAGAAGTCTCATCGAAGCACTCGCGAGGCCCCAGGGAACGACTCCCAGCAGAGTGGTTCCCGGGGCCTTGTTCGGGAACGTATGGCCGTCGAGGTGGATGGTGTCGGCGGTGTTGGATGCGAAGCGGTCGATCCACCACTCGCCGTGCTCTACGACCGAGCGCATCTGATCGAAGCGCGCGGCCTCGTTGTGACCGGTCGACTGGAAAAAATACGAAGCGCTCAGGAGAACGAGAGCGAAGACGCGCCACGAGGCGGCTCGCGCTTCGCCGGAAAGGGGGGTGGGCTCCACGCCCCGAAGATTAGCTGGCCACTGCCTCGAACTCTCCCCGCACCGGTGCGAGGCAATCCAGACGAGGCTCCTGGTCGCGCCACAGTTCGAGCAGGTCGCCCAACACCGACTCCGCGGTAGGCCACCGGCCGGCGCCGCGTCCTTGGAGCTCGATCGTCCTCCCGTTCTTCAGGGTGATGACGACGGCGTTGTTGGCGCCGCGACACTGCGCCAGGGGATGGGCCGCCTCGACGGGCACGAGCTCGACCTTCGCCGTGCAGCCCTCATCGGTGGCGTGAAGGGTCGCGATCAGCCGGCCGATGCGGCCATCGCCCGCGGGCCGCCAGGCCGCGACCGCCGCGGCCTCCGCTCGCGGGATCTGCTCGGCGTCGAGTGATTCGCCGAAGGCTTCGCGGGCCAGCAGCGTCAGCTTTCGTGCCGCGTCGAGACCGGAGAGGTCGTCGGTGGGATCGGCCTCGGCGTAACCGAGCTTCTGAGCCTCGGCCACCGCCGCGTCGAGCGAGGCCCCTTCCGCGAGGCGGTCGAGCACGAAGTTGCTGGTGCCGTTCAAGACTCCCTCGATCTTCGCCACCGGGCCGCGAACACCGCGCAGGGTCTCGATCACGGGAACGACGCCGCCCACCGCGGCCGAGTACGAGAGCGTCGCGTCCTGCCGCTCCGCCAGAGCGCGAAGCGCCGGACCGCGCGCGGCCATCACCGCCTTGTTCGCGGTCACCACGTGACGGCCCGCGAGCAGGGCCCGGGCGAGCGCATCACCGGCTTCGTGGACTCCGCCGATGGCTTCGACCACGATGTCGCTTCTGACCTCGAGGGCTTCCTCGAGAGACAGGAGCAGCCGGGCCGGGACCCCGGAGGCCTCGTGACGCGCCCGCTGCCGCACCGCGATAGCCACGATCTCGAACCGCGCCTCCTGCCGCAGCAGATGCTCGTACACGCCGCGTCCGACCGCGCCGAGCCCGAGCAGCGTGACCCGCAGCGGCCGACGCGCGACCTCGGCCCGCCGCGAAAGCAAGGTCGCGGGGTGGCCCAAGGTGGTGCCAAGAACGGAACCGATCCGGGCCACCTCGAACGCCTGCGAATGAGCGAGCGCGAAACGAAGCGCCCCTTCCTGAACGACCGGAGCGTGAAGGGCCAGCGCGTCCTCGTAGTTGAGGCGTTCGAAGCGGAGTGGCGCCTCGCCCATACCGTTGGGATCTCGCTCGTAGATCCCGTCGGTGTCCTTGAGCAGACGGCATCGCGCCCCCAGCCTCTGGGCGAGGAAGAGCGCGGTCCAATCGGACCCTCCGCGGCCGAGCAGAGACACGCCGCCTTCCTCATCGCTTCCGAAGAAGCCGGGGACGATGAGGATCCGGCCTAGGTCGAGGAGCGTCCGCAGCCGGGCCTCGGTGAGGTCGACCGGCGAGCCTTCGAGGCCGTTCCCGTTCACTCGAAGCCCCGCGGCGAGCGGATCCAGGATGTTCGCGGGGATTCCGGCCTGCGAGAGGGCGATCTGCAGTGACGCCGCGGTCTCCCTCTCGCCGGTGGCGACGAGGGCAGCCAGACCGGACACGCCGACGTCGTGGGCAGGGTCGGCGCCGAGCGCCTTCGCCCGCGCGATGAGCCGGTCGGTCACGCCTTCAAACGCCGAGACCACCGCGACGACCCCGAAACCCTCGCGCGAGTAACGGAAGATCTCATGAACGGCCTCGGGCAGATCAGCGGCGGTTCGGAGAACCGAACTGCCGAATTTGAGAACGATGGTTGGCTGGCTCACGCGGCCTCCGACTCGTTCGCGGCCGTGACCAAAACCCCAACCGCTGCTGCCGCGTTCAGGGCCTGGTCGATATCGGCGACGAGGTCGCGCGCGTCTTCGAGGCCGATGCTCAGGCGGACGAGGCCGTCACCGATGCCTCGATCCTTGCGGACTTCGGGCTCGACCGAGGCGTGGGTCATGGTCGGCGGATGGCACACCAGCGATCGAGGCGCGCCGAGCGACTCGGCCAGAGCGAAGAGCTGAGTGTTCGTGCAGAAGGCGTTCGCCTCCTCGCGGCTCCCCAGGTCGAAGCTCACGATGCCGCCGAACGCGGTCTGCTGGCGTGCCGCGATCTCGTGGCCCGGGTGGGTCTTGAGGCCGGGGTAGTAGACCTTCTTGACCCGCGGATCCGCGGCGAGGAACTCCGCGACCTTGAGGGCGCTCTGGCCGTGGCGCTCGACGCGCAGAGACAGGGTCTTGAGGCCGCGCAGGATCAGGTACGAGTCCTGCGGTCCAGGCACGCCGCCGATGGCGTTCTGAAGGAAACGGATTTCCCGGTCGATCTCGGGGTCGCGGGTGAGGATCGCGCCGCCGATGACGTCGCCATGGCCGTTCAGGTACTTGGTGGTGGAGTGAAGGACAAGGTCGGCGCCCAGTTCGAGCGGCCGCTGGGTGATGGGAGTCGCGAAGGTGTTGTCGACGAGCACTCGGACACCCCGAGCGTGACCGGCGGCCGCCGAGGCCTTGATGTCGGTGATGGTGAGAAGGGGATTGGACGGCGTCTCGAGCCAGAGCAGCCTCGTGGCGGGCTCGATCGCGGCCTCGATGTCCGCGACCTTCGAGGTGTCGACGAAGCTGAAGCGCACGCCGAACTTTGCGAAAACCTTGGTGAAGAGCCGGTACGAGCCGCCATACAGGTCGCGGCCCGCGATGACATGGTCGCCCTGCTTGAGGGTCGAGATGACCGCGTTCACGGCGGCCAGGCCGGAGGCAAACGCGACCCCGTATCGCGCGCCCTCGATGGCGGCCAGGCATTCCTCGAGCGCTCGCCTCGTGGGGTTGTCCCCGCGGGCGTAGGCGTATCCGCGGCTCTCGCCGGGTGCTATCTGCGCGAACGTCGAGGTCTGGAAAATGGGGAACGAGACGGCCCCGGTGCGGGGGTCGAAGGCCTGCCCCGCGTGAATGGCGAGGGTGTCGGAGTGAAGTTTCTGGTCGGACATGATCGGTTTCTCCTGGGTTGTCGGTTTTCGAAGTGAAGACTTCGCGACCGGGGAGTCCGATGCAGGTCACCAAAAATCAAAAGACCCGCTCGGAAATCCGATCGCGGGTCTTGAGGGTGTCTCTTTGTTGAACCGACTTAGCTCAAAAAGACCTCGGCCCCGCGGCAGGCATGCGCATGGAGCGCATGCCGCAGGGCATCATCGTGACGGTGATGGAGAGGGTCAGAGAGTGAGTCGGTTGCACGAGGGACGGGAGTGTACGCCCAAACCCCGGGTCGGCGTCAAGCGATTTCTTCCAGGATCGTCAATGGCCTCTCTGAATGTAATATATCCGATCGGTGTAGTGTGATATCGTGCTCCGGGAAATGAATCTGATCCCTGAATTCTGGTGGTTCGTGGGCGCCGGCTTCGTCGCCCAGTTGATCGACGGGGCCCTGGGCATGGCCTACGGCGTCACCGCCTCGAGCCTGCTGCTCGCCTTCGGCGTGCCTCCGGCGGTGGGCAGCGCCACCGTGCACGCGGCCGAATGTTTCACCACCGGCGCATCAGGGCTGTCTCATCACGCCTTCGACAACATCGATCGAGCCTTGTTCCGCCGGCTTGTTCTCCCCGGGGTGGTGGGAGCCATCGTAGGCGCGTACATCCTGTCGAGTTTTCCGGGCGACGCGTTGAAGCCCTATGTGGCGGCGTATCTGCTGACCATGGGGGTGGTGATCGTCGGCAAGGCGTTTGGGGAATTTGCGCCGAGGGTGGTGACCACCCATATCGGGCGTCTGGGGTTTGCGGGCGCCCTGCTTGATTCGATGGGCGGCGGGGGGTGGGGTCCGGTGGTGACCAGCACTCTGGTGGCTCGGGGCAATGATGTTCGCAAGACCATCGGCACGGTCAACGCCTCGGAATTTTTCGTCACTGTGGCGGCCTCGGTCACCTTCTTCCTGACCATCGGTCTCACGAACTGGCAGATGATCGCGGCCCTTGCTCTTGGCGGGCTGCCCGCGGCGCCGCTCGCCGCTTGGGCGTGCAAGCGCCTTCCACTCAGGAGAATGATGGCTCTCGTCGGGATGCTGGTGATCGCGACCAGCACGCGAACGTTGTTGAAGTACTTTGGCGCGATCTAGCCCACGCTCAAGGGTGGCAGATCTGGGCGATGGAGACGCCGGGATAGGAGATTTGCCGCTGAGCCTTTCCGTTGAAGTCGAATCGGAGGGAATTGCGGAGGAGCCGAAAGGACTGCTCGCTGATCCGCTCGAAAATAATCCATTCGCAGGATCGCTCGACCGCGGCAGCGGCAGCCCGGACGCGGGAGCCTTCATGCTCGGGCCAACCCACATCCACCGGCGAGACGTAGGTCGGCCATCTCCATTGCCTGCCCGTGTAGATACCCAGGATCTCCGGCCGGCCCCGGAAGTCGAACACCAGATCGCGTCCCTCGTCGGGTGAGACCGGGCCGCCCCGGCTGACCCGGTTCTCGAAGCTTGCTCCCTGTCCCCCGGCGGCGAAATAGAAAGCGAGGCGGCGTCCGAAGAGGTCTCTTTGACGTCGCGTCTCCGCGTTCCAGTTCGTGGAATAGAAGAGCCAGGCCGGCTGGGCTTTTGCGCTGATGTAGACCGGCTCTCCGAGCTGCACGGCGGAATACTCTTTGTAGGCGGCGCGGAAGTCGTCACCCACGAACGGCGTGGAGAAGCCCCTCCCTGCGTTGGCCCACGATGGCCACAGCATAAGAAGCCACAAGGTGAGACCGAGGCGGTTGAGTCTCGATGGAGCTTCGGCCGGCCAAAGGCCGCCGACCACGCCCGCGACCACCAGAAGGAGGCATGGATACTGAAAGACCATCAGACGAGGAACCCCCAGGGGGTAGAGCCCCAGGGTCGCCGATGCGCACGAGAGCAGAGTGCCCCCCCCGAGCGCGATGGCAAGCGCGCCGGAATGACGCCAGGCAACAAGGGTGAGGCCGACGAGAAAGGCCGCGACCATGAGCGTGGCCGCGATTGGCGTGACCGAGGGCGCCCCGCCCCCATCGCCGTCGAAGGCCGGGACGAAGGTCCCGGAGATCATCAGCGGCAGCAGGGCCGCCGATTTCGCGGCCGGGGGCAGGAAGGCGGTGCGGTAGCCCTCCCGTACCAGGAGGTTGGCCGATGCGGGCCGTACCACCGCAACGTAGGAAATCGCGAAGACCACCGTCCAGGCGAAACCGGCCCAGACGATGCGCCGCAGGGCGGCGTTGTCCTTGCGGTGGGCCCAGGTGAGCGCCGCCCAAACCGCGGTGACCGCGAACACCGCGGGATTGGAAAGGATCACGCCCACGCTCGCGGTCACCCCGAGGCGAAGAGCGCTACCCCGACGAAACTCCGGATCCCTCGTGACGAACGCCAGCAGCACCGCGGTGGTGACGAAGGCGTCTACCCCATAGGGCTTGGCCTCGTTCGAGAAGCGAATGAGCGCCGGCGACAAAGCCGCGAGCGAGGCGCCGGTGATCATGGCGGCCCGGCCGAATGCCTTGGCCGCAGTCAGGGCGATGAGCACGAGGGCCAGCGCGCCGAGGGCTTGCGGCAGCGCCCGCAGAGCGTACTCGTTCACGCCGAAGATCACCGTGCTCGCCTTGGTCAGCCAGAGAAAGAGGATGGGCGCGTTCTGGTTGTATTCGAGGGGGCGGAGGAGTTCGAGGGGCGAGCGCGCGGCGATACTGACCGCCAGCATCGCTTCGTCGAGCCATAGAGAACGGCAGAAGAGGAACTGTCGGAGGCGGAGGACCACCCCGACGGTGACCAGAAGGCCTGCCACCAGGCCAGGGAGTCTGGCGATGCGAATCATTTTTATTTCAGATCGCGGTCAGGACGTCCGAGCCGGTGAGGATGTAAGTCTTGTCCGCCGGGAAGTCGCGCACGAGCAGCGCCGGGTTCTCCGGGGTGATCATGGACGCGAGCAGGGTCACCGGCGTTTCGATGTCGATGAACCGGAACGCTTTCTGCATGATCTTGGCGACCGGTTCGTGACGGACCGAAGGCTTTTGCACCATGCACGCGTAAGCGTGGGTCTCACTCAGTGATCCCACGATGCGCTCGGCCTGCTTCACCGTGATCTGCGAGAAGTTGTTCTCGGTCATCCGCCGCAGGGCCTGCTCGACGGTGTCCGTCACCTCGACGCCCACGAGATCCGACACGCTTTTGTTCTTCACCAGGTCGCGCGCGGTGGGTCCGTCGACGGTCTCGTAACCCATGGCCCGCATCCAGTCGGGGTTGAACATCTTCCCGAGATAGCGCGTGCCGTGGTCGTGGAAGATCACCACCACGGTCTCGCCCGCCTCGAACCGATCCTTGAGCTGAAGCAGCCCCGCGATGGCTGAGCCCGCGGAGTTCCCCGCGAAGATGCCTTCCTGCAAGGCGATCTCGCGGGTGTAGATCGCGGCGTCGCGGTCGGTGACCTTCTCGAAGTGGTCGATCACCGAGAAGTCGACGTTTTGGGGGAGGAAGTCCTCGCCAATGCCTTCGGTCACGTACGGATAGATCTCGTGCTTGTCGAAGACGCCCTGCTCCTTGTACTTCTTGAAGATCGATCCGTAGGTGTCGATCCCCCAACACTTCACTCCTGGCTTCTTCTCCTTGAGGTACCTGCCCGCGCCGCAGATGGTGCCGCCGGTGCCGACCCCCACCACCAGGTGGTCGATCTTTCCCTCCGTCTGTTCCCAGATCTCGGGACCGGTCGTCTCGTAGTGCGCCTGTGAGTTCGCAAGGTTGTCGTACTGATTCGCCTTCCACGCATTCGGCGTCTCCCGCACGAGGCGTGACGAGACCGAGTAGTACGACCGCGGGTCCTCGGGATCGACGTCGGTGGGGCACACGATCACTTCCGCGCCGAACGCACGCATGGCGTCCGCCTTCTCCTTCGACTGCTTGTCGGTGGTGGTGAAGATGCACTTGTAGCCCTTCACGATGGCGGCGATGGCGAGGCCCATGCCGGTGTTGCCGGAAGTGCCCTCGATGATGGTGCCGCCCGGCCTCAGCAGACCCTTCTGTTCGGCGTCCTCGATCATCCGGACCGCCATCCGGTCTTTGATGCTGTTGCCCGGATTCACGCTCTCGACCTTGGCGTACACCGTGGCCTTGATCTCGCGGGTGAGGCGATTCAGACGGATGAGGGGGGTGTGGCCGATGGCGGCGAGGACGTTGTCGTAGACCTGAGGGGGCATGGTGATGATCTGCCCAGACCCTATCTTGCGCGCGAGCAGGGGTCAACGCAGAGGGATCAGCGCCGGCGCTTGAAGAGACCGACGACCTCGACCGGAAAGTTCTCCAGTCCAGCCAGCACATCAGGGTTCGCTTTGAGGGCTCTCTCCGCGGCCGCGCGCGCCTCTTCGGGCCGACCGAGGCCGTGGTAGGTCCAGGCCAGGTGCGCGTCGGCGAGCGCCAGTTCTCGTCTTGCCTTCGGGTTTTTCTCGAGCCGTTTGACCACGTCCTTGAGCACCAGCAGGGCCCGGAAGAAATCGCCCCGCCCGGTCGCGGCTATTCCGCTCAGCAGTTCCGGGTCCCCCGCTCCCTGTCCCGCGACCGGGAGAGGAGTGGGGGGAGCGACCGACGGGGTCGGGGAAGGCGTTGCCGGAACGGGCGCTGCTGGCGGTGAGGAAATTGGCGAGATCGTCGCCAAGCGGAGAGCGGTGGGGGTCGGGGACTGAAATGAGAGGGGAACGGGGGACGGAGATGGAAGGGAGGTGGCGCCGCCCGAAAAACGAACCACCGCCTGCTCGTTGGCATTGGCGCGGACGACCTGATCGTAACGCGCTTCGCCCACCAGGAAGGTGACGATGTGATCACCCGGCACCACTCCGACTCGTCGCAGCCCGCCCGCCCCGATCGCGCCGCTGCGCTGGCCATCGACCAGAACTTCAGCCCGGATGTCGGTCGAGAGCAGGAGGGCGCCCTTCGGTGGATCGGGCACGGGGACGCTCACGGGCGTGGCCGGGAAGGGGTTGGGCGCGGAAGGCCTTTCCGGGGTCGGCAGGGGAATCGGGGCGGGTGCAGCCGTTCTCTTCGGCGCCGGCGGTGCCGGCCAGTAGAGCGCGAGAAGACCGAACGACGTCACCACGAGGCCAACCACCACGAGGGCCAGGACGAGGAGAAGCGCCGACCGCTCTGGCCGGGGCGGGCTCGCGGGCCGGCCGTCACGGGGAGGCTCGGCGAGAATCGTCTTGTCAATGCGGGCCGCGAACGGGCTCCGCCTCAGAATCACCGTCGATCCTTCATCGCCGCGGTCGATCTCCACGCGGAATCGGACATTTCCAATCTGCAGGCCCTGTCCAGGCTGCAGCACGCTCTCGGAGGTTCGCACGCCGTCGACGAAGATGCCGTTGCCGCTATCGCGGTCGGTGATCACCCACTCCCCATCACTCTTCTTCTGAATCTCCGCGTGGCGGCGTGAGACCGAGGCATCCTTGAGATGAATGTCGGAGCCCGGGTCGCGTCCCACCGAGACCCGTTCCTGGTCGATGGCGATGGCCTCGTTGCCCTGCTCGGGAATGAGGCGCAGGACATTCATCGCGGCGCTTCGAGCTACTGACGCTGGGCGTTCCAATTTCCGGTGCCGCTGAAGCCGCCCCCAGAACACGCCCACGTTCCGTTGGCGGCTCCTCCCTGGAAGGTGCCTTTGAAGGTGCAGTCCACGCCGATCCCGAGGTTGGCCTTGCCGCCGAAAGCGGCTGAACCGCTGCCGTCGACCGTGCCGGTGCCGTCGCCCGGTTCGGTCAGGGCGAGCTGACCATTGCTCACGCTGTAGGCCACCGGGCCGTTGACCGGCGTGCCTCCGAACGAGCCACTGTAACCGCCGCGGTAGTTGCCGTCGTACTGCGCCACGCTTGGCGTAGGCGTTGGCGTGGGCGCGGGCGGGGGCGTGGGCGCCGGCGTGGGCGTCGGTGCCGGCGCGGTCGGGCTGCTTGCCGTGGGAGCAGCGTTCGAGTCGCCTCCACCCTTGGCCGCGGCAATCCCCACGACACCCGCCACTCCCGCCCCGATGCCGACCATGGCTCCGGTTGAAAGACCGCCCCCCCCGCCCGCCGTCGCGCTCGCCGCACCCGCCGCCGACCCTGCCGCCACCACACCTATCGAAGCGAAGCCCGCCGGTACCGCCGAAGCACCCGCCGGGCCCAGGAGCACCACGGACGCCGAGGTGAGCGCCCCGGCCATGATCTTGTTCTTGCACTCGCTGGCGCTCCCGACGACGCTGGTGGTGTAGTCCGCGGTACGGTTGGTTTCGAGCGCGGTGTTGGTCACTTCGATGTAGTAACGAAAGGCGCGCAGGCTCTTCTTCGGCTTCGGGAGGATTCCCGAGTAGGCCGTTCCTTCCGGCTTCATGACGACCGCATACCACTCGTCGACGTTCTCCCCCTGGAACAGAACCTGAGCCTTGGCGATGGTGTCCGCGGGCGTGAAGCGCGCTTCGAGGCGTGGAAATCTCTCGGCCGCAGCGCACCCCACCGGCTGATGTTCGATGCTCAGGGCCTGGTGCGACCCCGCGGGAACCGTTTGCGGACTCGAGGCGGCCTTTGAGCGGGGAGAGTTCTCGGCGGCGCATGTCAATGCGGTCGCCATGACTCCCGTGGTCGTGCTGCCAACGCCGGCGGTGAATTTGTTGACGACCTCCGAAGCCTTTCCCAGCCTCTCCGTCGCTCTCTCCAGGCCAAGGTCGGCGAACGACTTCAGCCAGGCCGCGAATTCGGGATTGCCGATCTCCTGCTGCTTGAGGAAGTCCCCGATCGAGCACGATGGGTTCTTCAGGCAGCCGCTGTATCCGGCGATCCCTTCCCTCCATCGCTTGAGCCGTTCATCAAAGCCCACCAGCCTGTTCTTCGCGTCCTGAGCCTCTTGAAGCCCATTCTCGGTGGGGGACAAAGAGGCTCCCGCACCCGCGCCGCCCAGCCGCTTCCTGAATGCATCGAGGGAGGCGGCCAGACCATCATCCCTGAGGAACCCGGGACCCATCGACCTGGCCTCCCGGTCAAAGGCCTGCAACTGCCTCTGGAAGTCATCGATCTGCCGGGGGCACTCCGATGCGGCAGCCGAGACCCGGGGCACGGTTTGCAGCAGGCCGACAACGGCGAACAACCGACACCAAGAGTTCATCCGGCCTCCTGACAAACACAGTACTCTCGCTCCCGGGTCCCGTCAACCACCACGCGAACGAGCTTGCCTTTGCGGGCCTTGGTCATCTGAAGACCAGCGAGGTGGGCGATGTGCTGGAGCACGCGGTCCGGCGAATCGAGAGGCACCTTCACCGGTGTGGCCTCCTTGGGACCAGGGACGATGACCTCGACCTGAGCGGCGAGGGCGATCCCGAAAGCAAACTCGCCACCTCCGCAGTCTCCGGCCAATCGCCCCCTGCCGGGCCGCAATGGTCGAGCGACCTTCGGCCGATCAGGCTCCACGCGCTCGCCTACGACAAGCCGCTCTGCGCATCCCTCGATGGGTTCACCCTGCATGCGGCCACCCACGCGGGCGGGCTCGACGCCGAGGGTCGCGAGGCACTGCTGCGCTACGTTCTGCGTGGCCCAAGGACTTCCTGCAACGAGTCAAGAGAAAGTTTGAGGCATCCCAAACCGGCATTGCTCTCTGCAGCCGCTCTACGTCAACGCCCTGTTTGTAGCTCGCATGGAAGGCTCCTCGGCCTATGGAAAACCGGTAACGGACCCGGTGTCCCACAGGCCGAGCCTTCCTTGCGACCGACTATTCCAGGGTTCAAGAAGCGGCGGCGGCCTCAGGAGCAAGCTGGCGGAGCGTGATGTCATAGAGCTCGTTCTTGCGGAGCAGCTGCACGGCCAGGCACAGCAGGCGGTCGGCGATGTTTCTGAGGGCGCGACCAACGGTATGTCCACGCGCCCGAGCGCGGACATACAGATCATGAAACTTGGGATCGATGCGGATCGCCTGCAGGGCCGAAATGTGCAATGCAACCCGTAAACGCGGCTGACAGAACTGGCGCATGGCCACGTATCTCGAGCCGCCGCTTTGCTTAGTGATCGGGGCGGCGCCACAGAGGCTTCGCAAGGCGTTGTAATCTCGACGTTCGAAAGCATCTCCGCTTTCTCCGAGCGCCGTGGCCGTCGTCAAAGGTCCAAATCCCGGCAAGGAAAGAAGGATCGTCAGGTCACGGCGCTTGGTTTTTTCCTCGGACTCCACTCTCTCCGCCAATTCGGTCTTAATCTCCTTCTCGATTTTGTCGATCTGGGCCTGCGCCAGCTTCAGCCTGGCGGTTAAGACTAAAACCCGCGCCACGTGCGATTCGATGTAGACCGATCGTAGAGACAGAACGTCGCCGCGCAAGACCGTTTGCACGTCTTCGATGGTGAGACGGCGGATGCGGTGCTTCTTCAAGACCGCGCCGATACTGGGGCGCGTCAGCTTCGCTCCTTGGGACGGGGACGGAGCCTTTTCGATCAACGCCCACAACCACGGCTCGTCTGCCCCCGGACATAGAGTCAAGAGCCCAGGTCGATATTCCCGCAGCTCGTTCCAAAGTCGATTGGCGTCCGCTCCAAATGCGGACTTCAGATCTCCCCGAAGTCGAGTCGCCGCCTGCAAACGAAGGTTCTCTTCGTTGCCTGGCTCGATCCTTCGGAACGCATGAGCATCGGACTCCACACATGAGGCTAGGACGAAGGCGTCACGCCGATCGTCCTTGGCTCCAGCCGGAGAAAACCGATCACGCAATCGATCCAGCAATTTCGGATTGATCGAGTGAACGGGCAACCCCTTGGCCAGTAGTGCTTCAACCACCGCACCGTGATTCACCTCGATGGCGATGAGCATCTGCTCAGGGGTTATCTCTCCCTCAACCACGAACGCAACCAGCGCATTCAAGCCCTCGCTCGTATGCGGGAAAACTCGTTGCTTCGGTTCTTCCTCACCGTCTATCCGGCACACTTGGTGGGCTCCACTCCCCCAATCAATTCCGATACGTCTCAAGACTTTCGCCATTTCATTCTCCGTTTCCTGTTTATGTCGTTGGATGGAGAACCCTGTCGGAGCCTGTACTGGCGCTCGTGGATTAGCGGCGCTAACTTCCTGCTGGACGTGATTCCCAATCAACATCCGGACGTGGCGCAGATCCTTGGGGGGCGCTATACGGCGTTTTGCCTGGCTTTGGCGCTCACATCCGAAAACGACTTTGGAACAATGTACAGGCCGGGCTTCGCGCGCCCGTCATAGACCCGGATGGGGCCTCGCCATGACGCCGCCTCGGGCACTCGCAAGTCGCTGGCATTCCTTGACTTTCCATGGCCTTGCTAACCTGCGGCCCGAGGCGGCGTCAAACGATACGAATGAGCGGACTCGGGCAAACGCCCCCTGAAGCGGGGGTTGCCGACGA
>JANMVV010000064.1:0-6381 GCA_031392925.1 Vicinamibacteria bacterium
CATCTTCTCCCTGGGCGGGATCCTCTACTGGCTGTGCACCGGGGAACGGCCCTTCGTTGGCGACACCGTCGCGAACCTCGCGTACCAGATTGTGCACGTGGAGGTTGGCAGTGTCTTGAAGTTCAACAAGGATCTGCCGCCCCAGCTCGACGAAATCCTCGCGGCCTGCCTCGCCAAGAATGAGGCATACCGCTACGGCAGCGCCCACGCCCTCGCGGAGGACCTGAAGGCGCTTCGCGACAGACGGCCGCTGCCTTCGCTCGCCCTGGCCGAGCCCACCCAGCCGCCTGTGCCCATCGACGACCAGGACGTTGTGGTTGAAGTTCTCGACGAGCCGTCCTCGAACTGAAATTCCAGTTCGTGAGCGGGATTGTAGGTGAAACAGGTGGGGTGCGCCCATCAACAGCCTTGACCTAGACCGTGGCCTCGGGCTTGCCGATGATGTGCCGGGCGATCGCCGCGTTGGGCCGTACCACGCGGGATTTGTTCTGGAGCGCGCCTATGAGTGCGGTCAACACCTCGGCGGAAGTCTTTCAGACTTCCGGACGGTAGGCGCTACCCATTGTGATCTCGTCCCGCTGTTTCGCCGCTGCTGCGCCGGCCACCGGGCAGCGCGACGCCGGTTAGCTCACCGAGCTCGGCGACGAGTCGATCCTGGAAAGCGACATCCATCGCTTCACCGGCTGCGTCCTGCGGTCGGAGTTGATACCAATAGCGGCCACCGAGCGCTGCCGCAGGCTCGTTGCTCACCGCGAGCCTGCTCTGGGTCTCGTGACGGAGGCCGCGAAGCGGGGAGTTCCTTGAGCTCCTCGAAGGCGTGCGCATTGACGTGGACGCCGCGACGTTCACCCAGGCACGGTCGGGGACCCTTCAACGGAATTGGCGGTCGGACGTGGCCTCCCCCTCGCCACTCTCGACGAAGACCTGCGCAAGGCTGCGAAGAAGACGGGGGTGAAGCGATTTAGTTGACGCCGAACCGAATCGAGCGAGCGCGGGTTGACGGATGTCCACTCAGCCGGCTACTTTGTCCTTCTGGTCCTTCCAGTACTTCGCGCGCAACCGGTACTTCTGGAGCTTTCCCGTGACCGTGCGGGGCAGCGCCTTGACGAAGTCGAGGGAGGTCGGGCACTTGAAGTGAGCGAGATGGGCCCGGCAGAGCTCGAGAAGTTCGACTTTGGTCACGGAAGCTCCCGGCCGCGGCACCACCATGGCTTTCGGTGTCTCGCCCCACTTTTCGTGAGGCACGCCGATCACCGCGCATTCGAGCACCGCCTTGTGTCGATAGAGGACGTCTTCGATCTCGGGGGAAGAGATGTTCTCGCCGCCGGAAATGATGACGTCTTTCTGCCGATCGACGATATGGATGTTGGACCTCTCGTCCCAGACCGCGAGGTCCCCGGTCCGGAAAAAGCCGCGGCGCATGGCCTTACGGGTTTCGGCGGGCTGTTTCCAGTAACCCTTGAACACCACGTTCGAACGCGCGCAGACCTCGCCGATGGACTTGCCGTCCTTCGGTACGTGCCTCCCGCGCTCATCGAGCACCGCGATCTCGACACCCAACCCTTCCACTCCCGCCCGGGCGCGACGCGGATAGTCTTCCTTTTTCGTGCTGAAGTCGGTCTGCGATGAAGTCAGCAGGGGCGACGTTTCGGTCAGACCGTAGATCTCCAGGAAATCCCAGCCAAGATCCTTCTCGAGGCGTTCGATGAAGGCGGCCGGCGGGGGAGCGCCGGCGAGAACGAAGCGAGGCCTCGTTCGAATCCGATGGGCGGTTTTGTCGGGGTAGTCGAGGATGGCGCGAAGGACGGTGGGCGCCATGCAGGCGAAGGTCACGCCCTCGTCCTGAATCAGGGAGAAAATCCGACGAGCGTCGATGGTGCGCAGCACCACATGCGTCCCGCCCAGCCCGGTCAGAGCGTAAACGCCCCCCCAGCCGTTGCAGTGAAACATCGGCAGTGTCCAAAGCTCGACGTCGTCGTGGGACATCCGTAGATGCGCGATGAGGTTGTAGGCGTTCAGGTAGCAATTGCGGTGCGTGAGCATCACGCCCTTGGGCCGTGCCGTGGTCCCCGACGTGTAGTTGATCGAAACCACGTCGTCCTCGTCACGCTCCACTTTCCGGGGCGGCTCCGGCGATGCCCCTTCGATCAGGCCTTCCCAATCGGTCCAGCCCGCCTGCCGCGTTCTCTCGGGACTCGCGACCACCCAGTGGCGAATCGCCTGCAGCTTCGAGCGGATGGCGTCGATGACGCCCGTGTATTCGTGGTCAACCAGCGCCACCGTGACCCCCGAGTGATTGAGGATGTAGACATGCTCTTCGGGCGCCAGCCGGTAGTTGAGAGGAACCAGAACCGCGCCGATCCGGCAGGTGGCGTAGAAGCTCTCGAGAAAGAAATGGGAGTTGGGACTGAGCATGCAGACCCGGTCACCCTTCTTCACTTTCAACTTGATCAGAGCGTTGGCGAGGCGGTTCACCCGCGCCTCGTACTCGCGGTAGGTGAGTCTCAAGTTCCCGTCGACGATGGCCGTCTTGTCGGGGTAGAGACGCGCGGGTCGGCGGAGAAAATCGTCGAGAAGAAGCGGGACTCGCATGCTCAACTCCATTCAACCCTCGTGGCCGCGGGGTCTGCGCGACGACCGTGGCGGGACGCCTGGCCGCGGCCCATCCTAGTCCTGCCTGCGCCGCTTGTTCCTTTCCGGAGCCCGATCCCGACCCCTGTCCTTACGGTAATGCCGCATCGGGCGGAATGAGGGAGGGATCAGAGGGGGAGATGGAACGAGGCCATCTCTGAGACACCGACGGCCTCAGCGCGGTCGAAGCCGACAGGCTCAGTGAAGAATCACGCATCGGAGTTTTAATTTCAATCGTTCGGACCGCGCTGACGTCGGGGGCGAGAGCGGTGGCGGACCCGTCCACGGCTCTGAGCGCCAACGCACGGAACGGCGGGGACCGCATGTGCGATGTTCGACATGATTGGTCGGTTAGAAGCATGCACAGGAATTGGTCGAAAAAGAGAATTGCCTTGGGCGCGCTGGCGTTGCTGGCCGGGGCGCTGGTCGTCTTCACCCTGGTGTTCGATTGGAACTGGCTGCGCGGCCCGATCGAGCGCTACGTCACGAAAAAGACCGGGCGGCAATTCACCATCGCCGGCAACATCGACGGGTCCGTCTTTCCCTTCACCCTGGGCCTGCGCCAGGTCCGTTTCGAGAATGCGCCATGGTCGCAGGAGCGGCAAATGGCCGCGATCGAACGGCTCGAGTTTCGACCCCGAATCTGGCGATTGCTCAAGGGCGAGCTGGTGGTCGACAAGGTGAGGGTCCTCTCGCCGGATGTGTTGCTGGAGCGCATCGGCGACGGCCAGCGCAACTGGGTGTTCGGCAAGTCCGACGACCCGAACGCGAAAGAGCCCCAGATCACCAGCCTCGCCATCGACCGCGGCGACATCCGGGTCCGTGATGCGATGAAGGAACTCGATGCGCGCGTCCGGGTGGCCACGGATGTGCAGGCTGGCGGGCCAGACGCCGCCTTGCCTACACGCATCGAGTTCTCCGGGACCTACCTGAAGGTGCCATTCGACGGTGTCGCGAGGATCGGCGACCTCCTGATCCTGCAGGACGCGGGCGTGCCCTATCCGCTGCGCGGGAAAGGGAAGTTCGGTGAGACCCAGGTCGAGGTCTCTGGCACGTTCGCGGACGTTCTGCGGCTCGATGGCATTGATGCGCAACTGAAGCTTTCCGGGCCTGACTGGTCCAAGCTCTATCCCGTGATCCCGGTGTCGTTGCCGCGTTCGCCGCCCTACGCTCTCGAGGGCCGCATGCGCCACGACGGCAATCGCTACACGTACGAGCCGTTCAAGGGCCGCATCGGCGACAGCGATCTTTCCGGCTCAGCGATCTATACGAAAGGCGCCGAGAAACGCCGCCCGCACTTCGACGCCAAGTTTCAAAGCGCGGTGCTGGATTTGAAAGACCTGGGCCCCATGATCGGTCTGAAGCCGGCACTGCCGCCCGTATCTTCGACCGATCGCGCGGGCAAGGTGTTGCCGGACGAACCGTTCAGGGTGGAGCGTTTCAACGTCATGGACGCCGACGTGACCCTGCATGCCAAACAGATCCGCCGCCCGAAGGGGCTGGCGCTCGAGGATATGAACGCCAGGCTCAAGCTGGTCGATCGGGTGCTGACTCTCGATCCGCTCGACTTCGGTTTTGCCGGCGGCAACATCGTGTCGATCATCCGCATGAACGCTCAGCAGGACCCGATCACGAGCCAGGCCAGGATCTCGCTCCGCGCCATCAAGCTCGAGAAGCTTTTTCCGACCGTCGGTGCCATGAAGGGAAGCGAGGGCTTGCTCGGCGCCATGGTCAAGCTATCGGGACCCGGCAACAGCGTGGCCCGCATGCTGGCCAACGCCGACGGCGAGGCGGGCTTCGCCACCGCAGGCGGCGCTCTTTCCGAACTGTTGATCGAGTACGTGGGCCTCGACGGGGGCGAGATCGTCAAGCTCCTGGTCAAGGGTGACCGCAATACCCGCATCCGTTGCGGTGGCGCGCTGTTCGACGTCAAGGACGGGATCGGCACCGCAGCTTCGTTCGTGTTCGACACGGACGACACGCGCATCGACGGGTCTGGCGACATCGACCTCAAGGACGAAACCCTGGATCTCCGCTTGAAGCCGCACCCGAAGGACAAAAGCATCCTGGTGTTGCGCGGCCCGCTCCGAGTGCACGGCCCATTCTCCAACCCAGGCGTTTCGGTGCAGAAGAAGGGCTTGATGAAACGTGTGGGCGCCGCGGTCCTGCTTGGCCTACTGAATCCGTTGGCGGCCTTGCTCCCGCTGATCGAGACCGGCACCGGAAAGGATGCCAATTGCGCCGAAGTGTTGGGCAACGTCGGTAGTGCCGTGCGCGAGGCAGAAAAGCCGGTCAGGCAGAGTCGCGTGAAAGGCGTGGACAAGAAATAACCGGAGCCTGCAGATGGACGTCGACCTGACTCGTTTCGCGAAGATGTTCGTGGATCTGAGGTCACAGCCTTCCCCCGCCGCTGCGCCGAAACCGTGATCCTCAGGCGAACCGGGTTCCAACCCGAGCCCGAATCCGAACCGTCGGCCCCGCGCGATGGAGTTCGGCAACGATCACGGCGGTTCAAGGTATCTTCACCGCGGAAAAGGCGAACCATGAAAACGTCCCGACTGATCTCTACCGTCCTGCTCGCGACCGCCGGCGCGGTGGCCTCCGCGCAGCCGGGCGCTCCGGCCTCGAACGTCGTTCTGCTGGCGCCCGACCGCGTGTTCACGGGGAGCGAGGACACGGCTCGCGACGGGTGGGTGGTGCTGGTTCGTGGGGATCGAATCGCCGCGGTCGGTCCGCGCGCGCAGGTCAGCGTGCCCTCGGGCACGCCGACGATCGCCCTGCCCGGCATGACTCTCCTCCCAGGGTTCATCGAAGGACACACGCACCTCTTCCTGCACCCTTACAACGAGGCCGCCTGGAACGACCAGGTGCTCAAGGAGCCGCTGAGCCTTCGCACCGCCCGCGCGGTGAATCACGCGCAGGCCACGCTGCAGGCGGGCTTCACCACGGCGCGCGACCTTGGCACGGAAGGCGCCGGCTACGCGGACGCGGGCCTCAAGCAGGCGATCGACGAGGGCATCATCCCGGGGCCGCGGCTCCTGATCTCATCGCGCGCCATCGTGGCCACGGGAAGCTACGGACCGAAAGGGTACGCGCCCGAGTTCCGCGTGCCGCAGGGCGCCGAGGAAGCCGACGGTGCTCTCGGACTCACCCGCGCGGCGCGCGACCAGATCGGGCACGGCGCCGACTGGGTCAAGGTCTACGCCGACTACCGCTGGGGTCAAAACGGCACGGCGGAGGCGACCTTCTCCGAGGCCGAGTTGCGCACCCTCGTGGACGTAGCGGCCTCGAGCGGACGAAAGGTGGCCGCGCACGCGTCCACTGAGGAAGGCATGCGGCGCGCGATCGCGGCCGGTGTCGCCACCATCGAGCACGGAGACGCGGGCACACCCGCGCTGTGGCGTTTGATGGCCGAGCGGAAGATCGGCTACTGCCCAACCCTCGCGGCCGTAGAGGCCACGGCGCGCTACGCCGGCTGGAAAGAGGGCTCTCCGCCGACCGCGCGGATGTTGCAGAAGCGCGCCGGCCTCACCGCCGCACTGGCAGCGGGGGTGGCGATCTGCGTGGGCGGGGATGCGGGCGTCTATTCCCACGGGACCAACGCATGGGAGATCGAGCTGCTGGTGGGAGCGGGAATGAGCGCGCCGTCCGCGTTGCGTTCGGCCACCAGCGTCAACGCGCGCATCCTCGGGCTCGATGACCGACTCGGCGCGTTGCGCGACGGTCTCCTCGCCGACCTGGTCGCGGTCC
>JANMVV010000119.1:0-16237 GCA_031392925.1 Vicinamibacteria bacterium
GGCTTCGAGAGCGCCTGCGCTCAGGGCCGCGACCACGGCCAGATCAGGCAGGAGAAGGCGGAATCCCATGAAGTCGCCCCCGACCCGCGCGATCGCCGAGGCATGGAGTGCGATGGCGATGACTCCGGCCCCGCGTCGCCAGCGCTCGAGGTGGCGTCCGTGGCGAGAGTCCTTGAGGGCGAGGGACAGGACGAGCACGAAACCAGCGGCCGAGAGTGGCGCCCAGGTGGCGAAGTCGAGGATGTAGGCGGCGCCCTGGCTCCAGTAGCTTCCGCCATTCTTCGCGTAGTACGTGTTGGGCAGGAGGTCCCCGTAGTACCAGAGCCGAAGGGCGTGCCACAGGATCGGGGCGGAAGCGAGGCTCGCGAGAAAACGCGCGATGGCGACGCGGCTCTCTCGTGAGCCTGCCTCTCTCGCTTCGGCGAGGATCAACAACAAGGGGCCGAGGGCCAGGACCGCCACGTCGGGATGGCAGAGGTAGGCAAGGCCCATAGCCAGGCCGGGGCGGATCGGAGTGCCGAGGACACTGGTCGTCCGGTAGGCCGCGTAAACCAGGAGCATGGTCATCGGTGTTTCGAGACCGGAAGTGGCGAAGTCGATGAAACCGGAGCAGCTCACCAGCAGAGCCATGGAAAGAGGGCCACGATCGCGCTCGCTGAGGACGACGCCGATGAGAAGGGCGCTGGCGCACAGCAGGTCCAGGGTCACGGCCACGCCGGAGAGGGGCGCGCCCAGCCCGCCGAAGACGCAGAGCAGCACGGCCCAGAGGGGATGCGTGAAGCCTTCCACGCGCTCGATGGTGTTGTAGGTCAGGCCGTTTCCGGCCAGAAACTGATTGACGTGGCGGAACGTGATGTAGGCGTCGTCCGCAACCCACACTCGCGAAAAGGCGAGGCTCAGCGCGCACGCGGCGAGCACCATGGAGGCGGCTCCCCCGAGCGAGAGGACGGCGCCCTCGCCCCGGTTCGGAGGTGCGATCACGCGGGCCCGGTCGCCAGGACCTCGTCCGCCTCGGCCCCGATGGCTTCAACCGCGTCCGAGACCCGGTCCATGTGAGTCCTGAAGCTCAGGACGCAGAGACGGATGACATACCGGCCGTCGAGTCTCGTGCTCGACAGGAACACCCGGCCGCGGGCGTTCACCCGTCGCTGGAGTTCCTCGTTGAGCCTGTCCGAGGCGGGCCCCTCGCCCTTCAGGCGGAACGCGATGACCGAGAGCTGCGGTTCGTCGAGCACCTCGAATCTTGAATCGTTCCGGAGCCGGTCGTAGGCCCAGCGCGTGAGCATCAGCTTCTCTTCGATCGCGTCCTTGAAGGCGTCGAGGCCGTGAAGGACGAGGGGCAGCCAGATGCGCAGACCGCGAAAGTCTCGCGAGAGCTCCGGAGAAAGGTCGGAGAAGTTCGGCTGTTCCTGGGCGCGCACATCGTGGAGATACTCCGCGTCCATCGAATGCGCCCGCTTGAGGGTTTCCGGATTGCGGACGAGCAGGCAACCGGTGCCGTAGGGCAGGAACATCCCCTTGTGCGGGTCGAGGGTGATCGAGTCGCATTCCTCGATCTGCGGCATCAGGTCGGGCCCTGAACTCGCCAGGCGGAAGAAACCGCCATAGGCCGCGTCCGCATGCACCCACATCGCGTGGCTCCGTCCGATGGAAACGAGGTGCTTGATCTCGTCGATCGCCCCGGTGTTGGTGGTGCCCACGTTCGCGATGATCATGAAGGGCTTGAGGCCCTTCCCAAGGTCCCTCTCGATGGCGTGGGCGAGTGCTTTGGGGTCGATCCGCCGCCTCTCGTCAACCGCCACCTTTCGCACCTGCCCGTCCCGGAACCCCGCGATCCGCGCGGCCTTGGCCACGCAGTAGTGCGTTTCCTCGGACATGTAGATGGCGCCTTTGGAGAAGTCGTCCCGGAGCTTCGCTTCGCGCGCGGCCACGATCGCGGAAAGGGTCGAGAGCGACCCTCCCGAGGTGAGTATCCCGCCCGCGGTGTCCGGGTACCCCATGATGGAGGCCAGCCAGGCGATCGCGGTTTCCTCGATCTGCGCGAGAGCGGGGGCGGGCGGCCTCACCCCCACGTAACGGTTGGCCGAAGCGGCGATGAAGTCGGCGATGGCGGCGCTCATAATGCCGCCCCCCGGGATGAAGGCGAGGTAGCCGGGGCCCGCGGTGTTGAAGGACTTCCGGATGGCCGGCCGCAGGCGCTCGAGAATCGTTTCGAGCGACCGCGGAGACGTGGGAATCGCCTCCATGAAGGTCCGCGCCAGCTCTTCGGCGCCCTCGACGTCGGCGGAGGGCTGCGAGTCTAGAGAATCGATTTCCTCGCACACGAATCGGGTGGCGAGGTCGAGGGCGGTTTGAAGAGACTCGGACGTGAGTTCCAGGGGATGCATCGCCACCCTACTTTAAGAGCGACATCCGATTTTCCGGCTGCCCGTTGGCGGCGAACCGGGGCAGGTCGCTAAACTGGGCGGATGCTCAAAGCCCGCGTGACGATCCGGAAGGCCCGGTGATCAAGGCGTTTTCCGAAGTCTTCACCCCCGAGGTTCGCGACGAAGCCCAGCGTCTTTTCGCCTCCGGCCGCGTCGAGGTCCTCGCCATCGACGATGCGTTCCTCACCACCTCGGTCAAGGACGTCACCACCGAGCGGGTGGTGATCAAGAAGAGGGCGGATCGCTTTCAGATTTCGTGCACCTGCCCCGACGGCAAGTCGGGTGCCTGCGCCCACGTGCTCGCCTCGATGCTGGCCGCGCGCGGCCACGGTTTCGGCCAAGGAGAGCCCGCCGGTCCGAGGGCGGTGGAGGGCTCGAAGGGTGCGGCCGACGCTCGACCGCACCGGACTCACGTGGTCATCGAAGGTCTCCAGTCCGCGAAGAAACAGGCCGCTTCGGATTCCTTCGACGAAATCGATGAAGACGATGCGTCCGGCCGGCTGCCTTCAGTGGACTGGCGCTTCCGTCTCGCCACCCTGAAGTCCCAGGCTCAACCGCTGGTGAGCCGCGACTCCGACGCGACCGCGGAAGACGCCCCGCTCACGGAAATTCTCTACGCCATCGACGCGGCGGCGTCCGCCTCGAGCGACGGCGCTCTGGTGCTCATCATCGCCCATCGGGAGATGAAGCGGGACCGGGAGTGGGGAAGAATCAAGTTCGCGCGCCCTTGGCGCGGCCTCGCCTCAGACCTCCAGAATCCCGCCGATCGCCGGATCCTGGTCATGCTCTCCGGCGCCGACCGGGACGCCGACCTCGCCTCCAGCTTCCGCCTTCACGACGTGCACCGGGTCGCGGCCCGTTATCGGGTGGCCCCGGAAATTCAGTGGCTCGCGCTCTCGCTCATGGCCGAGACCGGACGCCTGATCCTTCGCCATCCGCCCGAGAAGGAAGAGGCCGCCTCGTTCCTCGGCATGGACGATGGCTCGCCCTACGCCCTGCGGCTTCAGGTCGGGGCGTCGGTTGCATCCTTCGCCCTCTCGGGCGAGCTGGTTCGAGGCGACGAGCGCGTGGCCATGACCGAGATCGGCCTCGTCACCCGGGGCGGCATCGTCGTGTTCCGGAACACGGTGGCGAGACTCGAGCCCCCCGCGCACTTCGCCTGGGTGGACGATCTGGTGAGACGAGGAGCCATCGAGGCGCCGCGCCGCCATCAGGACCGGTTGCTGCGGGAGATCGCCGAACTTCCAAACGGGATGGAGATCGATCTTCCCGAGGACCTGGGCATCGAGCGCGTGGTGGGAACGCCCGCTCCGCTCGTCCGCCTGAAGCGTCTGCCCAAGGTGGGGGACGAGATGGATGTCCCCCTCGAGCTCCTTTATGAGTACGGCGGCGAGCTGATCGAGTCGGCTTCCCAGCGCAAGGGGGTGCTCGATCACACCGGCAAGCGAATCATTGTTCGCCATCCGGCCCTGGAACAGGAACTCCGCGGCAAACTTCTCGATCTGGGAGTCTCCGTGTCCCGGGACGGCAAGGGCTTCTTCATCGAAAGCCGGGATGTGGCGGCGCTCCTGCCCAAGCTCGGTGATGCGGGCTTCCGGGTTCTACTGCGCGAGCGCGAACTCAAGCGTGATCAGGGCCTTCGGTTCCGGGTGTCGTCCGGCGTCGACTGGTTCGACCTCAAGGGTGGCCTCGACTTCGGCCATGAGGTGGTGCCCTGGCCGGCCCTCCTCAAGGCTCTTCGCCGTGGCGAGACCGTCCTGACCCTCGCTGATGGTTCGCAGGGCCTGATTCCCGAACGGCTGGTCGCGCGATACGGCCGCCTGGTCCGTCTGGGCGAGGAGGAGGAGGACGGCATTCGCTTTGCCAAGAGCCAGGTGGCCCTGCTCGAGGCCATCCTGGCCGGCGAGACCGATGTCGAACTCGACCTCGCGTTCCGGACCGCGCGCGAGGCTCTCAAGAATTTCGAGCGCATCGAAGCGCGGGTCGAGCCCGAAACTTTCCACGGGACGCTGCGCCCCTATCAGCGCGAAGGCCTCGGCTGGATGCACTTCCTCCAGGACTTCGGCTTCGGGGGATGCCTCGCCGACGACATGGGCCTCGGCAAGACCATCCAGGTCCTGGCCCTGCTCGAAGACCGCCGCCTGCAACGCCTTGCCGGCGAGAAGATCGCCCCGTCGCTGGTCGTGGTTCCGCGCTCCCTCGTCTTCAACTGGAAGCAGGAGGCCGCGCGCTTCACTCCGCAACTGAAGGTCAAGGACCACACGAGCGCCCTGCGGTCGCACGGTTCTTTCGACGAGTGGGATGTGGTCCTCTCGACCTACGGCACCCTGCGTTCCGACGTCATGCGCTGGCAGGGGACGACGTTCGACTACGCCATCCTCGACGAGGCGCAGGCCATCAAGAACGCCACCACCGAATCGGCCCGCGCGGCGCGGCTGATCCGCTCGAAACATCGCCTCGCTCTCTCCGGCACGCCGGTCGAGAACCGTATGTCCGAGCTCATCTCCATCTTCTCGTTCCTGAACCCGAGTCTCGCCGCGGGCTCCGTCGCTCTGGCCGAGCTCGCGAGCGACAAGGCCACCGGTCCCGAGCGCGAGATCCTCGCGCGCGGCCTGAGGCCCTACGTCCTGCGCCGCCGCAAGGAAGACGTGCTCCCCGATCTGCCGCCCAAGTTCGAGGAGACGCTCTACTGCGAACTCGGAGTCGAACAGCGCAAGCTCTACGAGGAGATGAAGGAGCACTACCGCTTCCGGATCACCGCGCTGCTCGAGACTCAGGGGCTCTCGAAGAGCCGCATCCAGGTCCTGGAGGCGCTTCTGCGCCTTCGCCAGGTGGCCTGCAGCCCCGGGCTCATCGATGCGAATCGGAAGGACTTCAAGGACGCGAAGATCGAGGCCCTGCTGCCGCGCCTCCAGGAAGTGGCCGCCGAGGGACACAAGGCTCTCGTCTTCTCTCAGTTCACGTCCTACCTCGCCCTGCTTCGTCCCCGAGTCGAGGAGCTCGGGCTCAATCACGCCTACCTCGACGGAGGCACGCGCGATCGAAAGACCGTGGTCGAGCAGTTCGAATCCGACCCCAAAACCTCTCTCTTCCTCATCAGCCTCAAAGCCGGCGGCCTGGGCCTGAACCTCACCGCGGCCGATTACGTCTTCATCCTCGACCCGTGGTGGAACCCCGCGGTCGAGATGCAGGCCATCGCGCGCGCGCACCGCATCGGTCAGACCAAGCCGGTTTTCGCCTACCGCATGGTGGCGAGGGACACGGTGGAGGAGAAGGTCCTCGAGCTGCAGGAGAAGAAGCGCGAACTGGTCGAGACGCTGCTCGGCGAGGACAAGGGCTCGATCGCCTCCCTCAAGCGAGAGGACATCGAGCTGCTCCTTTCATAACCGTCATCGCGAGGCCCCCCGGGGCCAAGGCCGTGCAGCGAGAAGCAGTTGGGTCGTCATTGCGTGCCCGGCCCGGACCAAGGCGGTGCAGCGAGGAGCACCGGGGTCGTCATTGCGAGGAGCCCGTCGAAATGCAGAGCGACGAAGCAACCCCCTGACGCCACTACCAGGCCTGCAGGCCGCGGGTTAGTAGTGGTCGGAGGGGGTCGCTTCGTCAGGCTCCATCCTGCTGAGAAACCCGTTTGAGTTCGCCATATTTCAAGCGGTTTCCAGGATTGGGGTGAGTTCGTATCCGAGATGGGCGGCGCGAGGCCCAGCGTCCCTCGCCCGGGTTCATCTAGGTCAGACCTATCTCTATTCGACGCGCGATCTGACACCGGACGCTATCCACGGAACTCGCACTTGTCAACGGCTTCCGAACCTGCATGATGCAAATAGGTCATTCCAGAGTCTTGACATTCGGGTTCTTGGGGACTACGTTGCCGCCCATCGTCATCTTCAATCCTGCGAGGGCACACCTCGTGAATTCAGGAAGACCGACAACCGATATCCAAGGACATTCCCAAATGAACCGACCTCTCAGAACACTCGCTTGCACCGCTGCCCTGCTCGCTTGCGCGGCCGTGACCGTCTTTGCCCAGTCCACCACGGGCCGGATCGCCGGAAACGTCAAGGACACCACGGGGGCGGTCGTCCCGGGCGCCAACGTGGTCGCCACCGAGTCCCGCACCAGCTACACGCGTGCGGCGGTCACGGACGCGAAGGGTAACTACGTCATGGTGGCGCTGCCTCTAGGCTCGTACAACGTCACGGCTGAGCTGTCAGGCTTCCGGAAGACGTCGCGGTCGGGCTACACCCTGGTGGCCGACGGACGCATCACCGCCGACTTCGCCCTCGAGTTGGGCGTCCTCACCGAGACGGTAGAGGTCACGGTGCAAGGCGAAACCGTGAACACCACGTCGGGCGAGATCGCGCGCACCGTCGACAGCACGCAGGTGCAGAACCTGGCGTTGAACGGCCGCAACTACGTCCAGCTCACCACCCTCATTCCGGGCACACCCGAACTCAACCCCGACGCTCTCAGCATCATGACCGGCCTGGGCATCAACACTTCCATCAACGGCAGCCGCAACAACTCGACCCTCCTGACCGTGGATGGCGGCTTCAACATGGACTCGGGCAGCAACAACAGCCAGATCAGCAACGTGGGTGTCGACTTCATCGAGGAAGTCTCGATCAAGACGTCCAACTTCTCGGCCGAGTACGGCCGCAACTCCGGCGCCGCCGTCAACGTGGTCACCCGGGGCGGCTCCAACACATTCCATGGATCGGTCTTCGAGTACCTCCGGAACGAAGGGCTCGATGCCAACAACTACTTCAACATCCAGAAGAAGGTGGCGAAATCCGCCCTCACCTACAACAACTTCGGCGGCGCCCTCGGCGGACCCATCATCAAGGACAAGCTCTTCTTCTTCGCGGGCACCGAGTGGAAGCAGATCGACCGCTTCTCCAACCCTTCGCTCCAGACCCTGCCCGACTCCAGAATGCGGTCCGGCAACTTCTCCGCGCTGACCACCCAGATCAAAGACCCGCTCACGGGGCTGCCCTTCCCGGGCAACATCATCCCGGCCAACCGTATCACCACCGACGGGCGGGCCATCGCCAAGCTCTACGAGAAGATGGCGGGCACCGCCCTGTCCTACGAGGACGTGGCCAAGGCCAACAACGCTCTCTTCCAGCAGGCCAATCCCTTCAGGTGGCGCCAGGAGATGGTGCGCATCGACTACAACATCAACAAGTCCCATCGGCTGACCACCCGGCTGCTCTTCGACCACTACGTCCTCACCGACCCCTACGGAACGTTCATCGGCGGCAACCTCCCCACCGTGCCCACCGACCGCAACCGCCCCGGCCGGAACGTGCAGGCCGCCGACATCTGGACCATCAAGCCCAACCTGCTGAATGAGATCAAGTTCAACTACTCGGGCAACGGCCAGAAGATCGACCCCGTGGGCGACACCTGGGCCCGCTCCACCTACGGCTTCCAGTTCCCGCAACTGTATCCGGCGGGCGGAACCTACGAGAACTCCGTTCCCAATGCCACCCTGCAGAACTTTGCCGGCTGGCTCAGCGCGAGTTCCGCCCTCGTTTCGCCCACCCAGGACTTCGCCCTCACCGACACCCTGACCTGGCTCAGGGACGCCCACACCGTCAAAACCGGCATCCTCTACGTCTACAACACCAAGAAACAGAACGGCCGCTCCAACTACGCGGGCACGGTTAACTTCAACCCCACGGGGAACCCCAATACCACCGGCAACTCCTTTGCCGACGCGCTGCTTGGAAACTTCCGTTCCTACAGTGAAGCCCAGCTCGATCCGCTGGGCTATTTCCGCTTCAAGCAGTTCGAGGCCTTCGCCACCGACGACTGGAAGGTCAGAAGCAACCTGAGCATCGAGGTTGGTCTCCGCTACGGCTACCACGTCCCGACCTACACTTTGGGTAACAACCTCACGGGCTTCGACCCGGCGCAGTACGATCCGTCCAAGGCGGTGAAGCTCAACACGAACGGAACCGTGGTTCCGAACAGCGGCAACCGCTTCAACGGACTGGTCCGGGCCGGCGAGGTTCCGGCAGATCAGGTGGCCAACGTCCCCAACGCCAACTCCCCCTTCGTGCAGTCTCTTCCCATCGCCGTCAACCCAGGCCTCTATAGCCCGCAGCATCTCCTCATGCCGCGGTTCAGCTTCGCCTGGACGCCGGACGGCTCGGGCAAGACCGCGGTCCGCGGCGGCATCGGGCTCTCCTACGACCGGCCGGAGGGGAACCTCTACTTCTCGCTCCCCAACAACCCGCCCTTCGCCGACTCCTCGTCTTTCGAGAATGGCAACCTCTCCAATCCCGGCGGCGGCACCGCGGCCGCCCTGGCGCCCTTCGGGCAGGTCGACTCCATCGATCCGAATCTCGTCATCCCACGGAGTTGGAACTGGAGCCTGTCGGCCCAGCGCGAACTCGGATTCTGGGGCATGTTCGGCGAGTTGGCCTACGTCGGCGCGGCCGGACAGCAACTCTTGCGCCAGCCCGACATCAACCAGCCGTCCTTCGCGGAACTCGAGGCCAATGCGACTGGAGCCAAGCTCCCGGTCAACTACCTCCGTCCGTACAAGGGCTACTCCTCCATCCGCCAGCGGCTTTCCGATGCCAACTCGAGCTACAACGCCATGCAGGTGTATCTGACCAAGCGCAAGGGCGACTTGAGGTTCACCCTGAACTACACCCTCAGCAAGGCCACCGATAACGCCAGCGGCAACGGCGACAATCCTGAGGATTACCTGAACAAGGACTACAACCAAGGCCCGGGCGACTTCGATCGCACCCACATCTTCGTGACCACATGGTCTTACGTTCTGCCCATCCTGAAGAACAACAAGGGCGCCCTCGGCGCCGTCTTCGGTGGCTGGGAGATCTCGGGCATCGCGCGTTACCAGACCGGCGCGCCCCTCACCGTCACCGCCGACACCTCGATCGGCAACCGCCGCGCGGACCTCGTGCCGGGCCAGGATCCGTATCTGTCCGAGCCGATCAACCCGACCACCGGCGCCGTCCAGTGGTTGAACCCCGCGGCCTTCGTCGCTTCTCCCGAGGGGCGCCGCGGCAACCTCACCCGTGGCCAGTTTCGCGGGCCCGCGTACTCCGTACTGGATCTCTCGCTGCGCAAGCGGTTCGCGATCAAGGGAAATGTTCGACTGCAGGTTCAGGCGGACCTTTTCAACGCCCTGGACCGGGTCAACTGGGGCAACCCGGCGACCAACCTGAGCGGAGCGGGATTCGGCGTCATCACTACCACTCAACCGCCGCGCAACATTCAGTTGGGCGCTCGGGTGACGTTCTGAGCCTCAGACTTTCGGGGGCCATGAACCGATCTTCAGCATTCTCGCCAGCGTTTTCGCCCGGGGGCCGGAGACACTTTCTCAAACAGGCCACCCTGGTCCCGATGGTGGCCGCCGGTCTCTCGCCCGCCACCGCAGCCGCTGCACTCACACCCATCAAACGCGCCGGCGGATCGCACTTGAAAGCGTCGCTCAACGCCTATTCATTCCTCGATCTTCTCAACGCAAACGCCAGGGATCCGGGTAAGGGCCTGGACCTGTTTCAGGTCTGCGACTTTTGCGCCAAGCACAACTTCGACGCGGTAGACCTCACCGGCTATTTCTTCCCGGGCTATCCAAACGTTCCGACCGACCACTACATCTTCCGGCTCAAGCGCCACGCCTTCGATCTGGGCCTGGGGATCAGCGGCACCGGGGTGCGCAATGATTTTACCGCGGCTGATCAAGGCGTGAGGGCCGAGGGGGTGCAGCGGATCAAGACCTGGATCGAGGTCGCGGCCAGGCTCGGCGCGCCGGTGGTCCGCGCCTTCGCCGATTCGCAGGCGCCCTTCAAGAACTGGCAACAGGCGTCGGGTAACGCGAGCCGGGTGTCGGTCGAGACCTGGGTCGCCGATGCGCTGCGGGAGTGCGCGGAGCATGGGAAGAAGTTCGGCGTAATCGTGGCGGTGCAGAACCATGGCGACTTCATCAACACCGGCGAGGAGCACCTCAGCCTGCTCCGGCGTGTCGATCATGAATGGTGCGCTCCCCTGGTGGACACCGGGAAGTACAACGCCGCCGATCCCTATGCGGAGATCGCCCTGGTCGCCCCCTACGCGGTGAACTGGCAGATCAAGGAGTTGATCGGAACCGGAGCCGATTCGTCCCCCATCGACATGAAGAGAATGATCACCATCATTCGTCAGTCCGGCTATCGCGGCTATCTGCCCATTGAGACTCTGGTCTCGGGACGGAAGGACTACCGTCCTCTCGTGGACTTACCGAAGATGCTGGCCGAAATGCGCGCGGCCATCGCCGCCACCGAGTCCATCGCACCGCACGGAATGTAACAGGGAGTGACCCAATGAACTCACAACTTCACCGGGGGCGGGGCTTCATGGCCCTGTTCGTGCTTTTCGCGTCGGGGGCCACCGCCTCCGCGCAAGGGGCCTGGAGGCCGCTCTTCAATGGCAAGGACCTGACCGGATGGACGCAGATGAACGGAACCGCAAGGTACGCAGTCGAGGCGGGCGCGATCGTCGGAACCACGGTGGTGGACTCCCCTAACAGCTTCCTCGGCACCAGCGAGGAGTTCGGCGACTTCATCCTGGAGTACGAAGCGAAGGTCGAGTCGAACATCAACAGCGGCGTGCAGATCAGAGGGCTTAGGAACCAGGGCTACAAAGAGGGGAAGGTCTACGGCTACCAGGTGGAAATCGATCCGTCCGAGCGGGCCTGGACGGGCGGGATCTACGATGAGTCTCGGCGGGGCTGGCTGCACACCCTCGAAGCTCAGGACGAATCCAGGCGGGCTTTTCGGATGGGCGAGTGGAACCGGTTCCGCGTCGAGGCCATCGGTGACTCGATCCGCACCTGGGTGAACGGCGTGCCGTGCGGGAATGTTCTGGACAATCAGACCGCGAAGGGGTTCATCGCCCTTCAGGTTCACAGCATCGGCAACGATGCCGCCCGGGCGGGCGAGAGCGTGCGTTTCCGCAACCTCCGCATCCTGACCGCGGACCTGGAGCGGCAGCGAACCCCCGATCGGGCTGAGGTTCCCCAGCAAAACCACATTCCGAATACCCTGATCGAACGCGAGAAGACCCTGGGCTTCAAGTTGCTGTGGGACGGCAAGACCACGGGCGGCTGGCGCGGCGCGAAACTCGATCGCTTTCCCGAAGGCGGCTGGGAGATCAAGGATGGCGTACTTTCGGTGATGGAGTCGGGCGGCAAGGAGCCCACCGCAGGGGGCGACATCGTCACCGTGGACGAATACCAGAACTTCGAGTTGAGTCTGGAGTTCCTGATCACCAAGGGCGCCAACAGCGGGGTCAAGTATTTCGTCGATACCGGACTCAACAAGGGCGCGGGCTCCGCGATCGGTTGTGAGTACCAGATCCTGGACGAGGCCGTTCACCCGGACGCGAAGCTGGGCACTAACGGCAACCGCAAGCTGGCCGGACTGTATGACCTGATCCCGCCCGCGAATATCCGCTTCAACGGCGTGGGCGAGTGGAATCGCGCGCGCGTGGTGGTGCGGGGATCGCACGTGGAGCACTGGCTGAACGGATTCAAGACCGTGGAATACGAACGGGGCACCCAGCTGTGGCGCGCGCTGGTCAGTCACAGCAAGTATGTCGATTGGCCCCTCTTCGGAGAGGCATCCAAGGGGCGCATCCTGCTGCAGGACCACGGGAACCGGGTGTCTTTCCGCTCGATCAAGATCCGTGAACTGAGGTGAGCTTTGAATTGAAGCAGGTAAAGACGGAGGAAAGTTGATGAAGCAAGCGAATTCCCGGCTCGGTCACACGCGACGGCTCTTCCTCACCCGGTCGGTGATGGGGACGGCCGGCAGTTTCGTGGCGCCGATCTTCATTCCCCGCACCTAATCGCTCGATGCCAGCGTCCCGGCAATCCTCACCGACCTGCGGCCCGGAGACATTCGATGGCCACAAAGCGACGAGCACCATCGCAACTGGCTCGAGAGCATCCTGAGCCGCAAAGACCCCATCGCACCCGTGGACCAGTCAAAGAGAGACAAAGAACAACTAAATTCGTGACCCGGGCTCCCCTCACCCTCACCGTCGTCGCCAGGGACGAGTCGTGTCAGTAGGGACCGCGGGCGTCGTCGTCGGCCGCGGATTGGAAACAGGCTTCCTCCCAGCCGACGAGGTTCGGGCGATCGTGCGCGAGGGTCTGGCCCGGATGCCGCTCGACGGCAAGCGCGTGCTGGTGCTGATCCCGGACGGCACCCGCACCATGCCCATGCTGTTCGACGTGCTGGAGGAGGCGGTGGCTCCGCGGGCGCGCGCGCTGGATTTCCTCGTGGCCCTCGGTACTCACCCGCCGATGAGCGACGCGGCGCTCTCGAAGCTCGTAGGTCGGACGGTGAGCGAAGGTTGGGCGGGCGAGCGTCGCGTCTTCAACCACCGCTGGGATGACCCTGCGACGTTCACGACCCTGGGGACGATCCCGGCCCGGGAGATCGAGCAACTGACGGGCGGACGGTTGAGCCGCGACGTGGCGGTGGCCCTCAACCGCCTGCCCCTCGACTACGACCATGTGCTGGTGTGCGGCCCGGTCTTCCCCCACGAGGTGGCGGGCTTTTCGGGCGGCACCAAATACCTGTTCCCGGGCATCGCCGGGGCCGAGATCATCCACTTCACCCACTGGCTGGGGGCGCTCATCACCAACTACGAGGTGATTGGAACGAAGGCGACGGCGGTGCGGGCGGTAATCGACCGCGCCGCGAGCCTGGTCGATCGGCCGCTCTCCCTCATCGCCCCGGTGACGTTTCACGAGGGAATCGCAGGGATCTACTGCGGACCGATGGCGGAAGCCTGGTCGGCGGCGGCGGATCTGTCCTCGCGGCGCCACATCGTCTGGCTCGAACGGCCGGTCAAGCGCGTACTCTCGATCATGCCCGAGATGTACGACGACCTGTGGGTCGCGGGCAAAGGCATGTACAAGATGGAGCCTGCGGTCGCAGACGGAGGCGAAGTGGTGATCTACGCTCCGCATGTGCGCGAGGTCAGCTACACCCACGGCCAGCTGATCGAGGCGGTCGGCTATCACTGCAAGGACTACTTCCTCAAGCAGTGGGACCGCTTCAAGGACGTCCCCGGCGGCATCCTCGCCCACTCCACTCATGTCAAGGGCCAGGGGACCTTCGACCCGGACACCAGCAAGGAGACTCCGCGCATCAGGGTTACGCTTGCGACCGGGATCCCGCGCGAGCGGTGCGAGAAGATCAACCTCGGCTACCTCGACCCGAAGAGTATCGACGCGGAAGCCTGGGCGGGGGAGGCTGACACGCTGGTGGTGCCGCGCGCCGGGGAGATGCTCTACCGGGTCAAGCCATCGAAGGAGAAGCGAAACGCATGAAGTACGGACTCGACATCAGGCCTGCAGGTGCGATGGACTTCGTCTCGCTCGGAGCGCTGGTCCACCGGTTGGATCCGGGACGGGTTCCTTTCCGCAAAGCCACGAACTGCGCGATCCACGTGAGCGGGGGCGAGTTCAATTGCGCCGCGAACCTGGCCGATTGCTTCGGCTTGCGGACCGGCATCGTGACCGCCATGGTCGACTACCCGATCGGGGAGCTCATCGCCGAGCGGGTGAAGGCCATGGGCGTGACTCCTTTCTACAAGCGCTTCGCTCACGACGGCGTGCGCGGGCCCAACATGGCTGCGGTCTACTCCGACCAGGGCTTCGGGGTGCGTGCGCCCATCGTCTTCTACAACCGTGCAAACGAGGCGGCGGCGCTGCTCGGCCCAGGCGACTTCGACTGGAAGACGATCTTCGCGGGCGGGGTGCGGTGGTTCCACTGCGGCGGTATCTTCGCCGCACTCTCGCCCTCCACCGCTGAACTGATCGTTGAGGGAATGCAGGCGGCCAAGGCGGCGGGGGCCATCTGCTCCTTCGATCTCAACTTCCGAGAAAAGCTCTGGAAGATCTCGGGCGGGGCCGAGCGCGCCGTGTCGGTGGTCACCCGCATCGTCGACAACGTGGACGTGCTGGTCGGCAACGAAGAGGACCTGCAGAAGGGCCTGGGTATTCCCGGTCCCGAGGTCGCGGCAACCTCGAAGCTCGACCCGAGCAGCTTTTTCGGCATGATCGAGAAGGTCGTGAAGAAGCATCCACAGGTGAAGGTCGTTGCCACCACGCTCCGCGAGGTCCACTCGACCAGCCGCCACTCCTGGGCTGCGGTCGCGTGGACCTTTGGCAAGACCCACGTCACACCCACCGCGGAACTCGACGTGTTCGACCGGGTGGGCGGCGGTGACGGTTTCTCCTCGGGCCTTTTCTACGGCCTGATGACCGGAGCCGAGCCCGAGGAGGCTCTCCGGTTAGGCTGGGCGCACGGCGCTCTGCTCACGACATTCCCCGGCGACACCACCATGGCGACGGTGGAGCAGGTCCGGGCATTCGCCCGGGGCGGCTCCGCCCGCATCCAGCGCTAACCTCGCAATTCAGGATTACGTGCGACCCAGGAAAGACCGACGCGGTGCCGCATCACCGGCGATTCGCCCGGCCGATCGTCCCTCGTTGGTGGATCGCGCCACCGCTCCGGACCCGATCGGGCGGGCGGAAGTGCTTCGGCGGGAGTGGACATCGGCCCCCGTGAAGTCTCGCGTGATCGACCGGATTCGCGGCCTCATCCAGCGCCGGAGCCTGCGACCCGGGGATCGCCTGCCCACCGAGCGTGAGCTGGCCGAGGAGTTCGAGGTCTCCCGTCCCACCGTCCGCTCGGCGCTCCAGTCCCTCTCGGCCATGGGGATCGTACGATCGCGGAAGGGTGCAGGCACCTTCATCCAGGGCGGCCCACCCACTCTCGGAGGCGAGCCGCTCCGCCTTCTCGCCGACCTTCACGATTTCACGTCCGAGGAGATGTTCGAGGCGCGCGGGGCGCTTGAGGTTGCGGGGGCGGGCCTGGCCGCCTTGCGATCCACCCCCTCGCAGCGGGAGCAGATGGCCACGGAACTGACGGGGATGTTCAGTTCGCTCGACGACCCCGAGGCCTTCCTGGTTCATGATATCCGGTTCCATCGCGCGGTGGCTTCGGGGTCGAACAACGCGGTCATCGGGACCCTGGTGGAAATGGTGTCGTCGCTTGTCTTTGAACGCCGGCGCAAGACCATCGTGCGGGCCCGTGACCTGCGAGAGTCCGCGGAAATGCACCGCCGCATCTTCGACGCGGTCCGCGCGCGCGATGCCACCAACGCCCGCGCCACCATGGCGGTCCACCTGCGTCTGGCCCTGGAAGGATGGGCCGCCGAAGCGGCTCGCGCCTCGGCCCGCAAGGGCCTGAGGGTCACAAACACGAGAGTCCGACGGTTGACCACCCTTCCCAAATGAGGCGCGGTCGCGTGCAGATTCAGTCCATCGGGAGAACTCAGGAGAGCGCAATTGATCCTCGCTTTCGTAACCGTTATTGCGAGGGCCCCCGGGCCAAGGCCGTGCAGCGAGAAGCAGAGGCCTCTATGCCACCTTTGGGATTCGGAGCTTCGCGCCTTTCAGGTTCCCGATGACGGCGAGGGTCAGCTTGCGGCTGAAGATGTCGCGGGCGAGCTTCGTGACCTTGTCGCTGGTGACCGCGTCGATGGACCGGAGCGTTTCGCCCGGCGACACCGTGCGGCGGAAGTAGATTTCGTTGCGGGCGAGGTTGCTCATCCGCGAGCCCGTGCCTTCGAGCGAGAGCATCAGGCCGCCCTTCAGATTGTCCTTGGCGCGCTGAAGCTCGTCTTCGGGAACCGCCTCGTCGACCAGTCGCTTCACCTCGTCCGTGATCAGGGAGAGAACGGTGTCGACGCGGTCCTTCGAGGTCGCGGCGTAG
>JANMVV010000124.1:0-2373 GCA_031392925.1 Vicinamibacteria bacterium
TGTCTTATGTCGATGGCGTTGATCGTTCCGTTCTTGATCGGGATCTCGTAAGCCTTGCCGGTGCGGTTATCGGTGATCGACAGTGTGTCCTTGGTCATGTCTTTGTCTCGCGGCTCCCTTGACCGCCTTGTCCAGGAGCGAGGCTAGCAAAGGTCGCTTGGGACTGAAAATCAGACGGAGGCGCGGGTCCGCGGTTAGAGTCCTCACTTGGAGGCTCTCATGCGGCAATCGATTCATCGGCTCCTCAGGCTCGGCGCCCTGGCCGCGCTCTTCTCGTCGGGCGCCGCCCGGGCCGCACAGAAGCAGGCCATCGCTCCGACGAGTAGTCCCGCGGCCATTCACGCCGCCATTGACAAGGCCGCGGACGCGATCCTCCCGAGAGTCGTGGCCTGGCGACGCGACTTTCATGAGCATCCGGAACTCGGCAACCAAGAAGAGCGCACCGCGAAGATCGTGGCGGATGAGCTGCGCTCCCTTGGCTTCGAAGTGAAGCCCGGCGTGGCGAAGACCGGCGTGGTCGGCCTGTTGCGCGGCGGAAAGCCCGGCCCCGTGGTGGCGCTTCGTTCCGACATGGACGGCCTTCCCGTGGCGGAAGAAGTCGACCTGCCCTTCAAGTCGAAGGCAACCGCGCCGTGGGCCGGCCAGCAAACCGGGGTGATGCACGCCTGCGGTCACGACAACCACCTTGCCATTCTCCTCGGCACCGCGCATGTCCTCGCCGGCCTCAAGGATCAGATCGGGGGGAGCGTGAAGTTCGTCTTCCAGCCCGCCGAGGAAGGCCCCCCGCCCGGAGAAGAGGGAGGCGCCGCGCTGATGGTGAAAGAGGGCGTACTGGAAAACCCCAAGGTCGACGCGATCTTCGGCCTCCACGTCTTCCCCTACGAGACCGGGACCCTTGCCTGGCGCGCGCGAGGGATCATGGCCGCCGGCGACACCATCGAAATCGTGGTCAAGGGACGCCAGACCCACGGCGCTCAACCCTGGGCGGGGGTCGATCCCATCGTGGTCGGTTCGCAGATCGTGCTCGGGCTTCAGACCCTGGTGTCGCGGCAGGTGGACCTGACCGTGGCCCCGGCCATCGTGACCATCGGCGCCTTCAACGGGGGAAACCGGCACAACATCATTCCCAACGAAGTGAAGATGATCGGGACGCTTCGCACCTACGACAAGGGGATGCGCGAACTGCTGATGGAGCGGATCCGGCGCACCGCGACCATGATCGCGCAGAGCGCGGGTGCTCTGGCCGAGGTTTCCTTCGGCCAGGGATTGCCGGTGACGTACAACGATCCGGCTCTCACCGCGAAGATGGACGCGACCCTGCGGCGGGTCGCCGGGGCGAAGGCGGTTCCCGACATGAATCCGGTCACGCCATCGGAAGACTTCTCGTTCTTCCAGGAGAAGGTTCCCGGCGTCTTCTTCTTCCTCGGGGTTACGCCCAAGGGCACGGCGCCCGCCGACATCTACGCGAATCATTCGCCCCGCTTCTTCGCGGACGAGGCGGCGCTCATCACCGGGGTGCGGGCCATGTCGAACCTGGCGGTCGACTACCTGACCCGCTAGCGGGAACAGCGAGGAGGGACCGCGACGGGCTTCGTCGCGAGTGAACGCGTGCACCCGTGCGCAAGAGGCGCCATCCCCAAGACGGCGTCCGCAATAGCCGTCATTGCTCACGTCATTCGGACGTGACGATCGCGAAGAACCCGCCACCGTCATTGCGAGGAGCCCATCGAAGAGCGAAGCGACGAAGCAATCTCAAAACCAGGGTGTCAACTATGTCCCCGGACGTTTTGTCAACGATGTTCCCGGCTGCTCAGTCTATTTTGCCGGAAAGGTCGGATTGTCGGGAAAGAACCTCGCCGGCTCTCCTCGGGTCTTGCGGTAGAGATTGCGAAGGCTCCTTATCTGTCCTTCATGGGCAGTCAGATGGAGAGCCAAGTGGAAACCCAGGAGGTGTCCGGGGGTTGAGCGCTGTGGATAGCCGACGTATGCCCGGGTGCTGTGCTGCCGTAGGTCGCGCAGCGTCATCACCCGTAGCCCGGCCATGAGCCGGGTGCATATCGCGTCCAACTCCTTCACGTTCCGCTCAAAATCCAGCGGGACCGAATCCGCTGGCGACTGAGTGACCGAGGCTCCAGGGGTTTGCTGAGCCCCTCCGATGCTGGCGAGGTGCCACGGGGCGTCGATGCGGAGATGTCTGAGGATGTGGTTGATCGTATTCGCCTCTGGTACCGGCCGCCAATTCGCTTCCTCCACGGTCAGCTCTTCGAGATCCTTCTTAAACCTCGCCCAGACAAATTCGTTCATCTCGACGAGGAGTTCAATGGCTTTGTCCATGATCCCTCCGTTCAAGCCTGCCACACCTCTCTGCCCGGA
>JANMVV010000216.1:0-15585 GCA_031392925.1 Vicinamibacteria bacterium
TCCGGGATGTGGCGGCGCATCTCCTCGACGGGGACTTGCGCAGGATCGCGGCCGGGCGTGACGGTCATCATTCACCGCCTCCCTTCCCGGTTCACTCGGAGCGGGATCTCGCCCGGTTCATCCACGACCTGAACGGATCCGGCGTCGCCTTCGCCAGTCGTCTCTCCCCCCGGATCCTCGTCGATCTCCTGGAGATCACCGGAGATTGGAGCGCCGGACTGTTTGAACAACTGCCCCTGCATGAACGCGCTCTCTGGGCGGTGAGCTGGGCCGGCGAGATGGAATCGGAAAACTGGATGGACATCGGGCGCGACTACACCGAACGCTGGCACCACCAGGCGCAGATCCGGGACGCGATCGGCGAGCCACGCCTTCTGGCCCCGCACTGGATGGAGCCGCTGCTCGGGATCTCGGTCCGGGCGCTGCCCGTCGCCTATGCGAATCACGCGGCCGCGGACGGAGCGGTGGTGACACTGGAGGTCTTCGGGCCGACCTCGGGAACCTGGTCGGTGGTGCCCGAGAGTGGCCACTGGCGCGTGGTGGGCGGCCGGCCCGCACACTCCGATGCGGTGGTACGGATCGCCACCGATGACATCTGGCGCGTGCTCTACAACGCGGTGCGAAGTCCCGGACTCTCACACCGGGTCGTGATCGAGGGGAACTGGGACCTCGCCCGCCCTCTGCTGAACGCGAGATCGGTGATCGTCTAGGCGCCCGCGCCGCGAGAAACCCCAGGCCCGCTGATCCCGATCGCGCGCTACCGGCCGACGTAGCCGAGAGCGCGGAGCTTCTCCTTCTGCTCCGGCGAGAGTTCCACCGGCTTCTTCGCCGCGTTCGAGCGTGAGTTCGTGGCGAGGTCTTTGGTCCTCGCTTCGATGGAGGCGCGCAACGACTCGGGGGGCGGACGATTGGTCCGCTCGCCGGGGTCCTTCGCAAGGTCGTACCATTCCGACGAGCGCTCATCTTTCTTCGCAGGGTCGGACCGCAGGATGGCCTTCCAGGACTGCGCACCGCCGCGGAGGAAGGACAGGCGAGTGCCGTCGAGGGTGTGGTCGGTCTCACCGTACATCTCGCGCGAATCCGACACCGGCCGCAGCAGGGACACCCCCTTCATGCTGGGCGCGGGCTTGACGGAAAGGAAGTCGAGAATGGTGGGTGCGATGTCGAGCAGGCTCGTCGGCTGACCCTCGCGCCGGGGCGCCACCCCGGGGCCCGACATCAGGAGGGGCACGCGGATGACCTCCTCGTAGAGCGTCTTCTGGTGTTCCCACGAGCCGTGGTCGAGAAACTCCTCGCCATGATCGGAGGTCACGACCATCAGCGTGCCGCGAAGGACATCGCGCTCCTTCAGATGCGCGATCAGACGTCCGATCTCGTTGTCGGCGTACCGGATCTCGCCGTCATACAGCGCCAGCAGATGATCGAGATCAGCGGATTTCACCTGGTCCGCGCGAAGATTCTGGAAGTCCTTGAGGTTCCCGGTGAGCTTGCCCGCGTATGACGTCTCGAACAGTTTCAGGACCTCGGGCGGGGGGGCGTAGTGCCAGTGGGGATCGTAGAAGTGCAGGAAGATGAGGAACGGCCGGTCGCCGAAACGATCCACCAGATCCATCGCATGGTTCGCCACGTTTTCGGCCAGCCGGTCCTGACGGAAGTTCATCGAATCGAAGCCCGCATCGAGGCCGTAGGTCTGGGACACGTACAGATGCGAGGTGACCGCGTGGGTGGCGACACCCTGGGCCTTCAGTAACTCGGCCACCGAAGGCACCGACCGGTTGAAGGCCTGTTTCATGTCCGTTCCGCCGTGAGTGCCGGGGAGCGTAGATGTGAGCATCGAGAGATGCGAGGGCAGCGTCCACGAACTGACACTCACCGCATCATCGGCCAGGAGCCCGCCCTTGCCCAGGGCATCGAGAGTGGGCGTGGTGGGCTTCGGATAGCCGTAAGCCCCCACGTGATCGCGCCGCAAGGTATCGATGGAGATCAGGATGACCCCGCGCTTCAGCCCGTAGGCGGCGCGGTCGTGGAGCACGGGATCGGACACCGCGAATCGCAGTTCCTTCGGCTGGGGAAGGTCCCGGCCGTCCTTGTCCGTGCACCGGATGGAGACCGAGAGCACGCCGCGTAAGGGCGGCGAGTCGAGTTCGACCGTGACATCCTTCCAGTCGTGGCTCGCCCTTGGATTCACCGTCTCTTTCGCGAGCTCGCGGCCGTCGAGGGCCACCAGGAAACGCCCCCACCCCGGCGGTTCACCAGCCCCCTCGAAGCGCGCGCCCACGCCGAAGGTGAGAATCGCCCGACGCGGGAAGGCGACGGTCCACGACTGCGACGAGGTCAAGGCCTCGCGCGATTCGTCGCCGATCCTGATGACGTCCACCTGCGACCTCGATCCGTCGGGCTTCTCGGCGAGCAGGGAGCGCGGGCCTTTTGGAGGGGCCGGGGACGGGCACCCGAAGGACAGGGCCGCCAGGAGGACGCCGAGACCGGACGCGCGCCGCGGGTTCAGGAACTTGCGAAAGGCCAAGGGAGCGTCAATGTAGCACGGGCCTTCGATCGCTCGAGGCCGCGCTGCACGCGGCCGGGGCTAGAAGGTGAACTTCGCGACCAGTTCGACGACGCGCGGCGAGCTGACCGTGCTGGTGATCTGACCGAACGTGTTAGGCACGGACAGGTCGCGCGCGGGCGGACCGAAGCTTGGATGGTTGAAGGCGTTGAACGCCTCCACCCTGACTTCGAAGCCGCGACGGGCGCCGAGGTCGAACCGCTTCGAGAGGGTCAGGTCGACGTTTTGATATCCGGGCATGCGCGCCACGCCGACCGGACAGTTGCCGAAGGTGCCGAGGGCAGCGGCCGAGAATGCGTTGATGTCGAGCCACTTGGTGATCGACTGGTCGGAAGGCACGGGGTTGCCCACGCAGTTGGGGCGCTCGGAACCGCGCTCGCCCTGCAGCGACCGCGCCCGAGTGTCGATCACGGTGATGGGGAAGCCGGTGCGGGCCTGGTAGATCCCCGCGACCTTCCAGCCGCCGAGGACGCCATTCGCGACCCCCGACCAGTTCGCTCCCCACTTGCGACCCTTGCCGAAGGGCAGCTCATAGGAGCCGGACAGGACGAAGTTGTGGCGGAGGTCGTAGAACATCGGGCCCCAATCGGCATTGGGATCATAGGTGTTCTGCCAGTAAGCGCCTTCGGTCGCGAGCGAGCCGCCTGAGGAGGGGCCGCCGAACTGACCGTAGAACCCCCGGTTGTTACTCATGCCCTTCGACCAGGTGTAAGACGCCATGAACTCCAGGCCCTTCTCGAATCGCTGACGCACGCTCGCCTGCAAGGCGTTGTACTCGCTTCGCCCACGGGACGCGGTGGTGGCGATGGTGGTGACCAGAGGCAACGGGCCGAAGAGCGGCCGGCGGGTGTTCTTGGGCGCCCAGGTGGCGGGATCGCCCGTGCCGGGCAGCGCCTGGTTGCCCTCGACGGGCGTCACCAGGTTCGAAGCGCGGTTCCCCACGTAGCCGATCTGCGCGGACATGCCCGCGGTCAGCCGGCGTTCGATGAACGCGTTCCACTGCTGCGAGAACTGCGGACGGAGATTGGGATCGAAGGCGCGCACGTTGCCCGAAGGTGTGGTGCCGGGAACCAGCCCCGCGAAGCCCTGCCCGAGCGAACCCGCGCCGGTGGTGCGGTCGTAGGTCACGGCCGACTCGAAGAAGAAGGGAGGGTTCATGGGCAGGCGCAGGTTGGCGCCCGTGCCTTCCATGAACTGGGAAATGCCGTACCCCGCGCGGAAGACCGTTCTCTCGTTCATGGTCCAGGCGACGCCGAGGCGCGGCTCGAAGCCACCGTAGTAGGCCTTGTAGAGGGCGCGGTCCGCGTCGCTCGCGAAGATCTGCTTGCCCGTCTTGAGGTCGAAATTCGTCTGGAGGTTGTTCTTCTCGACCAGGGGCGAGGTGTAAGCCCAGCGCAGGCCGAGGTTGACGGTGAGGTTCGGCTTGACCTTGAAATCGTCCTGCACGAAGAGGCCGATGCGGTTCTGCAGATGAGTCCAGGGCTTGGCGGGATCGCCGCCGCCGCGGCCCTTGGAGGACACGAGGTCGAGGAGGAAGTCGGAGAACGCGAAGCCGGTGAAGGCGCCGTTGAAGTTCAGGAAGCCGAGGAGTCCGTTGTTGCCGGCGTAAAAACGCTGCTGGTCGTAGTGCAGGAACTGCCCGCCGAACTTGAGGGCGTGCCGCCCGCGCAGCCAGGTGAATTTCTCATTCAACTGATACGTCTTCGCCAGGGTGTCCGAGTCCGCGGCGACGGCCCCGGGGGCGGTGAGGCCGCTGCCCCATCCGATGGAACTGAGGCCGGCGATGGGCTGGCCTCCCGTGATCGAATAGGCTGCGTTCCCGTTGCCGATGCCGGCCCAGTCCAGGGTCTGCGCGACGACCTTGGTGTTGCTGTAGCCGACCTGCAGTTCGTTGATCGTGCTCGAGCCCAGCACCCGAGTCCAGTTGGCGCCCACGTTGTAGAAGGGCTGGTCGTTGCGGCTGCCCATGAACAGAGCGAAGGGTTGCTTTTCCCGCTCGTCCACATAGGTGGCGAACGAATAGCGCATCCACACCTTGTCCTTGCCGGACGCGTTCCAATCGAGCCGCAGGTCCCCTTGATGCGCGCGGATCCCCAGGAGGGTCTCGCCGACGAAATTGCCGGTGACGCCGCCGGCAACCGTGCGGTTGGGAAGGGGGTATTTCGCAAGGTCGTTGAGGATGGCCCGGGCGCTGGCGCTGATCCGGCTCAACGGAATCTGATTGTTCGGGAAGCGCAGGCCAGTCAGGGGATCGATGATGGCGGTGGTGACGCTGGAGAGGTCGCCCGCGCGCCAGGCCGCGGGCGCCACCGAAGCGGTGGTGAATCCCGGCGCGTCCTGGCGCGAGCCCTGATAGTCGGCGAAGAAGAAGAGCTTGTTCTTCCTGATCGGCCCGCCCAGGGTCGCGCCGTAGATGTGCTGTTTGCGCTCCTGCTTGGGCGCGGCCGAGCGGTTGTTCTCCCAGGTGTTCGCGTCGAGGCTCGAGTTCCGATAGAACTCAAAAGCACTTCCCGACAGGGCGTTGGACCCGGACTTGATGATGCTGCTCACAATCGCGCCGCCCACGTTGCCCACGTCCGCCGAATAGTTGTTCGTCTCCACGCTGATCTGGGCGATGGCGTCGGGGCTGGGCTGATAGGAAACGCGGTTGTCGATGGTCTCGTTCGCGTCCAGACCGTCCACCGTGAAGTTGTTCGTCTGCTCGCGGTTGCCATTGACGAACGGCCGGTTCATGTTGACCGAACCGATGTTGTTGAAGCCGCGCGGGCTTGGGGTGAGCACGCCCGGGAGGAGCAGGGCGAGCTGGCCGGTGTTTCGACCGTTCAGGGGCAGGGACTGCACGGTGTTCCCCGAGATGACCTCTCCCACCGTGGCGGACTCGGTCTGGAGCACGGCGGTCACCGCGGTCACTTCGATGGTGTCCTCGAGGGCTCCCACCGACATCTTGAAGTCGATACGCGCGGTCTGCTGGGCCTCGATGTCCAGCGCCTTGGTGGCCGAGGTCTTGAAGCCTTTCAGTTCCGCTTTCACCACGTAGGAGCCCACGGTCACGTTGGTGATGGTGTAGTTGCCCACCCCGTTGGAGGTGGCCGTGTAGGTCACGTTCCTCGCGAAATTCATGGCCGAAATCGAGGCCCCGGGGACGGCCGCTCCGCTTTCGTCCTTCACGAGGCCAGTGATCGAGCCGCCGACGCTCTGCGCGTAGGACGGGACGCAGAGAACGGCGACCGCCAGGGTTGCCATCCCCAGGCGTAGTGCGAGCGAGCAGCGCAGGATATTTCGCATGACTTTCTCCTTGATCGGTTTGGGGCTCGAGTCCGGCGACCGGCCGGGCGACTCCGTGTGGACGAAAACTAGCACACTGTGGAAGGCGGTTGGAGGCCCGAGCCCTGGGATATCCTCGCCGCACAGTGGACTGGCGGCAACTCCGGGACAACGCGCGCGACTTCATGCGCGGGATGGCCTACGGGCGGTACGAACAGGACCGGCGCCAGGAGGCCGCGGAGCTCAACGACCTGTTCGTGACCCTGTGCTACCTGGAGCTCGTCGGTCTGCCCAATCCGGTGGCCGTCCACCTGCTCGAGATCTACCCCTACTTGCTGGACCAGTTCCACCTCTGGCACCGACGGATGGGTTTCCAGCGTTCGCCGCTCGAGGACCTCAACTGTTGCTGAGCGGCATGCGCGAGCTCTCCGAGCGGAAGATTCTCTTCTTCGGAGGAAAGGGCGGCGTGGGCAAGACCACCTGCGCCTCCGCGGTGGCCCTGACCACGAGCCGACGCGGCAAACGAGTGCTCCTCGTGTCCACCGACCCGGCGCATTCGACCTCTGACATCTTCGAATCACCGTTCACCGCCACCGAGCGAGAGATCCTGCCCGGCCTCACCGGCCTCGAGATCGACGTCGATTTCGAGCTGCGCCGCTACGTCGACCGGGTGAAGGAGCAGATCGCGAGGGTCTTCAGCCCGGACGTTTTGAAGAAGTCCGAGCGGCAGATCGAGCTGGCCGCGAGCATGCCGGGGGCCGAGAGTGTGGCGCTCTTCGACCGGATGACCGAGCTCATGATCGATCGGAAGGACGTCTACGATCTGATCGTTTTCGACACCGCGCCCACCGGTCACACCCTGCGGCTCCTCCAGTCACCCGATCTGCTCGTGACCTGGGTCTCCGCCCTGACCAAGGCCCGAAGGGCCATGCTGCCCCCCGATCAGGACGCGCCCGATCCCGTGCTCGTAGCCCTCGAGCGGCGGCAGGGCCGGCTCGAAGAAGTGCGCGCCCGCATGATGAGCCCGCTCACCACCGCCTTCGTGCTCGTGACCATTCCCGAGCGTCTCCCCATCGAAGAGGCGGCCCGCTCCCTCGATACCCTCGCCCAGGCAGGAATCGAGATCGGCCAGGTCATCGTGAACCGCATCCTGCCCGCCCACGCCACCGGAGAGTTCTATGAAGCGCGTCGGCTCCAGGAAGCGGTGTACCTGGACGAGATCGACCGCCGCTTCGCCCGACTCCCCCGCCTCCGGGTCTCCCAGCTCGACTCCGACATCCACGGCCTCAAGAGTCTCGAGCGGGTCGGCGAATTGCTGCAGTGCTGAACTACGGAACCACCTTCACGATCAGCCGCTGGGCCGGCGCATCGTAGAACCAGGCGGTCACTGGAGATTCATTCACCTGACTCTCGGAGTCCATCTCGGGCAGGGTCCCCGACTGATTGATGAGCACGGTCAGGCCATTGACAGTCAGGGAGGAGGGTTTGACGGACATCCGGCCGACCCGGTAGAGGACAGGCATGCCGGGGAAGGAGTCGGCATTGAGCGTCAGCTTGTTTCCCTCGAGGACCGACTTGAAGGTGGTCCAGCGACCGGTCTCGTCGTTGTTGTACCGGAACGTAGAGGTCCCGCTCGGGTAGACGAGGACGGTCAACGACCCAACCGACTCGCGGGTCCCGTGCCCGGTGTAGTCACGCTCGACCTCCATGGGAATGATGGCGCCAAGCTTGAAGAACACCGGCTCCCGACCCGGCTGGGCCGGGTATTCCGTGAGGGCCCCGGAGAGAGAGCGATCTTCCTCCCAGTAGTCCACCCACTGGCCGGGCGGAAGCTGAACGTCGACCGTGGTTGTCCTCTCCGTGACAAAGGGAACGAAGATCTCGTCTCCGACCCGCATCGAAAAGGGGGTCGGTCCCGGCTGAATCACCGGCAGGTCCGGCTGTTCATACATGCGACGGACGTAGCTCAGAAAATAGGGCGTCAGTTCCTTGTGGAGCCAGGCCCAATACCGATAGGCGGCCAGGAGATCGCCGGAGTAATCCGAACGCCAGGGGTCGGAGTTGGCGAAGGGAGTGTGGGCCATGACCGGCTGGAAGGCGCCCCAGTGAATCCGCCGATAGAAGGTCTCCTCGTCCGGCGGCATCCGGTTCTCATAGTCGTAGGCGGTCAGCTCATTCACCGGCGCGGGCAGAAACCGTGACTTATCGAGCAGACGGGTAATCCCCTCGCGCAGACCGGTGAAGTCGTTGGCCAGATCGGCCACGTATGCGACATTCGCCAGACGAGAGAGTGCGGTGTCGGTGGTGGACGGTTCGCGACTCTGGTGCGTCTTGGCGATGTTCTCGAAATCCCCCAGGGACACCGACTTCATGAAGGCGTTCACGCCCTGAAGCTCCTGATCCGAGGATCCATCGTCGAGATAGAAGCCGAGGAGGGACCCGCCGAGCTGGGAGCGGACCCGCGCGTACTGTTCGGGGGTGTGGCATCCCCCCCAGAAGTGGACGAGCGCGCGCACATGTTCATCGGCCAGACGATTGATGACTCCATCGCCCAGGTTCCAGGAACAGCAGTCCTCGCCCTCGCACGTGCCCTCGTTCCTGGAATCCCGCGCCGACCATCCGCTCCCATCGAAGAGGTATACGCTCACCGGGATATCGGAGGCTCGGAGCTGGTCCATCTGGCAGGTGAATTCCTCGGCCATGGTCTGGGCCGAGCCGCACCCGCACTCGCCGCTCCTGGGGCAGCCGCTCCCCCACCAGGGGCCGAGGGTCACGCGGTTGAGAACGTGATCGCGCGTCGCCGCGGTGGCCCGGGTGGTGGACCCGCCGTCGGCAGCGGCGGCCGGAGACCTGGCGACCGGGGCAGGCACGCTTGGCTTGCCGCCGCAGTTGGAAATCGAAAGAGCCGCCAAGAACAGAAGCAACGCCAGCGTCCAGGTTCGGGCGGGGCGTCGGGGACTCCGTTCGTCTTGTCGAATATAAGCCCCCACGACGGGCGAGGTTACTACGCCGGCGCCCGCCCGCAGCCTAGAGCCTGAACACCCGCCGGGCGTTCGCCGACCGAACCGCCTCGCCCTCCCCCGGCGCCAACGCCGCCGTGTTCGCGAAGGCGCCCTTGGTGTCGTGCACCTGGTGCGGCCAGTCGGTGCCGAACATCACGCGATCGGATCCCACCACCGAGATCAGATACCTCAGAGCACCGAGGTTGTAGGTGATGCTGTCGTAATAGATGTGGCGGAGATAGTCGGTGGGCTTGCGCTTCATCTGGCGGCGTGAGGGAATCTCCACCTCATCGCCTTTCTCGAAACGGCCCACGAGGTACGGCAGGGTGCCTCCGCCGTGCGAGGCGATGATCTTGAGGTTCGGGTAGTGATCGAAGAACCCTTCGAAGATCATCCGGGTGATGGCGAGGGTGGTGTCGAACATGAAGCCGACGGACCAGCTCAAGTCGAACTTCTTCATGTCCATGGTGTCGACACCCGGCGGGTCGGTGGGATGCACGAGCACGGGCAGGGCGCGCCGGTCGATCTCGGCCCAGATGGGCGCGAACATCGGATCGGTCAGGCTGCGGCCGGAGACATTGGCCAGAACCATCACGCCGACCGCCCCCTTGTCGCAGGTGCGCGTCAGTTCCGAGAGCGCCGCCTGCGGATATTCCCAGGGCAGCGAGGTGAGCCAGCGAATGCGATCCGGATACTTCGCCTGCGCCTCGGCCATGGTGTCGTTCGACTCCCGGGCCGCGCGAACGCTGATCTCCCGTTTGCCCCAGTACACATTGGGACAGGTGAGCGAAACGATCGAGACGTCAATGCCGGCCGCGTCCATGTGCTTGATGCGCAGGCCGTAGTCAAAGTGCCCCTTCTGCGGAATCACCACCGGCGTGTCGCCCCGGAAGATCTCCTGCTGACCATCGGGCCGGGCCTTGAGGTTGTAGAGGCCGCCCTCCTGCTTGAGGAGGTCCAGCCACTTCGTGGTGAACATGTGGGTGTGGACGTCGATTACCGTCATGAGTTGGGTCTCCCGATGTTTGCGGCCAAGGGTTGAGAGCGTGTCGCGGCCGAGCGCACCCACAGCCGATACACGGGCAGGCCGGAGAGCATCAGCAGCAGGCCGAGAAGCGACTGCTGCGGCGATTGGTAGAGGGCGTTGACGACCACCGCGGTGGCGATCAGGGTGAAGCCCGCGGCGCAGGCGCTGATCAGCACACGCTCGCCCGGGCCGCGGTAAAAGCCCCCATCGCGGCTCGCGAACACGAACACCGAGGCCCCGATCAACGCGAAGAAGGTCCACTCCGCGAACATCGCGTCCTGAAGGAGGTGCCCGTAGGTCTGCGAGATCAGCAGCACGCAGCTCCAGCCCGCCTGGGCCACGATCGACCAGGTCGGGCTCCGGTAGCGCGGGTGGAGCCTGGTCGCGGCCTTGAAGAAGAGGCCGTCTTCGGCCATCGCGAAGTAGAGCCGCGAACCCGCGAGCATCAGCACGTTCACCACACCCGGCGCCGAGACCAGCACCAGGACGGCGATGAACCGCGCGCCCGAGAGGCCCAAAACGCGCTCGGCCAGCAGCGCCGCCACCGCGGGCGACTCGGCGATCTCCGTGATGCTCAACACTCGCACGTAGGCCATGTTGATCAACGTGTAGGTCGCGATCACGATCGCGAGGCCAACCACGATGCCGATGGGCATCGTGCGCTCGGGCTGCTTCAGATCCCCGGCCAGGAAGGTCAGGGTGTACCAGCCGCCGTAGCTCATGAAGACCGGCAGCAGGGCGAAGAGAAACGTGCTCGCGTCCGGCGGAGCCCCCACGGCGGCGACTCGCGGAGCGCTCGACGTGCCCAGGGCGAGGAGAACCAGGAATCCAATGGCTCCGAACTTGGCGAGGGCCAGCACGTTCTGCACGTTGCCGGAGAGTCGCACGCCCCGGTAGTTCACCAGAGCGAGGATGGCCACGAGCAACACCGCGACCGCCTTCTCGGAGCCAAGCAGGGGAGGCCAGGCCACCGCCGCGTAGCGGGCGAAGGTAAGCGAGACCCCGGCCATCACCCCGGAGAAGACCGCGAGCAGAACCGTCCAGCCATAGAGAAAGGCCACGGCCGGGTGATAGGCCTCGCGGAGATACACGTACAGGCCGCCTGCTTTCGGCAGAAAGCGTCCGAGCTTCGAGCACGCGATACCGCCGAGCACGGCCGCGAGCCCTCCCACCACCCAGGCCAGCACGATCGCCCGCGGCGAGCGCAGGCTGCGCGCGACTTCAGAAGGGTTGATGAAGATGCCGACGCCGACCACGACACCCGCCACGATCATGACCGCGTCGAAGGCCGAGAGTCGGCGCGGGAGTGCTTCGTCGCTCGTCATCTTGGGATCGGCGACTGATCCTTCCTGGCGATCACCGAGATCGTTCCATCCACCTCGAGCACCGCGAGCCGGCACTCATCGACCGTCGCGCAGCCGTTCTCACGCAGGGCCTGCAGCAGTTCCTCGTGCGAGATGCCTTCGAGTTCCAGGCTGGGAGGGTGGGCTTTGCCTTTGGTGACCAGTACCCGCGCATGCCCGCGAAGAGCTCGCTCGAGCCCGCGATGCTTCGCGGCAAGGTGCCCCAGGGTGTAGTTGATCAGCAGCAGCACGGAGGCCGCGGCCAGGCCGCCGACCAGAGAGGTGTCGGGGCCGACCATGGCGTTCTGGACGGCGTTCGCGATCAGGAGAATGAGAGCGAAATCGAAAGGCGCCAGCTGCCCGACCTCGCGCTTCCCGGAGACACGGAATCCGGCGAGGATGAAGAGGTAGACGCAGATGGTTCGCAGTACGATGAAGCCGACCTGCGCCGGGCTGGTCAGGAGTTCCTGCACGACGGGAACCATACGCCCGAACCGGCTCTGCGACGCACCACCACGTTACTTCTCGGCGAAGTAGCCCTTTCGTGATCGACGTACGCACCGGTCAGCAACCCGGCTGAACCCAGTGCAGTTCGGTGACGCGCGGGTCCATGGAAATCCGACACCGACCCTAAGGCTTCTTCTTCTCTGCCGGCGCCTTCTTGTCCGCGGGAGCCGGGGCCTTGGGCTTCCAGAAGCCCGGATTCGCGGTGACCCACGCATCGAGCGGTACGCTCTGCGACGGCGTGAACTCGAAGTGGTCGGTCTCCTGGCTGATCACCGCACTCGCGGTCAGCGCCGCGACCTTCGCCTGTCCCAGCTCGCCTCCCAGCGCCTCCGTATAGGCAGCACCGTGAATGGTCCCGGCCGAATCGAGCTCCGCCAGGGTCTTCCTCGCCACGAACTGGTAGAAGGTGGTGGCGGCCGCGCCGGCCGTGACCTCATAGATGGTGTACCGGTCGGTGAGCTTGGCCTTCTCGTGCGCCGCCTTGACCATCTTGCGCGCCTCTTCATATTCCCCGGCGTGTCCGGGACGCACCGAGACCCGGGTCACCGAGAGGTAGCGCATCTGGGGCAGGTCGGCGGGCCCGCCAAAGCTCAACTCCGTTCGAGGGCGGAGCGTCATGCCGCGGGAATCACTCAGGAACTCGGCCTCGCCGGGCCGATACTGTTTGTTGATGGCGGCGATCGCCGGGTCGGCGTTCCCGTTGTCGATCGCTTTCTCGTAGTCCGCCCAGGTCGGGTACGCCGAGACGTACCACATCTCATTCGGCCCGGTGAGGGACGCCAGCGCGACGAAGTGATCGGCGCCCTTGACCGCGGCCATGGCCCGGGCCCACGCGGCTTCCTGCGTGTCGTGGGCCGCGCCCTTTCCGACTTTCACCGACTCCCGGTAAATCGAGAGAACATTGTTAACCATCGGCGGGGCGGCCTGTGCGAAGGTGATGGCGGGGGTGAGCAGAACAACGGCCAACGGAGCGGCCAGCAGCGAACGCGAAATTCTCATAGTGATCTCCTTACATAACGAGGCGGCTGTCAAAACCAGCGGCCCAGAGACAAAGCGTCAGGAGGTCACCAACTTGATCGGCACGCCCCATTGAGTGTGACCCAGCATACCTACAAATCGGACGGCCAGTGCCAGCCACTATTGGCCGATTTTCCTCGCGTCATTTGCGAGCCGGTACACCAGCCACTATCGGCTGATTCTCCTCACGTCATTGCGAGGAGCCCATCGAAAAGCGAAGCGACGAAGCAACCCCCTCCTCCAACTACCAAGCCGCCGAGAATCGAAACTTCATTCCCCGCCCGCCCTTGACCGCCCGCTCAAACACCAGCCCCGCCGCCGCCACGTCCTGAAGCGCGGTTCCCGTGCTGTCGAAGACGATAACTTCGTCGTCGCGCGTCCGACCCGGCCGCAAGCCCGCGAGAATCTCGCCCAGTTCGGCATGAACATCGCCCGGGTTCCTGACCCCCGCCTCGATCGCATGATGAAGGTCGCCGATCCTCGCGCACTGATCCGTGCTGTCCGTAACCACGGTGGCGCGAGCCATGAGCGACGGTGCGATCTCGCTCTTCTCTTCGCTATCCGTGCCCACCGCGGCGACGAACGTCCCCGGACGCACATCTCCCTCGTCCAGGAACGCGCGTCTCGACGGGGTGCAGGTGACGACGGCGTCGCTCGAGAGAGTCGCTTCCCGCAGGTCGGTGACCGGTGTGATCGAATGATCGAACTCGGGCCGCAGGTCCTCGGCCATGAGACGGGCCGCCGCGGGATCGATGTCCCAGACATAGGCCTCGGCGATGTTCATGACGCGCCGGAGGGCCCGGAGCGAAACGCGGCCCTGGTTGCCTGCGCCGCAGATCGTCACCACTCGGGCGCCGGGCCGAAGGAGCGCCTGCGCGGCGATGCCGGTGGCCGCGCCGGTGCGCAGAATCGTGATCTCGATCGAGTCCATGACCGCGAGGGGCGAGCCGTTCTCCGCATCGCAGAGGATGATGAGACCCTGGATCGCAGGCAAGCCGAACCGCTCGCGGTTGCGAAAGAAGTTGCCATTGAGCTTCGCCGCGAAGTATCCGGGCGCCCCGGGCAGGGCCGCGGTCTTGATGTGAAAGCCGCCCTCAGCCATCCTGAAGCCGAGAACACCGGGCCTGGGCGCAAGGCCACGGGCCGCGCTCGCGAAGGCGGTGGCCACCGCCTTCATGCAATCGTCGAGAGTCAGAAGCGAAGCGACATCGCTTCGCGTGAGAAGCAGGGTTTCGGGAATGCTCATGGTTACCTCGCGATGAAAGAGTGAAGAACTCCGAGCAGCGCGCCCACGGAGAGAACGACACCCAGACTCAACCGTGCGCGCAAACCGACAAGCGCCGCGGCCAGGATCAGAAGCGCCATCGGATCGAAGCGGTTCACCGCCCCCCGCGGGAAAAGAACGGCGACGCTCAAATCGACGCCCAGGCTCGCGATCGCGCCGGTGGCCGCGGCCATGATGGCCGCGAGTCCCCCACCGAGCCTCGGAATGGACGTGATCCGCTCCACGTACGGAGCGCCCAGGAGAACCAGGGTCAGACTGGGAAGGAACGTCGCGTAGGTCGTCAGCAGCGCGCCCAGTGTGCCGGCCCCCCCGCGAGACCACCCGCCGGGCGAGTTCCATCCCGCCATGAAGCCGACGTATTCGAGCACGATGATCAACGGACCCGGCGTGGTTTCAGCGAGAGCCAGGCCGTCCATCATCTCCACGCGCGAAAGCCAGTGAAACTTCGACACCGCCGCCGTGGTCACATAGCCAAGGACGGCGTAGGCGCCGCCGAAAGTGACGAGCGCCGCCTGGATGAAGAACGCGTACACATCGCGGAAGAAAGAAGCGGCCTCGCCGGCGGACCCGAGCGCGAGCCAGGGAACCAGGCCGAGGCCGACGCCAACGGTCAGGACCCGCGCCAGGCGAACCGCCTCGCTCTTCCAGCGGGAAGGCGAGCGCGCTTCAACCGGCGCCTCTGACCCAGGCCGGAAGACCGGCAGAATCACCCCCAGGGTCCCGGCTGCCGCGATGATCCACGGAAACGGAACGCGAAAGACGAGAGCCAGAAGGAACGCCAGCAGAGCCACGACCTTGCGCCCTCTCGAGGTGATCCGCTTCGCCACCATTCCAAGAACGGCATCCACGACGATGGCCGCGACCACCGGACGCAAACCGTACAACACACTCGCCACCAGCTTCAGATCGCCGTGAGCCGCGCGCAGGTAGGAAAGGATGAGCAGCAGAATCGCCGCGGGCAGAAAGAAGAGGATGCCCGAAGCCAGGCCGCCGCGAATTCCGTGGAGCGACCAACCGATGTAGGTCGCGAGCTGCTGGGCCTCGGGACCGGGCAGGAAGGTGCAAAAGGAGAGAGCGCTCGCAAACCGCTTCTCCTCGATCCACCGCCGGTGCTCGACCACCTCGCGATGGAGCAGCGCGATCTGCCCCGCCGGCCCGCCGAAGGAGATGAAGCCGATTTTCAACCAGACGAGAAGGGCCTCACCAAAGGAAGGACGCGCGGTCTCGAGGGACCGGGTTTCGCACGGCGAAGAACTGGACGCATCCATGGCGCACTCCTGAAACAGAGGTCGAGCCGCAGAACTTGGACGCGTCCGCGTCTATCGGCGGGGAGCCTGCGTATCCCCGTAAGAGAACTGTAGGCAGCCGAGGGCCGCCATGTCAAGGGCGCCCGCCGCCGCGGGTCAGTGCGGGTGCTGGAGGTAATGCATCCGCAGCAGATCCTTGCCGTAGTCGTTCCCGTTCGGGGTGCGGACCACGGTGTGGACGTGCTCGATATTCGGAATCTTCGGATCGGCGAGGTGACGCAGGGACGCGGGAAGCTGGTGGTCGAACTCGATGAGGATCACCGGCGAATG
>JANMVV010000255.1:0-9058 GCA_031392925.1 Vicinamibacteria bacterium
GCCGCCCGGATGGAGAAGCGCGCGGGCGAAGCATCGACGGTGAGCGGGATGTCGAACTCTGCGTTCTGTCGGGTCCACCGCGTGGTGGTGGGCGGCGTCTCCTCGCTGTCCTCGAACCCCGAACCGTAGCGGCCGGTGGAGGGACCGATGTCCACGAGGATGGGCTGGCGGAGTCGACCGGCTCCATCCAGCAGGACGAAGAAGAACGCCAGCAGAAAGGCGGCGATCGCGACCGCGCGCCCGAGTCTGGGTGTCTGCTCTGTCACCTGGGGCGATGCTAAACGGATTCGCGTTCCCGAGTCCCTTCGACGGTGCTACCCTGTGAGCTCCATGTCCGCTCAGGAAACGGGGTCGCCCGAATCTGGCGACTCGAAACCGTCTCCGAGACGATTCGCCGGCCCCGGCTTCATTGCCGTCCTCGTGGTGGCGTTGCTGGTGGTGGCGTGGATCGCCGTCTTCTCCGTCAATCGCCGGGTCGATCGCGCTCTCGAAGCCTCGGTGTCCGCGGAACGGCCGGTGGAGTTCGTGCCTCTTGCCGATCGGCCGCCCCTCCCGTTTTGGGGGAGCGAGGACGTGGAAGCCGTCGTGGTCCTGCCCGGAGGCGTCTACGCCGCGGGCGCTTTTGGCGTGTCGCGCCTGGATACGCGAACCGACGCTCCCGGCGAGGGTCTGGAACGGATGGACATCTCTCAGCCTCTGCCCACACGACGCGCGAGTGCCTTGTCGGCATGGCGGACCGACCTCGCCGCCGGCCTCGACCTCGAAGGCCTGTTCGTCTATCGCGGCGGCGTCTGGTCGGAAGTGCGGTCCGGCTTTGGCACCCTTCACGTGCGCGGGCTCGCCGAGACGTCTTCGGGCGAGCTCTGGATAGGAGCCCGCGAGGGTTTGTTCAGAATGGGTTTCGCGGCGCGCGTGATGTCGCGCCTGCACAAATCGCCGGTCCGGTCGATTGCGGTCCTGGATGGAGGCCGCGTGGTGAGCGGCGGGGAGACCGGTCTCTTTCTCACCCAGGGCGACGCCACCACGCCCCTGCGGATAGAGGGTGCTGAGACTCCCTGGGTCGAAGACGTGGCCGTGTTCGATTCCCGGGTCTTCGCGGTCACCCCGATGGGTCTTTTCGTCGGAGGACCGGATGGCGTCCTGCGACCCGCCCCAAACGGCGCCGATGTCGCCTTCATCGCGGTCCAGGGCGATCGCTTGTTCGCTGCCGCCGACCCTCCCGAGGCTTCGCTCCGCCGCTTCGATGCCGCCCTTCGCCTGCAGGTCGAGCAGCTTCCCTCCACGGTGCGCCGTGTTTTTGCGGTGGGAGACCGTCTTCTCGCGGACACCGCCGCCGGCCTCGCCGAGCGATCGAAGGACGCGTGGCGCCCGATCTCGAAGCGCGGTGAGCCGGAGAGCTTCGGGAACGCCCATGTCAGCGCCCTCGCCGCGTATCGCGGTCGACTCGTCGTGGGTTTCTTCGATGGCGGTCTCGCCGAACTCGTGCCCGGTCCACCCAGAGGCGCCAATTCAGTTTCACTAACCGCGCCGACGGAGCCTCCCATGATGCTTCGGGCGCTCGCCGGCGGGGTGTCTCCGCAGATCTGGGCGGTGAACGCCTTGCTCGACGCGGGCGGCGTCCTCCATGTCGCGAGCCTCCGCGGCGCCTTTCGATTCGACGGAACGCGGGTGAGTGCGGTTGAAGGCTCCGGGGCCGCGTTCTCGCTGGCCCGGACCGGCGGCGGTGTCGCCATCGGCTACGGTGAAGGCGTCCTGCTCCCCGAGCGGAGGCTCCTTTCCGCCTTTCACGGCCTCCCCGGCAATCAGGCCACCGCTCTCGCCGCGAGCGAGGGAGGACTGCTGGTGGGAACTCCGTCCGGTCTTGGCTACGTGGACGGCCTCAAGGTTCGCTGGCGGGTCGCCTCGGGCGAAGGCAGGCTTCCTCACCCCTGGGTTACCGCGATTCTGCCCCTGGAGGGCAACGTCCTCATCGGCACGTATGGAGGCGGCCTCGCCCGGCGGGTTGGTCGCATGTCGGACAAGGGTGAATGGAAACCCTTCCTTGAGACCGAGGGTCTCAAGGTGAATACGGGCTGCCTTGTGATGGCGAACGGCCGGGTCTACGCCGGGACCGACGGGGCCGGGCTCTTCCGCCTGTCCAGAGACGGAGCACGCTTCGAACGGCTTAAGCTATCGCTGCCGTCTCCAAGGGTTACCGCACTCCTCGAGATGGGCGGTTTTCTCTATATCGGGACGGACGAGGGGTTGACACGATGGCCGGTCGAGCGAGACGTTCAGCCGTAGTACTGCGGGCGCTCCGCCTGCTCTTCGGCCTGACCCTCGCGGCAAGCGCTTCGGTGACCCGCGCTCAGTCCGGAATGCTCGTGCCCACGAGCACCGGGCGCCAGGACTCCGCCGTCCTTTCGTTGCGCGAGATGACCATCGATGCGTCCATCGCCCGCGGATACGCGCGCGTGAACGTGCGACAGGTCTTCGAGAACCACACCGACCAGATTCAGGAAGGAACGTACCGCTTCGCGCTGGCGCCGAGCGCGGCGGTAGGCGACTTCGCGGTGTGGGATGGTCTCGTGCGTATTCCCGGCGTCATCCTCGAGAAGCGCCGCGCGCGGGCGATCTATGAGGCGCTTACAACGCAGCGCATCGATCCCGGGCTGCTGCAGCAGGGGGAGGAAGAGGATCGGGAGCCGGGCTCGGGCCCGGCCAGATCCTCGCCCTCGAGAGTCGCGCCTTTCTCGGTGAAGGTCGCTCCCATTCCCGCCCGGGCCACCAAGCGTCTCGAACTTCAGTTTCAGCAGGACATCAGCGTCGTCGGCCTGAAGGGCGAATTCAAGATGGTTCTCTCCCCCCTGGATGGCGAACCGCTGGTGGCGCGCACCCTTCGGATCCGGGTTGGCCTGAATGGACTCATTCAGGAGGCCACCGCGAACGGACTGCCGCTCCAACCCTCGGCGGATGGCGTTATGTTTGAAGGCCGGAATGTCACGCTCGATCGCGACCTGATTGTGCGCTTCAAGCTGCGCGACGAGACGCCGCTGAAGCTCTCGGTATTTCGAAACCCCGACGGCAGGATGCCTGATGGCCTCGCTCTCGCACCCTGGGAGCGGCCTTCGGACATTCCGCCGGAGAAGGACGGGTTCTTCCTGATGGAGGTTCTTCCGCCCGCAGCCACCGCCGAGGCCTCGGCCACGACCCCTCCATCCAGGCTCTCAGCGGCCAGGCGACCGCCGCTTTCGGTCGCCGTCCTCTTCGACACGTCCCTCTCGCATCGCTTCTCGGGGCTGGAGATGTCCTATGAGCGCCTGGTCCGCCTCCTGGCTGCCCTCACTCCGGAAGACAAGTTCGCGCTCATTCCCTTCGACGCGAGCATCGATGCGCCGCCCGCCATGGCGAGCGCGATCGACCTGGTGAAGACCACATCGCTCGAACGTTTGCGCGCCCGTCCCCTCTCCCCCGGCACCAATATCCTCGAGGCCTTGCGCGCGGCGCGGAAGCTCGTCGGCGATAAGGACAAAGGACGCCTCGTGCTCTTCACCGACGGAGTGGCAATGCCCGCTTCGAGGGACTTGAGCGCTGCTTTGCAGAGGACGCCTCTGTTCACGAGCGTGGCAACGCCGGATGCCGGGTCCGCGCTTCGCGTAGCGTCTGAGAGTGTCGTGACCGCGCTTTCGTCCGAGCCCGAAACCGACTTCTTCTTCGAGCGTCTCCTCGGGCCCGTCAAGCCCCATGTCCCCGAGGCGGCGGAGGTCTCGAATGAGGGCTCGCTCCGGGTCACCGCGGGAGATCCGGGCCTTCGCGATATCTATCCCGTGATGGCTCAGCCGCCGACGCCTCAGTCCCTTTCGGGGTTCGTTGGCCGGTACTCGAAACCCTCGGCTCAGGTTCGATTCGCGCTGGCGTCGGGAGTCCTCCCGAAGTCCGCGAGCTCTCTCACCGCCGCGCTACCCGCGAAGGCCCTGGAGGCCCGCGACCTCCCCCGGCGCTGGGCGCGCGCCCGCGTCGACGATCTCCTGCGCCGGATCGAAGAAGAGGGCGAGAGGCGCGAGTGGGTCGATGAAATCATCGACTTGTCGCGCCGGTACAAGTTCGTCACGCCCTACACCGCCTTTCTCGCGGCGCCTCGGTCCTTGCTGCGCCCGAGACGCATCCAGCCCGGAGATCCGGTGCTTCGCGTCGAGTGCGACGAAGGCACGGTGATGGCGACCGCTCTCTTCCCCTTTGGCTTGAGGCTGCCCCTGGTAAGGCGGCCCCGGTCGAAGGTCTTCGAGGGACGGTTCCTGGTCCCCGACTCGTTGAAGGATGGCCGCTATTCCGTCCAGATCGTCCTGCGCGATCGCAGCGGCCGCACCGCGATGGAGGCCAAGACCTTCGTAGTCGACGGCCGGGCTCCGCGTATCTCGCCGAAAGTCCCGAAGATGGCGCGGGTGGGCGACGACATCGTCCTCGCCGCCTCCACCGACGACGACGTCATCTTCCTCTCCGCGCGCGTCGGCAATCTCCCGCCCGTGCCCCTTCGATGGGACAAGACCGCCCAGGCGTCGATTGGCCGCCTGCGTCTGCCCGCTTCGGCCGTCGGCATGCAGGAGGTCGTGTTCGAAGCCGTGGATCTTGCGAAGAACGTCGGCTTCTCCCGCGCGATGCTGGAGGTGCTCCCGTGAAGGCGCGCGCGAGGCGGTTTCTCCGCGTCGGCGCCCTCAGTGTTGCAGGCGCGGTCCTCCTGGCTGCTGCTCCCCGGCCTGTCGTTTTGTGGGAGGACCTCACCGAGGTCGACTGGCTCTACGCGCTCGCCACGCGCTTCTCGCTCATCGATACCCATCGCGTCCACTACCAGACGCCGACCGCGGAACTTGCGACCCTGCTCGAAGCGCGACCGGAGCCCGACGCCCTGCGGCATCTCGCCCAGGCTCAGATGGATCTCGGTCAACGCGACCAGGCGCTCGCCACTATCGAGAGGTGGGCGAGCGCGTGGGCTTCGGCCGGCCCCACCGCCGCGGGTGCCGGTTGGGATGAGGCCGCGCGCTGGGCGTGGTCGTATGGCGCTCACGCCCAGGCGTTCGCTTTCGCGGACAAGGCGATTCCCCTGCTCGAGGGCGAGGCTCGGCGTGCGGTCGCGAATCTTCGCGTCGAGTGGGCCGAACAGCAGCCCGCCCTTCGCGACAAACGCGAGATGCAGCGCGCGGCGCTCGAACTCAATTCGACCGACTGGGCGACCGCGTACACCTGGGTCGACCGCGACCTCTCCTCGGACAATCTCATCGAGGCCGACAAGGGTCTTGCCAACCTTCCCAGGAGCACCCCCGAAGAGCCCGCCCTCGTCCTGCGGGCTCGTCTCCGCGTGGCGCAACTCCGCGCCTCCGAGGTCCTACCGGCCCTCGACACCGCCCTCGACCAGGACCCTCGGCGCGGGCGTCTCTTCGCTTCGGTCTACGTGCGCGCGGTCGACCAGGCCGCGAAATCACGGCCGGATGGGTGGCGCCAGGTTCTCAACGCCCGGTTCGAAGGCGCCACGCTCGCTCGTCTCTTTACCTACTTCAAGGGCCAGGAGCGCGGCGATGCCTGCCTTGCCCTGCTGCAGCAGATCGACCGGAGATATCAGAAGAGTCTCGACCGGGCCGGCTGGGCGCTCCTCTCCTCTCTCTACTCCGAGATCGACGCGGTTCCCGAAGGGTTTCGCGCACGGCTGGCTGCGGCCACGTTCGCGGACGCGAAGGCGGCGGAGATGGACCTCGCCGAACTCACCCGGCTGGCGCTGCGGGCGGGCGGCCGTCCGCTGGCCTGGGGCAACTACGCGGACGCCGACTATGCCTGGGTCGCTCGCATGGATTCGACCCCGGGCTTCTGGACGGGTGGCCTGTCCCTGCTGCTCACCGGCCAGGACTGGGGCGAGGCGCTCCGGCGGCTCGAGGCCGAGGCGATTCCCGAGCGCACCTTTGGCGCGGCCCGCGCCCTTCTTGCCGAACTCGCGAAGCGCAATCCCGGGTACGCGGACATTCCGGGTCTCAAGGTCGAGATCATGCAGCGGTACGTGGACCGCGGCGAGGGGAAGGAGGCGCTCGCTCTTCTCCGGGAGATCGAAGCCACGGGTTCAGCCAGGGTCAAGCAACGAGCTCAGGCTTTGGGACTCCTCGCCCTGCGCCAGACGAAGGGAGCGCTCACCGAGGAGACGCGGCTCTATCAGACTCAGCTTCGGTTCCTCGCTGAGGACGGCTCCTCGCCCGTGGTCGCGGATCAGCCTGCCGAACCGACGAGGCGATTCCAGACCGGCGACGTCGCGGAGATGGGCGAGGCCGCGACCGACACCGTTGAATCCAGGCGCCCGCGATACAAGCCGCTCCTCGATGAGGCCATCAGCCGACTCGAAGAGCGCGACCGGAGCCATCGGAGTTCGATCGCTCTGATCCTGGGCGAAATGGATCGCCTCCCCGGCGCGGAAGGCCTGTGGCTGCAGCTCGCCTCGCGTCTCGATGTCTGGAACCTTGATGACGAACTGGCGCCCCGGTACGAGGCCGCCCTCTCGAGGTTCGACGACGCCTCCTGGTGGAACCGGCTGGCCCGCATCCTCACCCGGCAGAAGCGACAGGCCGAGATCCGCGGTCTCGCCGAGAAGATCGCGGCCACGTTCCGCGGCGCCGGGATGTTCGCGCGCTCCTCCGACAACAATGTCCGCCTCGAGATTCCCGAACAGCCGAAGGTGGGTGTGCGCACGCGGCTCGTGCCCTGGGGCGATTGGGTGGTGCTCAAGGCGCTCGAACGATTCCCGCACAGCCCGGTGGTCCTGCACGCCGCCGAAGGGCGTTTGGTCACCGCCTCGGCCTGGGCACGAACGAGCGCGAGGGTCACCGACCCGAAGCAGCGGGCGGTGGTGGAGGATTCCCTTCTCGCCGAGCGGCGCTGGGCCATCTTCGCGGCCGACGCCGGAGTTCGCGAGCCGTACTTCGCGTCGCTGATGAGGACCAACGCGCTCGAGGCGAGGCTCGCGGCTCTCGATCGCGCGGACTCACGCACTCCCGTCGATGACCTCGTCCTGCTCGAAGGCTATGCGCGCCTCTCTCTCTTCGAAAAGGCGGCGGATGCGGCCTCGCGCCTCTCCGCCGCGTATCCGGGCGACGCGCACGCGGCGCGCCAGGCTCTGCAGATCCATCGCTCGCTTGCCGGTCTCGATCTTTCGCACGACGCGCTCGCGAAGGCCGTGGTCGATCGTGCGGTGCCCGCCCTCGTCGATCCGAACCCGTTCATCACGGAACTCGGCGAGTTGTACGAGGAGACCGGCCGGCCCGAAATCGCGCTCACCGTCTGGAAGGGGCTCCTCGCCCGCGACCCGCGGCATGAGGATCGGATCAAGGAGGCCGCGACCCTCCTCTGGGACTATGGCCACGTCAAGGAGGCGCTCGACACCATCGAGACCGGGCGGAGGGAGCTCAACCGGCCGCACATGCTTGCGTTCGAGGCCGGCGTCCTGCGCGAGGGACTGAAGGATGTGGACGGAGCGATCCGCGAGTACCTCGACGCGGTGAGACCCGAGGCCGACACCGATGGCTGCTACTGCTCCGGCTTCGAGAACGACCAGCGCTCCCTGCGCCGGCTCGCGCAGTGGATGGGTCGCGACCGCGTTCTGAAGCGCGTGCTTGGAAACATCGAGACGCTCAGGCCCGGGAATGAGGCGGACGAAAAGACTCTGCTCGCCTTGTGGCCCTTGGGCTCGATCTACGCGCCCACCCCGGGTCTGGACTGGGATGCGGACGACTGGATCGACGGCATGGATCAGCCGAACGATCCTGTGGGCCGCGAAGAGCGGGAGGCGAAGCGTCTCGCCGCCCGCGGCCGCGAGGGTTTCGGGATCGCGAGAGTGGCCGCCACTCTCGTCGACCGCGCGACCCTCATGACTCCCACGGCCACGAACGGAAAATTCCTGAGCGCGCTGGAGAGAGCGGCCGCCGCGACCCTTGCGGGCGCATTTGCCGACGCTCAGGCGAGGGATCGGTTCTTCACCAGCATCGTGGCTCGACAGGCCGAACTCGCGCCGACCGTCGAGGAACGCCTGCGCCTGGAGATCGACCTTGCGCAGCGCCTCGCGAGCGCCGGTCGCGTTCCCGAGGCCAACGCCCTGTGGAACACGCTGGACGCGCGGATCGAGACCCTTCCCGACAGCGCCGCGAAGATCAAGGCTCTGGTGTCGCGCGCCGAGTTCGTCGAGCGAAGCGGCGGCTTCGAGAAGGCCCGAGCTTCATGGGAAGGCCTCATCACAAAGTATCCGTGGAGCCTCGGTGTGATCGAGGACCGGGCCTCGTTTCTCCGCCGGAACGGCCATGCGGATGAGGCGAGGCAGGCGCTCGAGGACGCGACCGCCCGGGCCGCCGAGGGTCATCTCGTCCCCCTGCTCACGCGGCTCGTCTCGGAGTCGCTCGTCGAGAAGGATCTTCCGCGCGCCTCCAGGGCGCTCGACCGCCTGCTCAAGACCTCGACCCTCACCGACGACCAGCGCCTCGGCGCGGTTTCACTCCAGGCCCGTCTTCGTTTCCAGCAGGACCCCGGCTTCGCGGCGGTGGCCTTCGCCAGCGCCGAAGCCCCGAAGTTCAAGCCGGGACTGCGCGCCCGGGTGTTCGCCGAAGTGGCCCGCGCCGCTGCCATCGAAAAGGCATACGCAACCTCGGTGTCGACCTGGATCGAGGCGCTCAATCGCAGCACCCAGCGCGACTGGCTGAAAGAAGCCGCGCGCGCCGCGCGCAGGACCGGCCAGCCTGAGGTTCTGGTCTCGTTCTTCGAGAGGCAGCAGCGACGCTCGCCCCGCGATGTCCGCTGGGCGGTCGCGGCGCGAGAACTGCGGGTGGCGACGGACAATCTAGCGGGTGGGATTGAGATGGCGCGCGCCGCCGCCCAGGTCCGGCCGGAGCGCAAGGTTCTCTGGGATGAAGCGGTCGAGCTCATGGAGCGCGACTACCGCTTCCTCGAAGCCGCGGACTTCCTCGAGGGCTGGAACATCCAGCGGCCCGACGATCCGGTGGTTGCGGGAAAGCGGAGCGAGCTCTACATCCGCGCCGGAGATCTGAGGAAGGCGGTGGCG
>JANMVV010000306.1:0-41275 GCA_031392925.1 Vicinamibacteria bacterium
CCCGTCGGAAGGGGCGGGATGGCGAGCGTGTTCAAGGCCTACGAGGCCTCGCTCGATCGATACGTGGCGCTCAAGGTCCTGCCTCCAGAATTCCTTCACGACCCCACCTTCGCGGAGCGGTTCCGGCGTGAAGCGCAGACCATCGCGCGGCTCGAGCACCCGCAGATCATCCCCATCTTCGCCTACGACATCGACGCCGCGAGCGGCACGCCCTGGATGGCCATGCGCCTCATCTCGGGAGGCTCGCTCTCGCAGCGCATCAAGCGCGGACGCCTCGCTCCGGCCGAGTGCGCGCGCATCCTGAAAGACGTCGCGGAGGCTCTCGACTACGCGCACAGCGCGGGGGTCATCCATCGCGACGTGAAGCCTCAAAACGTCCTGCTCGACGACTCGGGACGCGTGTACCTCGCGGACTTCGGCATCGCGAAGATGGTCGAGTCGAGCGCCCACATGACCCAGACCGGCATGATCACGGGCACGCCCCAGTACATGGCGCCCGAGCAGGCGCTCGGAAAGTCGATCGATAAGTCGATCGACATCTACGCGCTCGGCATCGTGGCCTACGAGCTCTTCACCGGCCGCGTTCCGTTCTCCGCGGACACGCCGGTGGCCGTGCTGATGAAGCAGGCGAGCGAGCCCATGCCCCTGCCGCCGGTGTCGGAGGTTCAGGAGGAAGTGACCCGCGCCATCCTGCGCGCCACCGCGAAGGATCCGGTCGCGCGATGGCCCTCGGCGAGCGCTTTCGCCCGGGCCGTCACCAACGCGACGACCCAGGTGGGCGCCATCGCCGCCACCGGAGTGATGTCCCCGCTCAGCCAGGAGACGGTGCAGGGCATGACCGCGCCCAGCCTGAGCGCCGGGGCGGAGACGGTCGCGGGCAAGACCGCGCTCAGCAAGACCGTTTCCGGCCCGACCGGCGTGGGCGTGAAGCAGGTTCCCAAACGGAATGCGGGCGCTGGAATGGGTGTCGCCGCCCTTGTCCTCATCGGCGTGGCGCTCGCCGGCGCGACCGTGACCTACCTCGGATTCCGCTACTGGCAGGGAACGCAGCCGGCGGCCACGGTCGCGTCTGTGGCCGCACCCGCCCCGCTTCCGGTGCTGCCCGCAACTTTCGTCGCCGAACACACTCCCCCCGTCACCACGGCCGCCACAACGGCGCCCGACCCTAGCCCTGCCCCGCGGGAGACCGCGAACCCAACGACCGCTGCGGCGGCCGTGCCGGACCCGGCGGAAGAGTTGAAGGAGTTGAAGGAATCGCTCACGCCGGCTCAGCGGCGAGCGCTCATGAGTATGCCCAGGCGAGAACGCCTGGCGGTGATCGCCGCGGCTCGTCGCCGGCTCGAGGCGGGCGCGCCGAACCCGGGCGCCACCACCGCCGCGGAAGAACGACCGGCGGCCCCGGCCGCCCCCGCACATCCGGCGCGCACGAAGATCATTCTCGAGGTCGAGGCCTCGCAGTCTTCGACCGGAGCCCAGATCAGCGCGCTCTACGCGCAGGTCATCATCGACAACCGTCCGTTCCGCGATTTCGTCATTCGCTTCTCCGGCAGCAACTCGTTTGCACGCTGGAAGAAGGTCGAGAACATCGTGCTCGAGAACGTGCCCCTTTCGGCCCGCGAAATCACGGTCGCGGTGGCCACCGACGCCGGCCTGAACGAAGAGCGGATGGAAGGGTCGACGCGCCTGTCCCTCGAAGGCGAAGAGACGAACCTCAGCGTGGTGGTTCGCTTCTACAACCAGTTCGACAAGTCCGTCCGCTTCCGCTAGTCGGTAGGCCGGCTCTCGAGGGCGAGACTTACGATGCGGTGGAGCAGCTCGCCGAAGGGAATGCCCGCGGCGGCGGCGGCCTTGGGCAGGAGTGAATTCATGGTCATCCCCGGGAGAGTGTTCACTTCGAGAACAACCGGCCCGTCCGGCCCGAGGATCATGTCCGTGCGCGAGTAGCCGCGGCAGGACAGGGCGCGGTGCGCGCGGATCGCCAGGGACTGCGCCTGGCGCGTCGTCTCGTCCGCGATCCTCGCCGGGCAGATTTCCTCGCACTGGGAGGGATCGTATTTGGCCTGGTAGTCGAAGAACTCCCGCTTGGGGACGATCTCAACCACGGGGAGCGCCTCCAGTTCGGCGCTGCCGATCTTGCCCAGCACCCCGACTGTGATCTCGGTTCCAAAGACCCGTTCCTCCACCAGGACTTCGTCGTCGTGCTGAAGAGCGAGCCGCACCGCGACCTCCATGGCATTCGGTGAGCCGACGAGAGACATGCCGACGCTCGAACCCTGCTTCGACGGCTTCACCACCGCGGGAAGGAACGCATTCGCTCTCGCGATCGCGACCGCGCCTTCGAGAGCGAGGCTGGCGTTGGTGATGTGAGTGCCCCGGGGCACCGGAATTCCCTCGGCGGCGAGCACCCGCTTGGCCATGACCTTGTCCATGGCGAGAGCGGAGGCGAGGACGCCCGAGCCGGTGTACGGAGTTCCAGTCAGCTCGAGAAAGCCCTGGATCGTCCCATCTTCGCCGTACTTCCCATGAAGGGCCAGGAACGCGACATCGATTCCGTGTTCGCCGCGGCTCGCGAGCGCCTGGGTCGCGGATTGGGCGAGTGCTTCGGCCCGGCAAACCTGATCGCGCATGGCCGAAGAGAGGCCTTCGTGGGAAGGAAGGGACCTCAGGGGCTTCGACTCCTGAAGGGCCGTCGCCTTGTCGCGAAGCTCAGGCGAAAGGCCCGGATGCCGGGCCATCAGAGTCAGGGTGTCGAGGAGCCTGACCTCATAGCGGTCCTTGGGCAGGCTCTCCGCGATCATCAGGCCCGAGGCGAGCGAGATCTCGCGCTCTTCCGAAGCGCCCCCGAAGAGAATGCCGACGCGGATTCTCCCGCTCACGGATTCCTAGTGCTCCGTCCTCGATCTACAGGCAATATTCGCGGGTCGAGGCGCTCCGATGCCAAGGCGCCGAGGAGGCCGCATATTGAACATATGCAACCACGAGCAACGCAAGCCGCGGAGATGCATCGGCCCGCAAATGTTGCCTGTAGATCGAGGACGGAGCACTAGGCGCCCTCGGGACGGATCGGGGTCGGATGACCCTGCTGGTCGACGGCCACGAGAACCACTTCGGCCTCGGTGACCTGCACCCGTTCCCCTTCCCCGGCTCCCCAGCGTTCGGCCTCGACACTCACCTGGACCGTGATCGAGGTGCGGCCGATCCGCTTGGTCTCCGTAAAGAAGTTGACGATGTCGCCGAGGAACACGGGCGCGTGAAACTCGACCGCGTGCATGGCCTTCGTGACGTAGCGGCGCGCCCCCGACTTTCTCGCTTCCACCGCCGAAGCGAGGTCGATGTGCGAAAGGATCACGCCCCCGAAGATGGTTCCCATGGCGTTCGTGTCCTTGGGAAGAAGGAGCACCTTGATGGCGGGGATTCTGTCGGTCATGGGGGCCTCAGCCTTTACGTCCAGCCGGAGGCTGGGGTCTTCTCGCCTGAACCTCAGGCCGCGGCTTTGAGCGCCGCGGCCTTGAGCGACTCGACCGCTTTGTCGAGTACTGGATCCTTGCCGAGCGCCCCGAAAGCCTCCGGCGACTCGGGATTGCGAACCAGGGTCTTGGGCGTAAGCCCTTTGCCGTTGATGGGCTGGCCCTTGGGGGTCAGGTACCTCGACACGGTGAGGAGCAGCCCCCCGCCGCTCTCCAGCGGTATCTGCTTCTGCACTCCCGCGCGGCCGAAGGTGTTCTCGCCGAACAGGGTCGCGCGTTCCGAATCGTTGAGGCACCCCGCCGCGATCTCGGCGGCCCCCGCGGTTCCGCGGTCCACCAGGATGACCAGGGGCCCGCCATAGGTGGCCGAGGCTTCGCTCGCGACCAGCGTCTGCTCGGGCGCGTTCCGGGTGGCGAGTTTCGCCACCACCCCGCCCTTGATGAACAGCTCGGAGAGAGCCACCGCGTTCTTGAGCGGTCCGGTGGCAGAACTGCGGAGATCGAGAACGAGAGCCTTTGCGCCCTGGGCCTGCAGGCCCGCGATGGTGGTCTTGAGGGTGGAGGCCACACCATCGCTCACGTCCGACACCGCGATGTATCCGACGCCGCCGTCGAGAAGGCGGGAGACGGGGGGGCTCACCGCCGGCCGTTCTCGGACTACCGCGGTCTCCGTCGCGTCGGTTCCGGACTTGAAGATCGCCACCTTGACCGAGGTCCCGGTTTCGCCTTCGAGAAGCCTCTCGCCCTTCACCACGGTGAGACCGTGGGTGTGCTTGCCGTCAATGGTCTTGATGTAGTCGCCGGCTTTGATTCCGGCCTTGCGGGCGGGCGAATCCGGGCGGGTCGCCACCACGGTGAGGAAGCCGAAACGACGCCCGAGGACGATGCCGGTGTCCGCGGGGGCGCGCTTGCCGGCCTGGAGGGTCTTGAAGTCTTCGACATCGAGATAGCCGCTGTCGCCGTCGAGTGCCTCGAGCAGGCCGCTCTCCGCCGCGTCGAGGGTTCGATCCATGTTGACCGGATCGACGTAGGAGTCCCGGATCATCGACACCACTTCGTGGAAGATCGACAATTGCGTGTAGCCGGTATCGCCAAGCGCGCGGCGCATGAGCGGCCCGGATGCGAGATAGAGAACGAAGGCGGTGGAGAGAAGCGACAGGACGAAACGACTTCTGGAAGTCATGGCTCTGGATTATAGGTACGAGGCCCGTTCACGGCTTCTTCAACCAGTCGAGGGGGTCTTCCGGCCTCCCCTGAACCCGGACCTCGAAGTGGAGGCCGCTCCCGGTGACGCGGGTGTTCGGCAGGAGGCCGAGCAGCGATCCTTCCAAAACGTCGTCGCCCGGCGCCACCTTCAACTCGCCCAGCCGTCCATACAGAGTGTGCTCGCGGTTGCCGTGGTCGATGATGACGAGCATCCCGTAGCCAACGAACTGGTCGGCGTAAACCACCCGGCCGGCATGGACGGCATGCACCTCGATCTCCGGGAAGGCGTCGATCTCGATACCCTGTTGAATGGTCCGGGTCCCGAACTGAGGATCGCGCTCCACCCCGAACTTCCTGACCAGCGTCCCGTGAACCGGCCACGGGATAGAGCCCCTGGATTGACGCAGAGGCGCCTCGCTCTGGAAGGGAGCGATAGGCTGAACCACGCGCTGGGCGAACTCTCCCGCGGGATCGACCTCGCCGGACTCGCCCAGGAGACGGAGAAGCTCGGCTTCCCGCTTCTGGTATTCCTCAGCCAGTTCTTCCTGGAGCTGGCGTTCGCGTGCGATTTCCTCGATCCGCGCTTCCTTGGTGGATTTTCGAGTCGAAAGAACGCCCCGGGCTTCGTTGAGGCGGCGCCTGGTCTCGAGATTCTGTGCGGTGCGAGTCTTGAGCTGCTCCTCCAGGCTGCTCAGCTGGACGAGGCTCGCTTTGAAACCCCGGATCTGGTCGCCGTCGGCGCTCGCGATCCGCGACACATAGCGGTAGCCGCGCAGGATGTCCGCGGGGTCATCGAGCGAGAACAGCAGGCGCGCATAGCTCAGCTCCCCGAGCTTGCTCAAAGCGGCGAGACTCTTGAGAACCCGGGGCTTTGTGGCCTCGATCTGGTCCCGGGTGGCCTGGACGTTCCTGATCGTCGCATCCAGGAGCCGGGTCGTCTCCTTGAACTCGAGTCCCGCCTCGTCGAACCGGTGGGCGGCCAGACGAAGGTCGAGGTCGATCGAATCGAGATCCCGCAGCGTGGATTCGGTCTGGCTCTGGAGCTTCAGGATCTCGCGCTCCACCGCCTCGCGCCGGGCGCGGATCCGGGCGAGTCTCGTGGCGTCCGACTCCGCGGCACGGGTGGTGCCATCGGGCGGCGCGGGCGAGGTCTGAGGCGTCACCGGCGCGGTCGGGGAGGGCTGCGGCCGCGGCCCTTTTTTCCTGGGGGCGCGTGCTTTCTGCTTCGGCGCCTGCGCCGTGATGGCCTTCGTCTGCGCCCGCCCCGATGGGACGTCCCATCCGGCGATCGCGATCGCGGCGAGAAGCGTCGCGATCGCTCTCGTCATCAGCGCAGGGGTTTTCCGTCGTAGTCTTTCGGGAGAGGAACTCCGAGAAGTTCCAGGATGGTCGGGGCGAGGTCCATGATGTGAGGCGCTTCATTCGCAACCTTTCGTGAGGAGAAGAAGACACCGCCACTGATCTCGGTCGCGGTGGCGCAATGGTCGCCGCTCCACTTCCGATTGTTGTTCTCAACGAAGGTTCGCTGCACGCCGCCCATGGTGTCCTGCCAGCCCACCCGGTAGCCGTCGTTGAAGCCCACCTGCAGATCGGGCGCGTTGCGCAGATATTCGCCCTTGTAGATGTCATCGCGTTTGTAGACGGAGCGGAAGATCTGAGCCTTGTCGTCCGGATCCAGTTCCCGGGCGAGCGCATCCCCGATCTCCTTCTGAAGGGCGTCGTACTCGGTGCCCGGCGAGACGATGCCCCGGCTCTCGCGGCCTTTGAGATTGAAGTAAATCTGCCCGAGGCCGACCGCGTAGGCCCGGGTGCGAGACCAATCGACGCCTTCCCAGAACTGGCCGCGGCCGAAGAGATCATCGAGACCCTTCTTCGGGCTCACCTGGCCGTCAAAGACCATGTACCCGTGCTGGACCAGCCAGGTATTCAGATTGACGCCTCGGCGGAAGGTGTGGAAGCCGTGGTCGGACATCACCATGAACGTGGTGTTCTTCGGCAGCTTCTCCTGGATCTTCCCGACCAGAGCATCGGCGCGCCGGTAGACCTTCTCGATGGCATCGCCGTACTTCGCGGCCAGGGCCTTGTCGTACATCGGGTGCTTGGGATCGATCAGGCGGAAGAACATGTGGGAGACGCGGTCGGTGGTCTCGATGGCCGCCACGAACAGGTCCCAATCGTCGTCCTTCAGGTTCTCGAGGATGATCTTTTCGCGATCGTCAAAGGCCTTGTCGGCGTCGTACAGGAACGAAGCCTCGTCGGTCCGCAGCTCCTGAAGGGACTTGTCCATCGACTCGGCCCAGCCGATGGTGCGATAGACGCCGATCTTCTTCACCAGATCCTGAGCGAACGCGTCGGGCTTGCTGATGGCGATGGGCGGATTGCGCGGGTCCATGTTGGCGGGGTGCGCGTAGATCTGAAGCTCGCTGTCCGCGCGCTGGACGAAGAACTGCGTCATGCCGTGAAGCTTGATCAGGAAGTTCACGTTGAAGGTGAGGGGAACCCAGCCGCTCCACTCCCCCTGCTTGAGTGACAGTTTCGTGCCCTGGACGTCTAGGTCGACCTTCCCGGAGTTTTCGGCCCAGTTGATGGTGATCGGAATGTTGACGTCCTTGATGTCCTTGAGGGCGGCGAGCCGGGCCTGTTCCTTTTCGGAGAGGGCGCCATTCTTCTGTTTCGCGCGCAGGGCCGCTTCTTCCTGCTTGAGAATCGGACTCTCGGGGCCACGCAGATACGTCTTCGAAACGCCGCCATCGAAGAGGAGGCGTTTCAGATAGCCCCCGAACTCGGGACTCCCCTCTTCGAAGGACGAGAGATCCGTCGACCAGTAGTAGAAGGTCCCGACGGTGCCGCGCAGGTCGGGCAGGGGGAGGCCGGAGAGCAACTCCCCATGCTCGACCTCCTCGGGCGGGAAGGTCACGGGAACCGTGAGCACCTTGCTTTGCACGCCGTCGAGGCCGGCGGTTACCCAGAAAGAGGTCCCGCCGCGGGTGGAGATGGCTCTCGGCCTCTTGATGGGGATCGAGCCCCACAGGAACTCCGGCGGCTCCTTCTTCACCATGGCGAGGTCGGGCATGTAGGTATCGAGATCCCGGACCAGGAAGTCATAGATATTGTGCTTGCCGGGGTTGACGCCGGTCGCGAAGGAGGACCAGGCCACCGGCGATTCAGAGGGCTGGGTGGTCCCAAGGGTCCGGTAGGTGCCGGCGTTCGCGAGCCTCTGCAGATTGGGAAGCTTGCCCTCGGCCATGAACCTGCTCGTGAGAGTCGGGTCGAGGCCGTCGAAGCCCATCACGAACACGCGTTCCGTGCTGCGGCGGGTGGGCTTCGTGGTCTTCGGGCCGCACGCGGGGAGAATGAGGGCGGCGACCACGAGGGCGAGGGTCGCGGATAGACGGCCGCGAACGGGAAGAAGTCTCATAGCGCGCGAGTTTAGGGCGGCGGACCGCGCGCTCGTGAGCAGGCTCCGTTCGCGGTGTCGGCGACGGGACAGAACGCGGCGGAAGCCGCGCCGTAGCTACTCGACGGCCCCGACTTCCTTCACGAGTTCGCCCACCACCGCCTTGGCATCGCCGAAGAGCATGAGGGTCTTGTTCATGGTGTAGAGCTCGTTGTCGATCCCGGCGAAACCGGGGTTCATCGAGCGCTTGATGACCATGACCACGTGGGCTTTGTCGACGTCGATGATGGGCATGCCGTAGACCGGCGAGTTCGTATCGTGGCGCGCCGCCGGGTTGGTGACGTCGTTCGCTCCGATGACGAGGGCCACATCGGCTTCGGGAAGCTCACCGTTCGCTTCCTCCATCTCGAGAAGCTTGTCGTAGGGCACATCCGCTTCAGCGAGCAGGACGTTCATATGCCCGGGCATGCGGCCAGCCACGGGGTGGATGGCGAAGACGACCTTCACGCCCTTCTTGGTGAGCACGTCGTGCAGCTCGCGAACCTTGTGCTGAGCCTGCGCCACCGCCATGCCGTACCCGGGAATGATGACTACCAGGCTGGCGTTCGCGAGGATGGACGCCGCTTCTTCGTTGGTGGCGCTCTTGACCGGCTTGCCCTCGACCTTGCCGGCGGGGCCGGTCTGGACCTGGCCGAAGGCGCCGAAGAGGACGTTCGCAAAAGAGCGGTTCATCGCCTTGCACATGATGATGGAAAGGACCAGACCCGAAGCTCCGTCGAGGGACCCCGCGATGATGAGGAGCTTGTTGTCGAGCGCGAAGCCCATGGCCGCGGCAGAGAGGCCCGCGTAGGAGTTCAGGAGGGCGATGACCGTGGGCATGTCGGCGCCGCCGATAGGGACGATCAGCATGATCCCGAAGGTGAAGGCGAGAATGACCATGATCGGGAACAGGGTCGTGTTTGCCGGATTCATGACCAGGCCGGCGCCGAGGAGGATGGCAACACCCAGGACGCCGAGGTTCACGAAGTTCTGTCCCTTATAGGTGATCGGCCGCTGGGGCAGGATCTCCTGCAGCTTGCCGAAGGCCATCAGGCTGGCGCTGAAGGTCAGGGAGCCGAGCAGCACTTCGATGACCAGCGCGAACATCGTGAATCGATCAACATTGCGGTACCGTAGCGAGTATTCGGCCCCGCCCACCAGAGCCGCGGCGAGGGCGCCGAACGCGTGCGAGAGTGCCGTCCGCTGGGGCACCGCGGTCATGGGCATGAGGGCCATGGGGACGCCGATGATGGTGCCGAGAACGAGAGCGATGCCGATGTTCTGGTAGGTCACGATCTCGGGTGAGAGGAGCGTGCCGCCGATGGCGAGGGTCATGCCGATGCAGCCGACGATGACGCCGCGCATGGCGGTGGGAACGCTGCTCAGCCACTTCAGCGCGAGGATGAATGCCGCGGAGGCGGCGAGGTAGGCAACCGGTATGAACGTCTCGTTCACTTGGCCGCTCCCTTTCTCTTGAACATCTTGATCATGCGGAAGGTGATGAGGTAGCCGCCGGTCACGTTGATCATGGAGGCGGTGACCGCCGCCATGCCCAGCATCGTGGAGAGCGGTGTTTCCGCCTTGCCCGTGATGATGAGGGCGCCCACGATGGAGATCGCGGAAATGGCGTTGGTGAGCGACATCAAAGGCGTGTGGAGGAGCGGGGAGACCCGCTTGATGACTTCCAGGCCGACGAAGGTCGCGAGCAGGAAGACATACAGGGAGGACAAAAGGTCAGGTGCGTGGGTCATGCTTGAAGGCTCCACTTTCGGTTTGGTCCTGAGAGGAAGGAGTTCTTGGAGAGACGGCTCAGGAGGCGACGGGCGTGGGGAGCCCGAGGGCCTCTCGCACGCGAGGCTGAACCACATCGCCGCCCTGGGCCACCAGGACCTCGCGAATGATTTCATCCTTGGTGTCCAGGACCATCTCGCCCTTCTTGACGATGAGCTTGAGGAAGTTCAGGAGGTTTCGGGAGAACATCTGGCTCGCGTGGCCGCCCAGCTGGGAGACCACGTTCGTCGGTCCGAGCACCACCGCGCCACCGACCGCCACGGTCTCGCCGGGCTTCGTGACTTCGCAGTTGCCGCCGTTCTCGGCCATCAGATCGACGATGACCGAGCCCGGATGCATGGCTTCGACCATCGCGCGGGTGACCAGTACCGGCGCCTTCTTGCCGGGCACGCCGGCGGTGGTGATCACCACGTCGCTGTCCGAGACGGCCTTCAGCATGGCGGCGCGCTGACGGGCGAGAAAGTCTTCGCTCACCGCCTTGGCGTAGCCGCCCGTGCCCTCGGCTTCCTTCGAGTCCACTTCGATCTCGAGGAACCTGGCGCCGAGCGAGGCCACCTGCTCCTTCGCGGCCGCGCGCACATCGTAGGCCATGACGCTGGCGCCCAGGCGCTTCGCGGTGGCTATGGCGGAAAGACCGGCGACGCCCGCGCCCATGACCAGGACCTTCGCCGGGGACAATGTTCCCGCGGCGGTCATCATCAGGGGGAAGACGCGAGGCAGAGCGTCGGCGCCGAGCAGGACGCCGCGGTAGCCGAGCAGGGTGGCCATGGACGAAAGCACGTCCATCGACTGAGCGCGAGTGATGCGCGGGACCAGTTCGAGGGCCATGGTGGATGCACCGCTCATCGCGATGGCCGCGTGCGGGGCCGGCGTCGAAAGAGCGTCGCCCATGCCGATGAAGAGCTGGCCGGTCTGGCCCGGGCCGGCAAGGCCGGTCTGGGGTGAGACGTAGAGGACGATCCGGGCGGAGGCGAGGAGCGCATCGCGGGACTTCGCGATGGTGGCGCCCGCCGCCTCGTAGGCCGAGTCGGGGTAGGCGGACGACACGCCTGCCCCTGCCTCGATCATCACCTCGGCTCCGAGAGCCTTGATGGCCTTGAGATCGGCCGGTACCAGCGAGACACGTCTTTCGCCGGCCGGTGTTTCTTTGAGAACGCCAATGCAAAGGGACATACTGTGCCCTGAGTATCGCCTATCCGGCGAACGCGTCGTGCTACGTTCGCCTCACCTAGCTCATGAAAGCCATTTCCATTCTCGGCTGCACCGGTTCGATCGGAACCAACACCCTCGCGGTGATCCGCGCTTTTCCGAATCGCTTTCGAGTGGTCGGATTGGCGGCCGGAAATGATGCAAAAGGACTAGCCGCGCAGGTCGAGACTTTCAAGCCGAAGGTGGTGTCGGTCGCCACCGAGCAGGCCCGAAGTACGCTCGCGAGTCTGGCGGACCTCTCCGGCATCGAAGTGGGCGTCGGCGAAGAGGGCATGACCGCGGTGGCCACCGCCCGCGACGCCGAACTCGTGGTGGCGGCGGCGGTGGGTGCGGTGGGGCTCGTTCCCACCTTCGCGGCCATCCAGACGGGCAAGGACGTAGCCCTCGCCAACAAGGAGACGCTGGTCATGGCGGGTGAAATCATGACCCGCGAGCAGAAGTCGAGGGGCACGAGACTCCTCCCCATCGACTCCGAACACTGCGCGCTGCACCAGTGCCTGGTGTCGCGCGATCCGGCCGCGGTCTCGAAGCTCTGGCTCACCGCGTCGGGAGGCCCGTTCCGAACCCGCCCGGCGGCGACGTTCTCGGACATCACGATCGAAGAGGCGCTCAATCACCCCACCTGGCGCATGGGACGAAAGATCTCCATCGATTCCGCGACGCTCATGAACAAGGCGCTCGAGATCATCGAGGCGCACTGGCTGTTTGGGATACCCGGGAACCGGATCGACGTGGTCGTCCATCCCCAGTCGGTTGTTCATTCGATGGTGGAGTTCAAGGACGGCACGATCCTGGCCCAGCTGGGCCGCACCGACATGCGGATTCCGATTCAGTACGCTCTCAGCTACCCGGAGGTCTGGGAAACGCCGCTTCCGCCCATGGACTTCGGGGCCGCGCTTTCACTCGCCTTCGAACCTCCCGATCACGCGCGGTTCAAGGGGCTAAGGCTTGCCCAGAAGGCTCTCGCGCGCGGCGGCACCACCCCGGCGGCGATGAACGCGGCGAACGAAGTGGCGGTCCAGGCCTTCCTGGACGGAGAGATTCCCTTCACCGGCATCACCGAGATCGTGAGCGAGGTGGTGATGAACCACGTCCCCAAGGAAGCCACCGCGATCGAGACCATTCTTTCCGCCGACCGCGCCGCGCGCGCTCAGGCGCGAGTCGCCTGCTCCGCGCTCCATCCCGCCTGAGGTCAGCGCGATCCGAAGAGGAGCCCGAGCGCCAGGATGGCCGGCATCGCCTGGACGAAGAAGATCCTCTTCGAGACGGTGGCCGCCCCGAAAAGACCCGCCGTGACCACGCAACCCAGGAAGAACGCCTTCACCGCGAACGCCTCCTCGGGTTGCGACGTGAGGAGGCCCCAGACGAGGCCGGCGACCAGAAAGCCGTTGTAAAGGCCCTGATTGGCGGCGAGGGTGGCGGAGGCCTTTGCATGTTCAAGGGAGTTCTTGAAGGTCTTCAGGCCGAGCGGTTTCGTCCACAGGAACATCTCCAGGACGAGGAACCAGGCGTGAAGAAGGGCGACCACGGCCACGAGAACGTCGGCGATTGCGCTCAAGGTCCAGTCTCCTTTGCCTGCGGCACGTCTTTGCAGGGCACTCTACAGGCGGTTGGACTGAGGATTTTGCGGGGGGTCCAACTAGACTCCGGAGTCTTTCCCAGCATGATTGGAACCCCACGAACTTGATGGACGCAATCGGCAGCTTTGCCAATTCGACGGTCGCCCTCATCGTCGTCCTGGGCATCATCATCTTCTTCCACGAGTCCGGCCATTTCCTTCTGGCCAAGGCCTTCGGGATGCGGGTCTTCATCTTCTCTTTCGGCTTCGGGAAGCGGCTCTTCGGCTTCAAGCGCGGCGACACCGACTACCGCGTGTCTCTCATTCCCCTCGGCGGCTACGTCAAGCTGGAGGGCGAGCCCGACGACGCCATTTCCGAGGACACCGCGCCCCGTGGTGACGGGGACGACTTCACCGCGAGACCCCGCTGGCAAAGGCTCGTCGTCTACGTCGCGGGCCCGGCGATGAATGCGGTTCTCGCCGTCCTGACTTTCACCATCATCTTCATGCTCGGAGTCGGAGTCCCCGGCGTTCGATACGACGTGCCCACCATCGGCGCCATCGATCCCGGCTCTCCCGCCGCCTCCGCCGGCCTCGAGCCCGGAGACACCATCACGAAGTTCGACGGGGAGGGAGCGGAAGACTGGGAGCAGGTTCAGATCGGCATTCTCATGCGCCCCAGCCTGGACATCACCATGGAGATCGCCCGCGGCTCCGAACGCCTGCTCAAGACCATGCGAGCCCGGGTGATCGACGGAAAGATGGGCGACATCGGGGTGTTCCCGCTCGTGCGCATCGGCCAGGTCAGCAAGGATTCACCCGCCGAGGCCGCGGGGCTCAAGCCCGAGGATGGCCTGTTGAGGGTCGCGGGAGCGCCGCTTCAGTCGTTCGCCGACGTGCCCGCGAAGGTGCGGGCCGCGGGCGATCAGCCCATCGCCTTCGAGATTCTCCGCGGGCAGGAACGGCTCTCCATCAGCATCGCGCCCAAGCAAGGCCGGGTGGGGATTTCGGAGAAGTTCGTGATCAAGAAATTCGGCTTCTCCCGCGCCGCGAAAGAGGCCGTTCGCGAGACCTGGGATCGCACCGTGCAGATGGTGAGCCTGCTGAAGCAGCTCCTGACCTTCCGGGTGGCGGCGAAGTCGGCGCTCTCGGGCCCCATCGGAATCGCCCAGGCCGCGGGAGAGGCGGCGCGCACCGGCATCGTCTCGATCCTGTTCCTGATCGCGCTGCTCTCCATTTCGGTGGGTGTCTTGAACCTCTTCCCCATGGCCCCTCTGGACGGCGGTCACATCGCGGTTCTGCTCGCGGAGATGGTGATCCGACGCAACCTCTCCGAGAAGGTGAAGATTGTCTTCCTCAACGCTGGCTTCGTCCTGATCATGGCGCTGATGGTTTTCATCCTGTACTCGGATCTCTCGAAACTCCCCTGGCTCTCGCGGTTCCTTCCTTAGCTGGAGGGCGCACGGATGGGTCGTGGTGGGAGGGGGTTGCTTCGACCCGGCGCAGACGGCGTGGGGTCTCGCAATGACGAGAGGCTAAAGGGGCTGTTCGGGGTGGGGTCGCGGACGGCGTGGGGTCTCGTAATGACGCGGTTGTTATCAGCGATGACGCGGTTGTTATCAGCGCGCGGGTTTAAGGATCAGGAAGTACTGGTAGGGGAGGAACTTCTCTTCGCCCACCAGCTTGAAGGACGCACGCTGTGCGTCCGCGAGGAACGCCTCTCTCGCCACCCGGCGCGCGAGTATCGGCCCTTGCGGGGTTTCGCGTTTGTGGAAGTCGATGTTCGCGAGGCGGCCGCCGGGTTTGAGCGACTTCGTGAGACGGCGCAGGAATGCGGGGCCGTTCGGAAAAAGGTGGTACGTGTTCACCACCAGGATCACGTCGCAGGCCGCCTTGGGGAGGAGAGGATCGTCGGGCAGACCGAGGATGGGCGTCACGTTCGAGAGCCGCGCCTGGCTGACCCGATCGCGCAGGGCGTCGATCATCGAAGCCTCCACGTCCTCGGCATAGACCCATCCGGAGGCATCGAGGAGGCGCGCCGCGCGCAACGCAAAGTACCCGGGTCCCGAGCCCACGTCGCACAGGGTCTCGCCGGGGCCGAGCCTGAGCGCCCGGATGACCTCGTCGGGCTTCTGCCAATCGGCGCGCCCCGGCTCCTCGAGACTCGCGATGTAACCCGCGAGGTCCGCCGAGGCCGCGGGCTGGGGTGTGGCCTGGGACTTCGGATCCTGGGCGGTTGAGGGTGCTATGCGCGACACCGTCGCGCTGAGAACGAGAAGGGCGAGAAAGGAGAACCTCATGACCTGCCCTTCGAGGCTACTGCCTTTTGTCCTCGGCGGCGGTCGCCGCTTCATCCATGCGGGCTTCGAGCAGACCGCCGCCCGAGGCGGCCACGATGAGAACGGACAAAGCGCCCGGGCGCTTCGAGGACTCGATGGCGAGGGCGAATGTCCGCTGCGAGGGAAGGCCCGTGGCCTCGATGGGCCAGAAATTCGCTCCGCCATCCTGGGAGACAAAGACGGTCTTGAGGTCCGCGTCGGCCGCGAATACGGTCTTTCCGTTATCGGCCTGGGTCAAACCGGTGACCCGCCCGAGCGGGGTATCGGTGTCGAACCACGAGCGCCCGGCATCCCGGCTCACCAGCAGGCCGTAGGAAGTAGCGGCGAAGATCTTGGCGTCGCTTGAGGGCGCGAAGGCGAGGCGCTTGAGGCCGCGCAGCCCGACCGAGGCCACCTGATGGAACTCGATGCCGTCGTCGGCCGCGTAGACGCCAAGCGCAGTAGCCACCACGACCCGCCCGGTGGAGGCTATGGCGAGCGTCACCACGGAACGGCTGGCGCCAAAGCGCAGGAGCGTCCAGGTCGAACCGCGGTTCTGGCTCGAGAAGAGGCCGTGGTCGGTCGCGACCAGGACCTGCGATCCGCGAATGTGGAGATCGTCGATCTGGGGATGCGGATCGGCGCCGCTGATCAGCAGAGACAGGCGCCTCCAGGGCGGTCCTCCGGCGGTTCCCTGAAAGACGCCGTCATCCGTGCCCACGATCATCTCGCCATTCGCGTAGACGCCGAGGGAACGGATCTCCCGACCGGCCGGCAACTCGACCCGGCGCCACAGATCCTGGGTGCGATCGAGTTCGAAGAGCGCGCCGTTTCTCGGACCATCGGCTCCGGTGAGAGCGAGCAGGCGGTTCCTGGCCTCGTCGGGCACGATCTGCCGGACCAGGCGTTCGCGAAAACCATCGTTGCTCGGAAACCACGAGCGCCCGAAGTCGGTGGAGACGAGCATCCCCTCTCCTTCGACCCCGGCCAGAACGCGGCCGCCGCCCAGGGAGACGAGGGCGTTCACCACCAGGCCGGACCCGGTGGTGCGAGTGAAGGTCTTCGCGTCGTCGTCGCTCACGTAAACGCCGTCGGTGGTGCCCGCGTAGAAGGTGTCGGGCCGATCGTGGTCCTGGGCGAAGGCGCGCGTTCTCCGGCTGACCGAGGGAATGCCCAGCACCTTGGTCCAGGAGGAGCCCGCGTTTCTCGACCGCCAGATGCCGGTGCAGGCGGTGGCGAAGACGGTTTTCGGCTCGCGCCGGTCGAGAGTCAGGGTCATCACGTCGGAATCGTTGATCATCCCCTGCTGGATCGGGCGCCAGGTGGCGCCGCCGTTATCGGTCCGCCACGCGAGATGAGCGGTGCCGACCAGGATGCTGTTCTCGTTTCGCGGATCGATCGCGACCGAGCCCACCATCTTGAGATCGTTGTGCGACCTGGGCGAGATCCGCGAGAACGTCCCGGCTTCGTCGGTGGATCGGAACACGCCGTTCCGGGTCACCGCAACGAAGACCTTCGGATTGCCGGGCGAGCGAGCGAGCCCGCGGACCGCTTCGCCCTCGAGCGAAGCGCCGATCATCTCAAACGAGACTCCGCGATTGATACTCTTGGCCACCCCGCCCCCCGAACCATCGATCTTCCAGAAGGAGACGAACAGCTCGCCCTTCTCGGTGACCAGGATGTCGTCGAGGCTGGCGCCCCGAAGCGGGAATCCGGGCTCGAGGCGGGACCATGAAGCACCCGCGTTGAGGGAGGCGTAGAGGATGCCGTCGACGGTGCCGGCGTAGACGCGGCGTGGATCGCCGGGGTCCCTACCGAGCGACCGCACGTCTCCGCCCTGGGGACCAATGGGGGAGAAGCGCAGCGGCGGCCGGGCAGGCTCGGCGATGGCCCTCGGGGCGAGCAGGGCGAGGGCCACGATAGCCCCGTGGATCATTTTCGACGTCATCATCGGACGAATCTTTAGCACGGAGCCTCGGACGAACCCGCCCGCGAAGGTGCTTTGCCTTTCAAGTCGAGTGGAAAAACGAGAGGCGCGGAGATCGACGGTGAAGTCGACATCCGCGCCCCCATGGCTGCCGGGCGACCCTTGAAGGGCCAGGCGCCTTGGTTACATGGGCATGTCGGCGCCGTCGGGCACGAAGGTGAGGTCGGCCTTACGACCGCCACCCGCACCAGCGCCGCGGGTGATCATGCGGGACGCGTCGATGCCGCGCTCCTTGACCATGTACGCCTTCACCGCTTCCGCTCGCTTGCGGGAGAGGACGTCGGGATTCGGTTCACCCTTCTCGGCATGACCGACGATGAGGAGGCGGCTCGCCGGATCCTGACGGAGGCGGGTGGCCATGTCGTCAAGGACCGACTTATCCATGTTGTTGAGACGCGTGCCGCCACCGACCTTGACCGACGGGAACGGACCCATCGACCGGGTGATGGTCTGCGGCTTCGCCTTCGCCTCGATCATGACGTGGCGTGAGGCCTGCGCTGAGTGATTGTGGCCGTCGTTGACCGTGACCGTAACCGTGACGTCGGTGCCGGCAGGGAGGCAACCCGGTTCGAGGGTGACGTTGGCGCCCTCGCCCACGGTCCGGCCGGCGGATGTGGTCCACGCGTAGGTCAGGGTGTCGCCGTCTGGATCGGCCGCGTTCGCTCGGAAGCGAACGGTGTCGCAGGTGATGGCGTTGGTCTTATCGGCGTCGAGCGAAACCGTGGGCGGCCGATTCTCGACCTTAGGCGGCGCGGGCGGCGCGGGCGGCGCCGGAGGAGGCGGAGGCACATAGATCGCGCGGCCAGCCGCGGCACCCGAGTAACCGATGGAGATATTCAGGCCGGAGGAGCTCTTGTAGGAGGCGGTCGAGAGCCCTTCGAATTTCATGTTCTTCGAGTACGCGGGCCGGACAAAGTAACCCTTGGAGAAGTAGAAGACGGGGCCGATCACGAAGTCGACGGGGTTCTTCTGCTTGAAGTCGGCGCTCGAATAGTTGGTTCCCAGCACTTCCGCCTGCATCTGGAATTTGCGGTACACCGGCACGGTGAGCCCGCCGCCCCAGCGGAACGCATTGCCGAGGTTGAAGCCCTCCGGGTCGCCGTTGACCTGGTATCCGACCATGCCGTGGATCTCGGCCTGGTTGTTCAGGCTCTTCGAGAGAATCAGGTCGGCTCCAAACGAAGCCTTCCCGGTACCGAGACCGTTGTCGAACGAGGCGGTGGGCAGCTTGACGATCGGGCGAATGGCGAGGCCGACGCCGTCCTGGCCATAGTCGTCGAGGAGCTTGAACTTGGCGCCGACGATCAGGTCGGAAGCACCCTTCTGCCAGCCCGGCGATGAGGTCTGGCGGCCTGCGCGCGGAAAGTCGTTCACGTATCCGGGCTGGGTCAGGATGTCGACGTCGTTCCGCTGCAAGCCGATGGTGCCGAAGATCTCGAACTTGCTGGAAACTCCGTAGCCGAAGCTCACGCCGATGGTCGTCGCGTCGAGGTCCTTGGGGTTACGGTCGAGGTTCATGCGATAGATGCTGAAAGCCTTCTTGCCCTTGGCCAGGGTGTAGGCGGAGGGGAGATGGAAAAGTCCCGTGTCCCCGGAAAATGTTGGGGTCAGAGGGCGCGCTTCGTATTCCTTGCCATCGACGGTGATGATCCAGGTTTTCACGTCTTTGGCCTCGACCGTACCCGCGGGAGCGGTCTGGGCGAAGCCGGATGTCGCGGCGACCGCGAGGGTCACGGCGCTCAGGTAGCGCAAGGCTTTTTGTTTCATTGAAGTTTCTCCACGATTGGGATAGCGGGCCCTAAGGGAATACGCGCCCCGGGCCCGTGCGAGGATTTCGCTGACCATCAGTTGGTTCCTATACGCCTGAAGAATATCAGGTTCAACCCCTTTTGCGTGGTTCAATCAACTCATTTCCGTCCATGTACGGACGGAGCGCCCCGGGTACGATCACCGTCCCGTCTCTTTGCTGATAATTTTCGATTATCGCCACCATGGTGCGGCCCACGGCGAGGCCGCTGCCGTTCAAGGTATGTACGAAGCGGGGTTTGGCGCCGTGTTCCCTGCGGTACCGGATCTGCGCCCGCCTCGCCTGGAAATCCTTACAGTTCGAGACGGACGAAATCTCGCGATAGGCGTTCTGCCCCGGCAGCCAGACCTCGAGGTCATAGGTCTTGGCCGAGCCAAACCCCATATCGCCGCTCGCGAGCAACACCACCTGATAGGGCAGCTCCAGGCGCTTGAGAACTTCCTCGGCATCGGCCACCATCGCTTCGAGTTCGGCCATCGAACTCTCCTCCGTGGTGAGCTTGACCAGTTCCACCTTGTGGAACTGATGCTGCCTGATGAGACCGCGCACATCCTTGCCGTAAGAGCCCGCCTCCGACCTGAAGCAGGGGGTGAAGGCCACGAACTTCTTCGGCAACTCCTCCGGCTCGAGGATCTCATCGCGGTGCAGGCAGGTGAGGGGCACTTCGGCGGTCGGAATGAGATAGAGCTCCCGGTCCGCGGTTCCGGTCTTGAAAAGATCGCCCTCGAACTTGGGAAGCTGCCCGCTGCCCACGAGGGTTTCGGGCAGGACCAGATAGGGTGGAACGATCTCGAGGTAGCCGCGCTCCTTCGTGTGAAGATCTAGCATGAACTGGATCAAGGCTCGCTCGAGCCTCGCTCCCGCCCCCCACAAGCTGGAGAAGCGGGCGCCGGAGATCTTCGCCGCGCGCTCGAAATCGACGATGCCCAGGGCGACACCGATGTCGGTGTGGAGCTTCGGTTCAAAATCGAAAATCCGGGGTTCGCCCACTTTTCGAACCACGGCGTTCGCTGACGCGTCACCCCGCGGAACGCTGTCGTCCGGAATGTTCGGCAGGATCAGCATGAGATCGTTCAGCCTGAGCTCGATGGCCGCGAGTTCGGTATCGAAGGCCTTGATGTCATCCGACACCGTCCTCATCTCGGCCTTGAGGGGAGCGGTGTCCTCCTTCGCCTTGCCTCGCCTGGCGATTTCCTCTCCAGCGAGCCGCTGCTTGTGCCGCAACCCTTCCACCTTCTGGATGATCTCGCGGCGCTTCATGTCGAGATCCCAGGGGTCGGCCTCGGCGAAGACCCTGGCCGGATCCTCACCTCGATCCTTGAGCATGGCCAGGATCAAGTCCTTGTTGTCGGCTACGTAGCGCAGTTCGAGCACGGTGTTTCCTTCCGGAGTCAGGCTCCGGAAGGGATGCGTCACCCTGACGCATTTTCCCGAAGCGATGCTATTTTCCTCCGATGAGCCCCAAGGTTCGAAAAGTCGTCATTCCGGCCGCCGGGCTGGGCACACGTTTTCTTCCCGCCACCAAGTCGATGCCCAAGGAGATGCTCTGCGTCGTCGACAAGCCCATCATCCAATACGCGGTGGAAGAGGCGGTGGCCTCGGGCATCGAGCAGGTCATCATCGTCACCGGCCGGTCGAAGTCCTCGATGGAAGACCATTTCGACATCTCCTACGAGCTCGAAACCACCCTTCGGGAACGCGGCAAGCTCGACCTCGTCCGCGAGGCCCGGAAGGTCTCTGACCTTGCTTCGGTCTCCTACATCCGCCAGAAGGAACCCTTGGGCCTCGGCCATGCCGTGCTCGCGGCGCGCGACCTCGTCGGAAACGAGCCTTTCGCGGTGATGCTGCCCGACGACCTGATCGACGCGCCGGGCCGGCCGGCCCTGCGCCAGATGATGGACGTCTTCGAGCAAGACGGCGATCCCGTGATCGCGTTGCTCAAGGTCGCGATGGCCGACATCTCCGCCTACGGCGTGATTCGCGGCGAACGGGATGCGAAAGACCCGCGGGTGCACCTGCTCAAGGAACTCATCGAGAAACCGAAGATCGAGGATGCCCCTTCGGATCTCGCGATCATCGGGCGGTACATACTGACTCCCGACATCTTCGATGATCTCCTCGCCACCGCGCGGGACCACAACGGCGAGATTCAGCTCACCAATGGCCTGAGGGCTCTCAGCACCCGGAGGCGGCTGCTCGGCTACGAGTTCGAAGGGATGAGGTACGACGCCGGGCAGAAGCTCGGTTTCCTCAAGGCTACCGTCGACCTGGCCCTCCAGCGGAGCGACCTGGGTCCCGCACTCCGGGAGCACCTCCGCTCGCTCGGACTGATCTAGCTCCGTCCCTACTGAATCCTGACCGACGAGGAAGCGGCGGGCCCGCCGGCCACCGCAACACTGAGCGCGTACTCACCCGGCTCGACGCCGGTGGGGGACACGAAGAACACCACGCGGTCGAAGCCGTCGGCGTCCCTGACCACGCTCACCTTCTCCGCCTTCTGAGCGTGCCTGGCTCCATCGCTCCCCACCAGTTCCACCTGGAGTGCGGGAACCGCGCCACGGCCCGGTCGAACATAGACGCAGATCTCCCGCGCGTCACCGCGCTTCAGAACCGGATCCGCCTCCACGGTGATGGGCCGGTCGTCGAGACGGAAAGGGATGTCGCGATTCGGCCGGCGTTGCGTGGTGGTAGGCAGGGCGACGCGAGAGAAAGGATCGTCCACCACCATCGGAGCGGAGGCGAATGCTTCATCCCCCACGCCGAATGAGGGGACCTCCACGGGCAGGCGGAGCGCGCCCCAGGTCGAAGTGAGCGGATCGCGAACGAGAAGGCGGACTTCGAGGGAGCCCGGGACCGCCGCGAACGTGGTGATGACCTGAAGCCCTTTTTTCTTGAGACTCTCGCCGAGTTGCGCCGGATCGAGCACGGGGGTTGCCTGGAAGTAGTCGAGAACCGTGCCGTCGGCGTTTGTGAGGTAGCCGTAGAGCTGGAGGCCGATCTGCTTGCGCTTCACCGCCTCAAAAAGCGCCTCTCCCGGCACCTGAATGACCACGGGCACCGCGACCTTGCCGTCCCTCGCGCGATAGGGCAAGGCGAAGGCGCTCATCCTTATGCCGCCTCCGGTGACGCCCTTGGCGATGATCTCCGCGGCTTCCATGGCCGAGCGAGCGGCATCAGGCTTCTTGAGATCCGGCAGGGTGTACGAGGACCGATGAGAAACCTTCAGGCCGGGTCTTCTCAGCTTGACGGAAAGCTTCCTCGGTTTGCCGCGTTCCGTCGTAGCCGGAGCAAAGGCGAGCACATAGAAGTCGCGATTGGCGGCGAGGACTTCGCCAAGGCCCGCTTCGATGTTGTTGGCGGACCGCACGAAGCGCCCGCCGGAATTTTCCGAGAGCTCGGCCAGGGAGCTCTTTCCCTGCACGGGAGTCCCTTCTCCCTCCTGACTCTGGAGATTCACGGTGTCGCCCAGTCCCTTGACGTCTACGGTATGGATCACGACATCTGAACCGCGGAGCGCCGAGAAGAGGTTCTGCATGGCGGACTGTCCTGTGGCCGAACCGAAATGGCCCTCGGAGTCGACCTCCCAGAGCTTTCCCTCCGAAACGTTGGTGGCGTTTTGCGCGCGGTCCGCGCCGGTAGCGCCGGAGAGGACGGTGCTGTCAAAGCCCTCCGAAAAGAGGATGATCTGTTTCCGGCCCTTGATGGAATCGAGGGTCCGCGCGAGGCTTGCGAATCCGGCGAGAAACTGCTCGACGTGTTTCGTGTAGCGCTCGCGATCCGCCCGGCCGAGCTGCACGGCCTGGTCGCGCAACTCCTCGGATATGGCCTGGGCTTTGGGGGAGGACTCGGTGAGATCGGCGGACTTTCCTTCGAGGAGTCTGCCGAGGCCGGCGTCGTAGACCAGACCGAGTGGGTCGCGCTCTCGACCGGCGGCGCCGAATCCAAGGCCGTCGATCGCCGCCACCGCCTGCGCGCGATCCGTGGTGAAGCCCACAAGTGCCTTGAAGCCGGTCGGATTCACGACTCCCACCGCGGCAAGGTCGCTGGGGGAAAGACTTTTGAGAACGAACTGCTTCGCCGCGCGCCTGGCTCGTTCGAGATTGACCGGCCTCGTGAAGTCGAGATCGAAGAGGAACAGATATTGCCGCCGCAACGCGGGCGCGGTGGCGTCTGCAACCAAGCCCACCGGCCTATCCGCGCTCACCGCGAGGAAGCTCTCGATCGGAACCGTCTTTCCCGCATCCTGGAGTTCGAAGTCCTCCGCGGTAAGTCCGGCCACCGTCTTGCCGTCCTTATCGGAGACGAACACCGGAACCGCCACCATGGTGAGTTCGGTTCCGAAAGACATGGGCCCCTTCTTCACGGCCTGACCCGAGGCGTTCTGGGGAAGGGTCAGGGCCAGAGCAAGAACGGACACGCCCAAGAGGGAATGCTTCATGACCCAAGGCTACGCTGGAGTGCCCAACATCCTCATGGTCAATGATTTGAACTAATCGCCGGGATCGTGCGCGGGATCCCAAGTCTGGCCGGAACTCGCTTGCTCTCCTAGTCGTCCACCGCCGCAGGTTGAAGGCAGGGATCGAGAGCCCTTCATCCAATCGAAGACGGCCGAGGCGGCGACATCGTGTCCCCGCGCGTTCCAGTGTCCGTCGAAGGTGAAGTAGGTGGGACGGAAGGCCGACTCCGCGGCGCGAAGGGGTGGAACGAGATCGACCACGGGAACATCGATCGAAGCGCCGAGGGTCTGGAGCTTGTTCTTCACTTTGTCCAGATCCCAGGCACCTTCGGTCAGGCGATAGAGCTTCTTCGTCGCCCTCCAGGAAGAGTCCTGGATTTCCATGCGGCCCGGAATGTGGACGATGGCGAGACGCGAGCCGTGCGCCTCCACGTCCTCTTTGAGGGCCTTCACGATCACGCCGACTTTCTCCCAGGCGTCCTCGACCGGCGCCAGGTCGCGTCGGTCGTAGACGAGCATTTCGAGACGCGGCGTCGCCTTCGGAATGGGAGTCCACAAGCCCAGACGGGCGAGGGCGTCATGCGCGTCCGGGGCGCCCACCCATAGCCTTTCCCTGAGCTGTTCGAGAAAGGCCGAGCCGCTGGGGGCGTCATCGGGCTCCCCGGCCGCAGCCTCCGGCTGGTCCTTCGCCTTCTCCTTCACCGGATAGCGGTGAAGGCGAAGCTTTCCGCCGCCCATTTCGAAGACAGGCTTCGGCGTGCCGAAGTAATCCTGGCGATCGGTGTAGATGACGTCGTTCCAGAAGAAGAAGAGCAACACCAGCGCGGGTCGGTACCGCGCCCCATCGATTCGATAGAACAGGTACTCCTGATCGGTGCTGTAGCCCGCCGTCCCCCCGTTGACGACTTCGGCGCGGCAACCCGCGGCGTTGAGGCGGCCCTCGAGTTTCTGGGTCAGGGTCTCGCCGAGATCGACGGTGTAGCCCTCCATGAAGGAGTCGCCGAGAGCGAGAACACGAAACGTTCCTTGGCCCGGCTCGACCGGACGCTCGGGATCCCGCAACCCCTGGGAGTTGATGCGGACCTCCACCGTGTACTCCCTTCGTTTGTAGGTGGCGGTGGTGTTCTTCTTCTTTCGCCAGCCCAAGGCGGGGTCGTACTCCTTGTAGATGGCGTCCTCCCGTCCCTCTTTCCCGCCCTGCTGCCGCGAGCGCAGGATGCGGGCGGTGATTTCGAGCGCGCCCATCGCGAAGACAAGCGAGACGGCCATGAGGATCAGGCGGAAGGTCCACTCGCGCGCGCGGGAGGCCGGAGGCGGCATACAGAACTGAGCTTAGAGCGGACCGGTTCTCCGTCCGGCCAGCCGGATGAAGTTAGCGAGGACTTTCGAGCCGAGCGGCGTGAGAATCGACTCCGGATGAAACTGAACGCCGAACAGAGGCCGCTCGACGTGCCCGAGCGCCATCACCGCGCCGTCTCCGGTCCAAGCGGTCACCCGCAGCGACGCAGGTAGAGAGGCACGTTCCGCCACCAGCGAGTGGTAACGGCCAGCCTGAAACGGCGAAGCCAGACCTTCGAAGAGACCCGCGCCATCGTGTTCCACTTCTGAGGACTTCCCATGACGCGGCTCATCGGCCCTCACCACCCGTCCCCCGAACGCGGAGGCGATTGCCTGGTGCCCGAGACATACACCGAGCGTCGGAACCGAAGAGGAGAGTTCGCGGATTGCCGCAACCGTGACCCCCGCATCCTCCGGTCGTCCGGGCCCGGGCGACAGGACGAGAGCGTCGGGGCGAAGCGCCCGCAGGCCCGCAACGTCGATGGCGTCGTTGCGGAAGACGCGCACGGTCTCGCCCATCGAGCCGAGCGCCTGAACGAGATTGAAGACAAAGGAATCGTAGTTATCAATGACCGCAATCACGAGGCCGCCTCCGACGCGGAACATCGGCACCGCTCGAGCGCGCGGACCAGGGCCGAGGCCTTCTGCCGCGTCTCTTCATACTCGCGCGCCGGATCGGAGTCCGCGACGACACCGGCGCCGGCCTGCAGGAGGACGCGGCCCTGGTGGACCACCAGGGTACGAATGGCGAGGCACAAATCCATGCGGCCCGCCGGATCGATGTACCCGATGGCCCCCCCGTAAAGTCCGCGGCGCACCGGCTCGAGAGAGTTGATGATCTCCATGGCGCGAATCTTCGGGGCGCCGGTGACCGTGCCTGCGGGGAAGGTCGCGCGGAAGAGGTCCAGGGCATCGTGTTCGGAACGCAGGCGACCTTCGACCTCCGACACGATATGCATGACCCGCGCGTGACGCTCGATTTCGAACTGGCGCGTCACCTGGACCGAGCCGTACTCGCACACCCGCCCCAGGTCGTTGCGCGCAAGGTCCACGAGCATCACGTGCTCCGCCCTCTCCTTCGGGTCGGAGAGGAGTTCGCTCGCGTGAGCCTCGTCTCGCTCCGGCGAATCGCCGCGGGGGCGGGTACCCGCGAGGGGCCGGGTGATGGCCCGCGTTCCTTCAAGGCTCACCAGAACCTCGGGCGACGAGCCGAGCACCGCGTGATCGGGACCGAGCTTCAGGAAGTACATGTAGGGCGAGGGATTGGTCTCGCGCAGGACGCGATAGAGATCGAGCGGATCGGAATCGAAGGCCGCCTCGAATCTCTGGGACAGGACACCCTGGAAGATGTCACCCGCGCGGATGTGTTCGAGGATGGCTTCGACTCCCGCTTCGAAATCGGGCCGCGGAGTCCGAGCGTGAAGCGCCACGGTTTCGTCCGAGGCGGGCGCCTCCGGTTGCTCCGCTCTCGGCTTCTCGAGTTGCGCGCGGATGGCGGCGAGCCTGGCCTCGCCCCCGCTTCCATGGACCAGGACATCGGTGACGCCAGCCTGATGATCGACCACGATGATCTCGGTGGGAACGAGCAGGACGCTGTCCGGCAGCCCCTCCGGATCGGGGGGCGGGGAAGGAAGGCGCTCGAACCGCCTCACGACGTCGTAGCCGAGGTAGCCGACCACGCCGGAGGAGAAGGGCGGGACGTCCGGCACGGCCTCGACCTCGGAGAGAAGGGCGCGAATCGAGTCGAGCAGATCGCGCGAATCGGACATGGTTTCGCCGGTGTCGACGTTCTCGATGGTGATCAGCGAAGGCCGGCTTCTATGGATCCGGGTGGGACGGCCGCCGAAGAAGGAAAAACGATGGCGGCCCGCCTCTCCGAGCGATTCGCACAGGAACGCGTAACCGTCGCCCGCATAGAGGCGAGAGAAGGCGTCGAGCCCTTCCACCGCGGTGTCGAGACGCAGGCGCGCGACGCTCACGCGACGAAGGCCGGCGCGGACTCGGCCTGCGGCACGTAGCGCTCGAGGCCGCGCATCATGTCCGCGAAGAGCTGAAGGTTCAAGGACTGCCGGCCGTCCGAAAGCGCCTTGTCCGGGAAGGGATGAACCTCGACGATCACGCCGTCCGCACCCGCCGCGAACGCGGCACGGGCGAGCGGCACCACCATCTCGCGCTTTCCCGAGGCATGCGAGGGATCGACGAGAACGGGCAGATGGGTGAGGCTCTTGAGCTCGGGCACGATGTTGATGTCGAGGGTGTACCGCGAGTGGTCGGAGAAGGTGCGGATCCCCCGCTCGCACAGGATCACGTTCCGGTTTCCCTCCGCGAGCAGGTATTCCGCGGCGAGGAGGAATTCTTCGAGGGTCGCGGACTGACCACGCTTCAGGAGGACCGGCTTGCGGCTTTTGCCCGCGCGACGCAGCAGCGGGTAGTTCTGCATGTTGCGCGCGCCGATCTGCAGGACGTCGGTCACCGACTCGACGGCTTCGAAGACCTCGACGCCGATGACCTCGGTGACGAGAGGCAGGCCGGTGATGTCTCGCGCCTCCGCGAGGATCTCGAGACCCTTCTCGCCCAGACCCTGGAAGGCGTAAGGAGACGTGCGCGGCTTGAACGCTCCGCCGCGAAGGAGATGAGCGCCTCCGGCCTTCACCCGCTTCGCGGTTTCGATGGTCTGCTCACGCGTCTCGACCGAACATGGACCCGCGATCACCACCGGCCTCTGCTCGCCGATGCGAATGCCGCCCACCACCACCACGGTGTCGTCGGGCTTCATCTCGCGACTCGTCAGCTTGTAGGGCTTGGTCACACGGATCACGTCGACCACCCCGGGCAAGCCGCGAATGGGCGTTTCATCCACGGGACCGGTGTTGCCGGTCACGCCGATGGCGACACGGGTGGCCCCGGGTATCGGGTGGGGCACGAGGCCGAGCTCAAAGACGGCGCGGCAGACCACCGCGATCTCGTCCGGGTTCGTGGCAGGTTTCATGAGGATCAGCATCAATGTCTCCGGGTGGCTTGTTTGAAGGAACGGACGAGGGCGGCGAAGTCTTCGCCCTGGCGAATCGCGTCCACGAGGCGGCTGCCGACGATGGCGCCGTCCGCGTGAGCGGTGATGGCTTGAATATGAGCCGGATCGGAAAGGCCGAAGCCGGCCACCAGGGGCAGGGACGTGGCGTGGCGCACGCGGTCCAGGATCCGGGGCAGCGCGGGATCGGCCTCGCGCCTGGCTCCCGTCGTCCCCACCACCCCCACGACATAGACGAAGCCGCGTGAGGCAGCGCCGATGCGGCGCAGCCTCTCGTCCGAACTGGTGGGGGCCACCAGGAGAACCATGTCGATTCCGGAGCGGGCCGCCTCCGCGGACATGGAGGAGGCCTCTTCTTGGGGTAGATCCGGGATCACCACGGCGCTGATGCCCGCCGCGGCCAAGGTTGCAAACCCATTCGGACCGAGGGCGAGAAGCGGATTGAGGTACGTCATGAGGATGAGGGGGCAGGGACGACGGTGCGCGGCGAGCGCTTCGAGGAACACCCGCGGCTTGAAGCCGCTCTCGAGCGCCTGATGAGAGGCGAACTGGATCGTGGGTCCATCGGCCACGGGGTCGGAGAAGGGCAGGCCGATTTCGACCGCGTCGGCGCCGGCCTCCGCGGCCTGGTCGATGAAGGCGAGTGAGGCTTCTATCCCGGGATAGCCCGCGGTTACATAGGGAATGAGCGCGATCTCGTTCCGCCCCGAGGTCGCCGCAAACATCGCCGCCATGCTCATGATCGGGACTCCGCATCGATGGCCATGACGTGGTCGAGATCCTTGTCGCCGCGGCCCGAGAGATTCACCACCACGACCCGATCCCGCGGCAGCTCCGCCGAGGCCTTGAGCGCGAAGGCCACCGCGTGCGCCGACTCGAGCGCCGGCACGATGCCTTCGAGCCGGGCGAGCAGGCGAAACGCGACGAGCGCCTCGGCGTCGGTGGCACTCTCGTAGCGCACGCGACCGGTGTCGCGCAAGTGAGCGTGTTCCGGCCCCACCCCCGGATAGTCGAGTCCCGCGGAAATGCTGTGCGCCTCCTGGATCTGCCCGTCTTCGTCCTGAAGCAGGATCGTACGCGCGCCATGAAGGACGCCGCGCCGGCCCTTGGTCAAGGTGGCCGCGTGCTGCGCGGTGTGAAGGCCGTGTCCGGCCGCCTCCACGCCGACGAGATCGATGGGATCGTCGAGGAGAGGATGGAACATGCCGATCGCGTTCGAGCCGCCGCCCACGCAGGCGACCACGAGATCGGGAAGGCGACCCAGACGATCGAGGCACTGGGCGCGGGTTTCGCGTCCGATGACCGACTGGAAGTCGCGCACCATCCGCGGGAACGGATCGGGCCCCACCACCGAACCGACCAGATAGTGGGTGTCGCGCACATCGGCAACCCACTGCCTCATCGCCGCATTGATGGCGTCCTTGAGGGTTCGGCTTCCCGAGTCGACCGGGATGACCTGCGCGCCGAGGAGTTCCATGCGCTGGACGTTCGGGCGCTGACGGGCCACGTCGACTTCACCCATGAAGACGCGGCAGGGCAGACCAAGAAGCGCGCAGGCGGTGGCGGTGGCGACTCCGTGCTGACCCGCCCCCGTCTCCGCAATGATGCGGGCCTTCCCGAGGCGCTTGGCGAGCAGCGCCTGGCCGATCGCGTTGTTGATCTTGTGGGCGCCGGTGTGATTGAGGTCCTCGCGCTTGAGGAAGATCCGCGCGCCGCCCCCATGCTCAGTGAGCCGCTCCGCGAAATAGAGCGGAGTCTCTCGGCCGACGTAGTTCCTCAGAAGATCGTCGAGCCGTGCATGAAACGCGGCATCGACCCGGGCGGCATCGTAGACGCGGGCGAGCTCCTCCAGCGCCAGGGAGAGGGTTTCCGGAATGAAGCGCCCGCCATAGGCGCCGAAGTAGCCGGGCCGATCAGAGGGCAGCATCGGCTCTCCTCACGGCGAGGACGAAGCGCGCCATCTTCTCCGGATCCTTTCGCCCCGGGGCGCTTTCGACGCCCGATGAGACATCGACGCCGAAGGGCCGAGCCACCGTGACCGCCTCTCCCACGTTTTCGGGAGTGAGCCCCCCCGCGATCACGAAACCGCCGGGTCGACTGCGGACGCGCGTCCAGTCCAACGCGACGCCCTTGCCTTCGCTGCCGTCGATCAATGTCATCTCCCCCTCATTCGCCACCGAAAGATCCAGGGCTTCCGGACGGATCGCCCGCAGGACGGAGACCGGAACCTCGAGCGGGGCATCGCCGTGAAACTGAATCCGATCGAAGCCCACGATCGCGTGCGCGGCCGCGACCGCCTTCGCGTCCTTGAAGACTCCGACCACCTCCACCCGGCCCCGCGCGATCGCGGCGATCCCCAGGGCCTTTTCGAGGGTCACGCGGCGGAGAGACGGCGCCATGACCAGGCCGATCGCCGAAACTCCGGCCTTGATCGCAGCCTCCGCGTCGGGCTTTGAGGTGATGCCGCAAACCTTGATCCAGGTCATCGCGACACCCCCGCACCCTTCGAGGTGAGCTGGATCAGGGTGGCCGCGGGATCGGGGCTCATCACCAGGGTTTCGCCGATGAGGACCGCGTCGAAACCCGCCTCCTCGATCCGCGTGACGTCCGCGCGCGTCCTGACCCCGCTCTCCGCGACACTCGCGACGCCACCGGGGATGCGCGGCCGCAGGCGGAGCGCGCACGCGGGATCGACCCTCAGGGTGGCGAGATCGCGATTGTTCACGCCGATGATCGCGGCCCCGGCATCCACCGCACGATCGACTTCGGCCTCATCGTGGACTTCGACGAGGACGTCAAGGCCGAGTGCCATGGCGTGCCGGAGCAACGTCTCCAGACGGCCGGTGGGAAGGATCTTCACGATGAGCAGGACGGCCGCGGCTCCAAGGCGGACGCTCTCGTCGATCTGGATCTCGTCGATCAGGAAATCCTTCCGGAGAACCGGCAGCGATGCGGTGAGGGCCTGGTCGAAGTCGGTGGCGCGCGCGCCAAAGAACTTCCGGTCGGTCAGGCACGAGATCGCGACGGCGCCGCCTTGCGCGTAAGCACGAGCGGTCTTCGCCGCATCCAGACCGGGCGAAAGATCTCCCTTCGAAGGCGATCGCCGTTTGATCTCTGCGATCACGGAGAGTCCGGAGCCACGAAGGGCGGAGACAAAGCGCGCCGCCGGCAAGGCGGAAACTCGGGGCGGATCCTGGCGCAGCCGCGTGATCTCGGCCCGCTTTTCATCGAGAACTTCGTCGAGAAAGGTCATTCCCCCTCCTGCGAGACGCGTCTCACCGCGTCGAGAACCGCCCGGGCCCGAAGCGACAACAGCGCCTCGCGCGCCTGCTCCGCTCCCTCACGCAGCGAACCGGCTCGACCGGAAACCACAAGCGCCGCCGCGGCATTGATGACCACGAAGTCATGCGCGGGACCGCGCGCGCCGTCCAGGATGCGGTTCGCGATGCCTGCGTTTTGAGCGGCGTCGCCACCCGCGAGGTCCTCGGACCGGCAAGTCCTGAGCCCCGCGTCTTCGGGATGGATCGCGCGTTCTTCCAGGCTTTCCGGCCTCACCTCGATCACCGTGGTTGAACCCGTGAGTGAGATCTCGTCGGCGCCATCCTCCCCGTGCACCACGAAGGCGTGGGCGATCCCCAGGGCCTGAAGAGCCTCGGCCACCGGCCGCAGGTAAGCGGGGGAGGGAACCCCGACGACCTGACGCGTCACCCGCGCGGGATTGGCGAGCGGTCCGACCAGATTGAAGATCGAACGAAAGCCGAGTTCGCGGCGGAGCGGAGCGAGCTGCCGCAGAGTCGGGTGGTAGTTGGGGGCGAAGAGAAAACCAAACCCGGCCTCCTCGATGCACCGCGCGACCGCGCGGGGCGCGCCGTCGATCCTCACTCCGAGCGCCTCGAGGAGATCGGCGCTGCCGCAGCGGCTGCTGACCGCGCGATTCCCGTGCTTCGCCACCCGCGCTCCGCCGGCGGCCGCCACGATCCCCGCAAGCGTCGAGACGTTGAAGGTACCCAGGCTGTCGCCACCGGTTCCGCAAGTGTCGATGAGCCCCTCGCCGGCCAGAGCGAACGGGGCGGCGTGCTCCCGAAGGGCGCGGGCGAAGCCGAGGATCTCGCCGCCGTTCTCGCCGCGCACGCGCAGGGCGGAGAGCAGGCCCCCGGCCTGGGCGGGCGGAACCTCGCCGGTCATCAGGGCAAGCGCCGCCTCACGCGCGTCGCTCTCGGAGAGTGACTGGTGGACGGCTTTGTTGAGAAGGGGTGTGAGGTTCAAGGTTGGTGACTCGGAAGAGAGGGGACAAAAACAAAAAGCCCCCGGCGCATCGCGCTTCGGGGGCTTTTGGAGATCCTCGTTTTGGGGATCAGTCAGTGACTACTCGCAAGCTCCTCCCTCGGCGCGCCCAAAGCTCCGCCACCACCAGCGCGAAACGAGGAGAACCGAGGAGTGTTGACTCACGAGAGGCGGGATTGTGAACCCGCAGGGCGACACTTGTCAAACGGAATCTTCAAACGAATGCCCGTCAGCTCCCCTCTTCCCCTTCGTGGTCACGATGTCGCTCGACTCCAAAAACTCCCGCGGCAACCTAGAAGCCGGGAGCAGGACCGAGGGATTCGAGCACCCTGTCCATGCTCGCGAGCCCGGCCTTCACTTCTTCGGGCTCGTTACCAAGGCCGATCCGAAGGTACCCGTCCATGCCGAACTGATCGCCCGGGACCACCAGCAGGCTCTGCTCATCCTTTAGTCTCTCCATGAGTTTCGTGGAGTTGATCGGCCACGAGTAGCGCGGGTAGGCGATGGCGCCCGCGCGCGGCGGCACGAGGCGGAAACCGGGATCGTGTCGGCGCATCCATTCGGTGAGTGCGGGAAGATTGGCGTTGATCAGGCCTCGGGTCCGCGCGAGGATCCGCGGTCGCACGTCGGGACGAAGGGCGACCTGGGCGAGGTGGTCCGAGAGGGAGGAGGGCGCGATGCTGAGGTAGTCCTTGCGCGCCCAGAGTTCGGCGATCATCGACGGCGGGCCCGCCACCCAGCCGATGCGAAGACCAGGCAGGCCGTAGGCCTTGCTCATGCCGCAGGCCACGAGCACGCGATCGGAGAGGCCCCAAAAGCTCCGGGTCTCGCGACCATCGAGCTCCGCGCCGCGATAGACCTCGTCGGCCAGGATCCATGCGCCGGCTCGTTCAGCCACCGCCACGATCGCGCGCATCACGGCCTCTCCCAGGATGGAACCGGTCGGGTTGTTGGGATTGCACACCGCGATCAGCTTCGTGCGCGGCGTGACCAGCGATGCGAGTTCCTCGACATCGGCCTCAAAACCCCGCTCTTCGCGCAGACGCCACGGAACGACGGTGGCGCCCAGACCGCGAACCACTCCCCAGATCTGCATATAGTTTGGAAGCATCATCACCACTTCGTCACCGGGCTCGACCAGGCGCGAGACCGTGATGTAGTTGGCTTCCGCGGTGCCGTTCCCCACCACCACGTTGTCGGTCGTGGCTCCTGGATAGAGGGCGGCGATCGACGCGCGCAGCCCGGGCGTGCCGTTCGTCTGCACGTAGATGAAGCGCTTATCGAAGATCGCGTCGCGCTCCTTCGGGTCCAGCAGTTCCCCGAGCGACATCGGGTGCACGCCGCTCTCGGACATGTTGTGGGTGACGCGGTTCTCCCAGATCGACTGGAAGCGTTCCATCTCGAAGGCTTCGAGCTTCATGCCACTCCTTCTATTTCTTCGGGGTGGACGGTCGCCTGACCGCGGAGCTCACTTCGACTCCCCGCCTCGGCGGCCCCACATAAAGTACACGGGAACGCCCAGAGCCACGATGGCGAACCCGGGCCAGGTGGTCGCGTTGCGGTAGATGAACAGCATCACGAGGAGCACCGACGCGGCGATGATGTAAAGAGCGGGCACGAAGGGGTAGCCGATCGCGCGATAGGGCCGCTCCGCATCGGGCCTGGTGGCGCGAAGACGGAACAGTCCGAGGATGGTCAGGATGTAGAAGAGGAGCGCCGCCGAGATCACGTAGTCGAGCAGGTTGCTGTACAGGTTCCCGTAGGCGCGGGTCGCGGGGTTGTAGGTGCGCGGCAGCACGAGGAAGCACGCCCAGGCGCCCTGAAGGACGAGGGCCCCCGCCGGAACCTGTGCTTTGTTGAGACGCCCCGCGGCCTTGAAGAAGACTCCATCTCGAGCCATCGCGTAGATGGCCCGCGCTCCGGAAAGGATCATGCCGTTCGCGCAGCCGAAGGTGGAGATGATGATCCCCACCGCCATGATGAGCGCGCCGCGCCCGGGCAGGACGGCTTCGAGGGTCGACGTGGCCACCCGATCCGAGGGCGCGTGCTGGATCTGATCGAAGGGCAGGGTGACGAGATACGCGAGGTTCGCGAGGAGATACAGGCCGATCACGAGGCCGGTGCCCGCGGCGAGGGAGAGAGGAATGTTGCGCCGCGGGTCCTTCACTTCGCCGGCGGTGAAGGTGATGTTGTTCCAGGCGTCGGCGGCGAAGAGCGATCCGACCTGGGCCACACAGAGTGCGACGAAGAGGCCGAAGCCGGACTCGGGGGTGAGCCCGGGTGCTACCGCAACCGCGCCGCGGATGGTCCACAAGTCGCCGAAATTCCCCGAAACCGCGAGGCGGTTCCAGCCGCCCAGAAGGCCGAGGGCCACGAGTCCAGCGAGAGCCACGGTCTTCGTGGAGGTGAAGACGTTCTGAATCAGCCTCCCCCACCTGAGACCGCGCGTGTTGGTCCAGGTCAGTAACGCGATCACCAGCAGCGCCACGAGCTGCGTGGTCGAGAGCGACAGCGCATAGCCCCCGGTCAGATGGATGGGGGCAATCAGGTAGCGCTCTTCCGAGACGAAGGGCACCCACACGCCGAGGTATCGGGAGAATCCGACGCTCACCGCCGCGATGGTGCCGGCCTGGATCACCAGGAAAAGCGTCCAGCCGTAGAGGAATCCCCACAGGGGCGAAAAGGCCTCCCGCAGGTAGACATACTGGCCGCCCGCCCGCGGCATCATGGCCGCGAGTTCGCCATAGGAAAGGGCGGCGGCCAGAGTGAGCGCCGCGGTGACGATCCAGGAGGCGAGGAGCCATCCGGGGCTTCCGAGCACCCGGGACATTTCAGCGGAGACGAGAAAAATTCCGGAACCGACCATGGACCCGACCACGACCATGGTCGCGTCGAAGGCGCCGAGGCCTCTTTCGAATTCGGTATCGAGGCCGGCGTCGTGTTTCTGTGAAGTCATTCGCTTCTCCCCGGTTTCGGGGATTCGAACACAACCGGCGTCCGGCCGGCCGCGCGAATCGCGACACGGGCGGGAAGAAGCCGCGCGCGGCTGGTCACGGTTCGATCATACGAGATGGCCTCTCCACCCTTCTTTCCAATCCTCTCTGGAGTGCCTCCGATGATGACGAAGACGCCGCCCTCCCTCTGGTGCCGACTTCTGCCGGAGGCGGCGGCCGCCGCGCCTTCCGGAGCGCTGGCCCAAGAGAACCGCGGGAGGGCTGATGTCGTCTCCGCCTCCCGCGGAGCATCGCCAAGGGCCCGAGCGGACCCTCACTCCGCGGAGTGGTGGTGTCGCACGTCCTTGGCCTCGACGAGGAAGATGACGTCCTCGGCGATGTTGGTGGCGTGATCGGCGATCCGCTCGAGGTTGCGGCTGATCAGGATCAGGCCAAGAGCGCGCTCGATGGTGCCGGGGTCCGCCATCATGTGGGTGAGAAGAACCCGGAAGACGCGGTCCTTGAGCTGATCGACCTTGTCGTCGCGCTGCAGCACGTCGCGGGCGAGGGCCGCGTCGCGCCGCACGAACGAATCGAGGGCGTCGCGCGTCATCTTCTGCGCGATCTCCGCCATTTCGGCGATGTCGATCACCGGCTTGAGCGGGGGCGTCTCGAGCAGACGAAGAGCGGTCTCCGCGATGTTGACGGCCTGGTCGCCGATGCGCTCGAGATCGGCGCCCATCTTCATGGCCGAGGTGATGAGCCGAAGATCCGTGGCCATCGGCTGCTGCAGGGCGAGCATTTTCAGACAGCGGTCGTCGATCTCGATCTGCAGGAGATTCACGGCGGCATCGCCCTCGATGACCGAGCGCGCGAGTTCGGCCCGCCGCTCCATCAGGGAGACGAGCGCCTTGTCGGTCTGGGCCTCGCAGAGCGACCCCATGTGCAGGAGACGGCGCTTCAGCGTCTCGAGGTCGCCTTCGAAGTGCTGGCGTTCCATTATCCGAACCTTCCCGTGATGTAGTCCTCGGTGAGTTTCTCCGAGGGATTGGTGAACATTTGGGCCGTGGGCCCCATCTCCACGAGCTTACCCAGCCAGAAGAAAGCGGTCTGGTCGGAGACGCGCGCCGCCTGCTGGAGGTTGTGGGTGACGATGACGATGGTGTAGCTGTTCTTGAGCGAGTAGATCAACTCCTCGATCTTGAGAGTGGCGATGGGGTCGAGGGCCGAACAAGGCTCGTCCATGAGAACGATCTCCGGCTCCACCGCGATGGCGCGGGCGATGCACACGCGCTGCTGCTGCCCACCGGACAGGCCGAGCGCGCTGTCGTTCAAGCGATCCTTCGCCTCGTCCCACAACGCCGCGCCGCGCAGGCTCTTTTCGCAGGCCGCGTCGAGAGTCGCCCGGTCGGAAATCCCGGCGATGCGCAGGCCGTAAACCACGTTCTCGTAGATCGATTTCGGAAACGGGTTGGACTTCTGGAAGACCATGCCCACGCGGCGGCGCACTTCGATGACATCGACGGTGGGCGCATTGATGTCGAGACCGCGCACCTGGAGCTTTCCCGAGATGGTCACGTTGTCGATGAGGTCGTTCATCCGGTTGAAGCAGCGGAGGAATGTCGACTTGCCGCAGCCGGAGGGGCCGATGAACGCGGTGACCCGGCGCTCCTCGATCTCCATCGAGATGTCGTGGAGGACGTGGTTCGTGCCGTAGCTCAGGTTGAGCTTATCGGCCACGATGGCGGGGACGGCTCCCGCGAGCGAGGTCTGGCTTGCCTTCGAAGAGACCTCGGTCTGGATCCGTATCGGGCTGGCGCGTTCGTCGGTCATGGTTTCAGGGGAGGGGGTCTTAGAAGGCGGACGTCTGGAAACGCCGGCGCAGGCGGTTGCGGACGATGATGGCGGTGAGGTTCAGAAGGACGACGATCAGGAGCAGGAAGATCGTGGTCATGTAGACCATGGGCTTTGCCGCCTCCACATTCGGACTCTGGAAGCCTACGTCGTAGATATGAAAGCCGAGGTGCATGAACTTGCGGTCGAGATGGAAGAAGGGAAAGAACCCGTCGAGGGGAAGATCGGGCGCGAGCTTCACGACGCCGGTCAGCATGAGAGGCGCCACTTCGCCCGCCCCGCGCGCCATGGCCAGGATGAAACCGGTCAGGATGCCGGGAGCGGCCGAGGGCAGCACCACGCGAAGAATGGTCTGAAACTTGGTGGCGCCCAGGGCGAGCGAGGCCTCGCGAATCGATCGGGGGACCACGGAGAGCGCCTCCTCGGAGGCCACGATCACCACCGGCACGGTGAGCAGGGCCAGAGTGAGGGCCGCCCACAGGATTCCCCCGGTTCCGTAGGTTGGCGTCGGCAAGGCATCCTGGTAGAAGGCTCGGTCGATGCTCCCGCCGATGGTGTAGACGAAGAAGCCCAAGCCGAACACGCCGAACACGATGGAGGGAACGCCCGCGAGGTTGTTCACGGCAATCCGGACGATGCGGACGAGGGCGCTTTGAGCGGCATACTCGCGCAGATAGAGGGCCGCCAGCACCCCGGTCGGAACCACCACCAGCGTCATCAGAAACACCATCATCACGGTGCCGAAGATCGCCGGAAAGATGCCGCCCTCGGTGTTGGCCTCGCGAGGATCGTCCCAGAGGAAGCCGCCGAGCCGGCCGGCGTAGATGGACGCCCGCTCTAACCAGGAAAGACGGTTAGCGGGATAGGCACGGAAGATGTCGAGAAGCCGGAGTTCCTTTTCCTCCCCCGAGGCGGAACGAAGAACCAGGGTCCTCGCCGCGGCCTTCTCAACCACTTTCGCAAGCTCCTCCTGCCTGGCCGCATAGACCTGCTGTTCGGAAGCGACCTGGGCGGCGAGGCGATCCCGTTCCCCTTTTTGATCCGGACCCCGGGGATCACGCAGCGCTCTCGCATCGAGAGACTTCGTGGCGAGCCGGGCCCGCTCGATGCGCATGTTGATGATCCCGATTTCGTCCTTCTCCAAATGGCGGATCGCGGCACGATCGTGGTCCGCGGTCCTGAGCCTCGAGGGAAGCAGAGCGGCGACCGCCGAAGAAGTCGTGGCAATCTCCTTCCCGGCCTCGTTCAAACGAACCGGGAAGCCGAGGAAGGGGCCATATTCGCGACGCTCCACAAACCAGGCGTCTTTGGGTTCTTCGCGCTGAACGATGTCGGCGTCATTCACCCACTCGAAGTCGGCGGCCAGAAGATCCCGATTGCCGACCTTGAGAAGCGTCCGCTTGTTCACCAGGTGATCCAGCCGGCCCGGGTTCGGAATGCCCTCATGGGCGGAGATCTCAGCGAGGCGCTTCGATCCGTCTTTGAGGGTGAAGAGAACGAGCGGCCGCGGCCAGAAGAAACCGAGACCGTTGGTCAGGATCACCACGATCAGGCCGCCGATCATGAGCAGGCAGAGCCCGAGGGCGCTGGCCGTGAACCAGACGAGCGATTCGCCCGCCGGGCGGGCGCGCTTCTTCGGCAGGGTCGAGGTCACAGCGCCTTGTACCTTTCGCGCAGGCGCTGACGGACGATCTCGGCCAGGGTGTTGACCAGGAAGGTCATGCCAAAGAGAAGCAATGCGGCGAGGAAGAGAACGCGATAGAGCGTGCCGCCGTTCGGCGCTTCCGGAATCTCCACCGCGATATTCGCGGAGAGCGTGCGCATCCCGTTGAAGATCGACCAGTCCATCACCGGCGTGTTGCCGGTGGCCATGAGGACGATCATGGTCTCGCCCACCGCGCGACCAAAGCCCACCATGACCGCGGAGAAGATGCCGGGACTCGCGGTGGGCAGGACCACCCGCAACGCGGTCTGCCAGCGGCTGGCGCCAAGTGCGAGTGAAGCGGCGGTGAGGTTCGCCGGCACGCTGGAGAAAGCGTCCTCGGTGATGGTGAAGATGATCGGGATGACCGCGAACCCCATGGCAAGACCCACCACCAGCGAGTTGCGCTGGTCGTAGATCAAGCCGGTGGCCGCGCCCAGCCAGCCTTTGAAGTCGGCGTTGAAGAGCGTCTGCTCGATGGTGGGCCCGATGGCAAGGGCCAGCAGCCCGCCCAGCAGACAAAGCGGCACCACCACCGCAAGCTCGCTTCCCGGCCGGAGACGCGTGCGAAGGCGATGCGGCAGCGCCTCCCAGAAGAACACTCCCGACGTGCCAAGAGCGGGAAGGAGGACAACCATCAGGAGAACGGGGACGATCTGCGCCTCCACGCGAGAGGCGAGCCACAAGCCGGCGATGAAGCCGACGACGACACTCGGAAGCGCCGCCATGATCTCGACCGTGGGCTTGATCTTCTGGCGGATGGTCGGGTGCGCGAACTGGGAAGTGTAGAGGGCGGCCAGGATCGCGATCGGCACCGCGAAGAGAAGGGCATAGAAGGTGCCCTTGATCGTTCCGAACACGAGGGGAACGAGACTGAACTTCGGCTCGAACTCGTCGGTGGAACCGGTCGACTGCCAGACGTACTCGGGCTCCGGATAGCCCTCGTACCAGGCCTTGCCGAAGAGAACCCGGCCCGAGATCTCCGGATGCGGCGCTCGCAGGCCATAGCGAGCGAGGCGTCCGTCGGTCAATGTCGCGAGAACCCCGTCGCTCTTCGGCGCGATAATGGCGCGCGCAATGGGAGACTCGGGAGGCGCCAGGGAGGCCACGGTTCGCTCCGAAGTGAGGTGGACGAGACGAAGAGAACCGTCCGCCCCCACGGCAAGGAAGCTCTTGTCGCGAACCGAGGGAACGAGATCGACCACGGCCGCGCTCTGCTTCTCGTAGACGTGAGCCCGAACCAGCGACGGCTCGGGATCGTCGTCCTTGAGCCGCACGCGGAAGTAGGCCGCGATCCCACCCTGGTCGTCGCCGACGAGCAGGGAGATGTCCGCGTTGGCCCAGGCGAGTGCCGTCACCTTGGATGGAGCGAGCGATCGGTTGTCCACGAGGCGAATTTCGGGGCCGAGCTCCCACAGGTAAAGGCTTCCGTTGTCGGTCGCGGCGGCCAGGAGCTCGGTGCGCCCGAGCCGCAAGTGGGTGATGGTCTCGCCCTCACCCACTTCGAGAATCTGACGAAGGGCCGCGGGGTCTTCGGGCTTTCTGCGGAGAACCACGATCTTCCGGTCGTCAACCACCCCGGCCAGCACGGACGCTCCTTCACGATCCCGGCCATCCACGAGACGCATCGCCCGGTGGCCGGGATCCATCTCGACCAGGGGTTCCATCCGGATCTCGCTCGTGACGTCGACGAGCTTGTCGGCCTCGTACCTGGGCTGGAACTTCAGGTGAATGAAGCCGGCGCGGCCATCCGAGGTTCCCGCCACCAGCAGACTGCCGTTGGCGTTGCGGGCCGCGGAAGTGAAGGTCGCTCCGTTGAGTGCTTCGGGCGATTCCGTCCTGTCCAGGGTTCCGGTCACGAGATTCGCGATGGCGAGGGAGCCCGCGGGGAGAATGCCGTAGAGCTTCCGCTGGTATTCGTCGGAGCCCAGCACCAGGGCGCCCCGAAGCTCCGATGCCGCGGCCGGGGGCGGAAGACGGGTGGCGACGGCAGGCCGAAAGAGCGGCCACGCCTCTCCGAGGATGAAGAGAAAGATGAAGAGCACACTCACCACCACCCCGAAGCCGCCCAGGGTGATGACCACGCGCGCCGCCCGGTCGATCAGCTTGACCTGGGCAATCCGCGCGGAGGCGGATTGCATCCGCTGCCTGATGGATTCCGATGGAGCGTCCTTCATGTCGGGGTGACGCCGCCTGCGTGCCGCGCCTCTTCGCTTAGCGGATCTTCGCGAGTTCCTGCTTCACGATGTCCGCGGGAAGGGGCAGATAGCCGTCCTTCAGGACCACTTCCTGACCTTCCTTGCTGAAGATCAGCTTGAGGAATTCGCGGACGAGAGGGTCGGCCGGTTTGCCGGGCGCCTGATTCACGTAGATGAAGAGGAAGCGATTGAGCGGGTATTTCCCGCTCTTGACGTCGTCATAACTGCCGGAGGAATACTCCTTGCCCTCCGCCTCCGCGAGAGCCAGGGCCTTGACCCCCGATGTCCGGTAGCCGATGCCGCTGTAGCCGATGCCGAAGCGGTCGCCGGTGACGCCTTGCACCACGGACGCCGAGCCCGGCTGTTCCTTGACTTGATCCTTGTAATCGCCGTTGCTGAGCGCGTGCTCCTTGAAGAAGCCATAGGTGCCCGAGGCGGAGTTGCGGCCGTACAGGCTTACCGGGCGGTTCGCCCAGTCCCCGGTCAGACCGAGCTGGCCCCAGGTGGTGATGTTCGCCTTGTAGCCGCGGCGGCGGGTCTTCGAGAAGATAGCGTCGACCTGCGCGAGGGTCACCTTCTCGAGCGGATTGTCCTTGCTCACGTAGACCGCGAGAGCGTCATACGACGTTCGAAACTGCATGGGCTTGAAGCCGTACTTCTGTTCGAACTGGTCGATCTCGGTGGAGCGCATGGCCCGCGACAT
>JANMVV010000334.1:0-2304 GCA_031392925.1 Vicinamibacteria bacterium
CGGTCTGGCAGGGATGAGGGCGGCGGTTGCCGCCCCACCGGATCTCGACGTCGCCGTAATATCCAAGGTCCATCCGGTCCGTAGCCACTCTGTGGCTGCGCAAGGGGGCATCAATGCGGCACTGGGAGAGCAAGATTCCTGGGAAGCCCATGCTTTCGACACTACGAAGGGCGGGCTCTATCTCGGCGATCAGGATGCCATCGAAGCCATGTGTCGCGAAGCCCCAGACGACATTCTCGAATTAGAACGGCTGGGGGTTATTTTCAGTCGCGACGAACAGGGGCGTATCGCCCAACGTCCGTTCGGCGGAGCGGGTTTTCCCCGCACCTGTTATGCCGCAGATCGTACCGGCCATGCCATCCTCCACGCCATGTACGAACAGCTGCTTAGACGGCGCAGCGCCGTGTATGAAGAGTGGTATGTCACGGCGTTGATCGTGGAAGATGGTGTCTGTCGGGGAGTCGTAGCGTGGGACCTGATCCGTGGAGGATTGCACGCGATCGGGGCCAAAGCCGTCATCTTGGCCACGGGAGGCAGCGGGCGCGTTTTCCTGACGAGCACAAACGCCGTGATCAACACCGGTGACGGCATGGCACTCGCGTATCGTGCCGGTGCTCCACTGGCGGACATGGAATTTGTCCAGTTCCATCCCACTACACTCAAGGGCACGGGTATCCTCATCACCGAAGGGGCTCGCGGAGAAGGAGGCTACCTCCTGAATACGTTGGGCGAACGGTTCATGAAGACCTATGCCCCGCAGCAGATGGAGCTGGCCACCCGCTCCACTGTCTCATTGGCCATCGGGCAAGAAATCCTCGAAGGTCGCGGGGTCGACGGGTGCGTGTTGTTGGACTTGCGGCACCTTGGCCGCCAGCGCATTCTCGAACGGCTCCCTCAGATCAGAGCACTCGCCATTGAGTTTGCCGGCCTCGATCCGATCGAGACTCCCATTCCTGTCCGTCCCGGCGCGCACTATCAGATGGGCGGTGTCCGAACCAATCAATGGACCGAAACAGGCATCGCCGGCCTCTACGCGGCCGGTGAATGTGCCTGCGTCAGTGTACACGGCGCCAATCGGCTCGGAGGTAATTCACTCCTTGAAACTATTGTGTTCGGCCGGCGCGCCGGAATTCGAGCCGGAGAGTACGCTCGAACCGTTGCGCCACAGGCACTCACAACAGACCAGCTTGCAACCGAGCAGAGTCGCGTCCAGCAACTGCTGGCACGGGAGGGATCGCTCCGGGCCTGGCAGATTCGAGAAGAACTCGGCCAGACGATGAGCCTCAATCTGGGCCTTGTCAGGACTCACGAATCCATGTCTGCTGCGATCTCGGCAATCACTGCACTGACCCATCGCGCCATGACCGTCACGGTGCAGGACAAAGGGCGGGTGTTTAATACCGATCTCGTGCAAGCCTTCGAACTCCAGTCCCTTCTCGATGTCGCGGAGACCATTGTCGCCAGCGCCCTCCCCAGGAAGGAAAGCCGCGGGGCCCATTACCGGTCGGACTATCCAGTCCGCGATGATCAGCATTGGTTGAGACACAGCCTCATCCGCCGGACCCCCGAGGGAACGGCCTTGACCTATGAGCCTGTGACCATCACGCGCTTTCCGCCGACATAAAAAACTGGTCTATCTGGTTGATCTGGTCTATCTGGTTTGTCTTGTTTTTTGGTTGAACGAAACTAACCAGATAGACCAGATGGACCAGACCGACCAATTGTAGGCACAGGTTTGGTATAATCCCGCAGCAACGACTATGCGCATTCTAGTCATTGAAGACGAAACGAAAGTCGGCTGTTTCATCAAGCGCGCGCTTGAAGAGGAGAGCTACGCCGTTGACCTCTGTGAAGACGGGGCGAAGGGCCTTCAGATGGCCCTCAACACCAACTACGATTTGCTGATCGTCGACTTGATGCTGCCGTCATTGCCCGGGTTGGAGATCCTCAAAAGCGTCCGCCAGGCACGGATTCAAACCCCCATCCTGATTCTGACCGCCCAATCGCAAGTAGACCAGCGCGTCAAGGGGCTTGATGCAGGAGCGGACGATTACCTCACCAAGCCCTTCGCCATCGACGAACTGCTCGCCCGGATTCGTGCCCTGCTTCGCCGCGGCTCCACCGAGAGTCCCGGCGTGCTCCAGATCGACGATCTGGCGTTGAACCCGGCCACGCGCGAAGTGACCAGAGATGGCCAGCGGATCGACCTCACCTCGAAGGAATATGCTCTGCTCGAATATCTGATGCGCCATACGGGACGCGTGTTGACCCGTCCTATGATTTCAGAACATGTGTGGAACCAGG
>JANMVV010000342.1:0-2424 GCA_031392925.1 Vicinamibacteria bacterium
TCCGGGACCGCATGCGTCCACGAGCACGCGACACACGCCGAGTAGGGGTGATTGATGCCAACGAGAGCGCCTCGAGCTGCGGCCGTGCGGAACAGGGTGTGGATGGCGGCATCGCCGGGAGAGACGCGGAAGTCGACAAAGTCCCGCACTCCCAGAAGGCCCCACACGTTCGCGTGGCCGCCCGGCGTCGTCACCTCTTCCCCGACGATGGTCAGAAGGCCGGGGACGTTCACGGTCTCCCTCTGGTGAGCGGTGTTGTTGTGGTCGGTGATGGCGAGAAAGTCGAGCCCTTCGGCGCGGGCCTTCGCGGCGAGCGCCTGAGGTGAAAGAGCACCATCGCTGTTGTGGGTGTGGGCGTGGAGGGCTCCTGAGTACCACGCGGGGCCGGTCCGGATCGGTTCCTTCGGTCTAGGCGGCAGCGGGGGCATTGCCGCGGTCACGGGATCGGAGGATGTTCGGACTGTCAGTTCCACATCGACGCCCGCGGCGCCCACTTTGTAGAGACCGAGGCCGACGTTCCATTGTCCTGCTTGAATCGGCCCGGGCCAGTATCCCGGTGTCGCATCGATGGCGCTCACGAAGATCGCGCTGCGCTCGCCGCCTGTCCAGCCGCGGAACGCTTTCGTGCCGAGCTCGAGGGAGCCCGGTTCGAGGAGGCCGAGGTCGACGACGTTCTCGCTGTTCGCTCGGTCGTACTTCAGTTCGATGTCGATGCGAGTGGTGCCCGGAGCGACGTCGAAGGGGACCTGGACGTAGCGGTCGACTTGTTGTTCCTTTGGGGTGAAGTGGGTCTTGATGATGCGGGGGACGGGGGTGGATGGGGACCGGGCTGCGCTTGGCTGGGCCATCAGGGACGCGGCCGTGAGCACGGCGAGCAGGCTGGTCGCAAGGATCAAGGGGTTGCTTCGGCCCGGCGCGAAACGGACTGGGGCCTCGCAATGACGACCCCCAAATCGACAGCTTCGCAAGGTCGGTGCCGGCCTCGCAATGACGACCCTTTTCGCGTCTCGCTGCAGCAGATTCTTCGCGGGGACGGTTGTCAAGCTACGCTCTCGTGGTCCGCGAGCATGTTGAGGACGAGGGCGGTCCAGGAGAAGGCGTGGGCGCCGAAGCCCGCTCCGGTATACGGATCGTAGTACTCGCGGAAGCCGCCCCTCTCGATCAGCTCGGCCGACTTGTCCTCGATGGTGCGGGCGAGATCGACGAAGCCGTGGCGCCTCAGGCCTCGCGCGATGTACCAGTTGGTGTTGATCCACGAAGGCCCGCGCCAGAGCAGCTTCGAGTCCAGCTCCGGCCGGCCCTCCGATGGCGCCATATAGAACGGCTGGTTGAGCGCGGTGGAGGGAACCGGGTACCTCGCGGCGTACTCCTTCGGATCGGCGATGTGCTTCGCCAGCGCTTCGACCATCTCCCGCGGCAGATCGGGCAGCAGGATCGGCATCAGCGAGGTCACCGTGCTCACCCTGAGCTGTTCCTCGCGCTTTCCGGCCAGGTCATAGAAGAGGCCGGTGGCCTTGTCGTAGCACTTGCCCACCAGCGAGGCGGTGGTTTTGGCGGCGCGCTCGCGCATGACCCTGCCCGCCTCCTTGTCCTCCGCTTCCTCATGCAGCTCGGCGAGAACGCGCTCGTTCTCCGCGTAGATGGTGTTGACGAGGACGTCCTCGCAGACGAAGCGGTCGGCCGCGAACATCCTGCCGTGATCGCGCTGCATCTCGGCGTAGGGACCGACGGCCTGCTGCCAGGCCGCGGTGAACTCGTCGCGCGTGGGATTGCTGACGCCGAGGTATCTGTCGTACTTGGGAATGTGATCGAGGCCGGATTCATCGGGCTGAAGAATGGCGATGAGACCGTCACGGTCGGGATCACGCATCCGGTCGAGCCAGTCGTAGTAGCGACGCACCTTCGGCAGCAGTTCGTCGCGCACTCCGCTCCCGCCCTCACCGCGCGAGATGGCGAACAGCGCCTCCGCGAGAAGGGGCGGCTGGATGCAGTCGGAGAGATAGGGGGTGCGATACGCGATCGAGTACTCCTTCAGCATCTCCTCGAAGGCTTCGCGCTGCCAGAACGTGACGTGTCCGACGAACCCGTCATCGGGCTGATTCTTCAGCAAGCTGCGGATTTCCGAACGGGCCCGGTCCATGTCGTAGCGCGCAAGCACGATCGCGTGAAAGCAGGAATCCCAGAACCATTGGAACGGATACGTTCCCGTGGACGGACAGACGAAGTCGTAGTCGTAACCGCACCATGGGGCCTTGCCCCTCTGGCGGTTTCGGTCGTAGAGAACCCTGACTCTCTCGGTCATGGCGTCGTATCTTGCTGAGCGGCTCATGCGGGCGAGATCATGTCACGGCAGGGGGGAGTCTGGCCTCAACCGATGGGCCGGATGCGCGGTCTAAGATGGTGGATCGGTTTCAGTTCTTCCTG
>JANMVV010000368.1:0-7491 GCA_031392925.1 Vicinamibacteria bacterium
CGAGTTGATCCTCACATTTGAAATACGGACGCCCTGGCTCGAGTCGATGTCGAGTCCGTCGCGGTTGGTGTCGATGGTGAGATTGTCGATGGTGAGGTTGTCGACACCGGTCGCGAGTATCGCGAAGTGTCCGCCGCTCAGGATTGAGAAGTCGCGCAGGACAACGTTCCGCGACAGCTTCAGAGCGATGGCCTTGTTGCCCTGACCGTCCATGGCGCGAAGTGCCGTCGCTTCGGGGTCACCGGAGCCGCCGCGGGCGGCGCCCATGCTCAGCGGCTGGGCTCCCGTCTGCTTCGTCCAACGAGCCCCGGGTCCGCGAACGGTGAGTCCTCTTCCATCGATGCGTCCCGGACCGAGGATCGATACGTTCTCCACGTCGATGCCCCAGATCAGGCTGTTTTTCCAATGGCTGTGGCCGAAGTCCTGGTAGAGATCGGACGGGTTCGGCTCGGGGAGATCGTAGCCGCCGCCCTGGTCGGGTGCGGCAGCGAGGAGCGTCGCTCCTGCGCCCAGGTGGAGCGAGATGTTGCTCTTCAAGCGAACGGAGAAACTCAGGTATGTGCCGGCGGGGAAGGACACAGTGCCTCCTCCGGCCGCGACGGCTGTCTCGATCGCCTTGTTGATCGCGTCCGTGTCCAGGGTCCGCCCGTCGCCCTTCGCGCCGAAACTCCGCACGTCGTAGGTCAGGCTGGCCGGTTGCTCCTTCGCGGGCGGGGCGAGAAACCCAGACAGGGGATTGCTCGCGAGACCCTTCAATCCCTCAACCACCGCGGCGGCGTTCAGGGCCGCGCCCTTGCCATTGGTGTGAGTGTGCTCGTCGGCGAACAGGGCCTCGACCGCCGGAGCGCCCATGGCGTCGTAGTGCGCGGCGATGATCTCGTTGAGATCGACGAAGAGCGCTCCCTCGGCTTGTGCAGCCTCCGCGGCCCACTTCCCGTAGTCCTCGCTCGAGCGAACGATCCGCCGGTCCTTCCAGATCTTGCGGGGGACCGGGGAGAAGACGATCGGCGTCGCCCCTTTAGCCTTTGTTTCGCGAACATACTTGCGCATGTACCAGCCGAAGGTGTGAACGACCTCCGCCTTACCCGTCTCGACCACGCCCTCCTGCGTCTCCTCGCCGCTGCCTTTGAGCGACGCTCTTGGACGATCGCTCACGAAGAGTTCGCCTCCGTCATTGTGGCCGAACTGCATCATTACGAAATCGCCCGGCTTCAGCTCCGATAGAACCTTGTCCCAGCGGCCCTCGGTGAGGAACGTGCGACTGCTGCGGCCGCCGATCGCGCGGTTCGTGACCGTGATCTTCGTGGCATCGAAGAGGTTTGTGAGAGGTTCGCCCCATCCCCACTGGCCGTTCGAACCGGTGGCGTCTCCGTTTCGAACCGTGGAGTCGCCGATCAGGAACAGCGTGGGCAGGCTCGCATTGCGTTGGGGGATCGCCGCGGCGGGCGGCGCCACACCCGACGCCATGGCCGCGCGCAGGAAAGCGATAGCCCGCGGGCCGTCCCTGGCCAGATCCTTGGTGCTCGCCTCGATACTGATCCGGCCGCGGTAGCCGATTTTGCGGAGACTGTCGAAGAAGCCCGAGTAGTCATACTCATCCGAGCTGAGGGGAAACACTCGGCCGATCGGGTTCGCGAAATGAACATGCCGGATTCGTCCTCCGGCCTTCAGCAGGACTTTCGGGTCTTCCTTCGCTTCGGCCAGGTGATAGAAGTCGACGATCAACTGGAAGTTCGGATCGTTCACCGCCTCCACCCAGGTGAGCGCCTCGGCCACGGAGTTGATGATGTTCGTCTCCTGCACACGCTGCGCCTCGACCCCGAGGACGATGCCTTCCTTGCGGGCGAGAGGCGCGATGGCCTTCGCGAAGGCGACGAGCTGTTCGAACGCCTTCTCTTTCGGAAAGCCGTCGGGCACGCGCCGGGCGGGGCCGCTGCCGAAGACGATCAGTTCCACGCCCAGCCGGTGCGCGCGAGTGAAGGCCTTGCGGACGTAGGCCAGGGGGACGCCTTCGTCGACGTTGGGGCCCACGATGCTCATCTCGTTGGGGAGGAACACGTACGCGGTGGGGGTCTTGACCGAGGCCGAGTCGCGCCGCTTTATGAGGTTCGTGAACTCCTCCTCGCTGAGCTTCGCGAAGTTGCGAACGCCCAGCTCGACATAGTCGAAGCCCGCGGCCCTGGCGCCCTCCATGTCCTCCGTGCAGTATCCGATCGGGACTGGAGGGGCGGCATCAATCGCCTGCGCACCGGACTGGAGCGCGGCCAACAAGGCGAGAGCGGCGATAGACAGGCTCATGCGAAGGTTCCTTTTCCGATTCCGAAGGGCGTCTGCTTCAATGACTTGGGCCGGTAACGCGGAACCAGTCGGCGTCCGCGTATCCGGCGCGCGTGGCGCCTTTCGGCGCGCGTGCGAAGAGGCCGACCTTGGCCCCGATCCAATGACCCGGCGTGGCGGTGAAGACCTGGCCCAGGGGAGTGAAGCGCTGGTTGTCGTGGCTGTAGCTGAACTGGCATCGTCCGCCCGTTCCGACCGCGACCACAAGTACGAAACGGATCCCTTGAGGTCCACCGCGCCGAAGTCCTTCTCCAGACCGCCGCCCCGCGCGTCGTGGGCCTCTCTCACGGTCATGCGCACGCCCTTTGCCGTCCTGCTCACACCGATCCATGCGTAGTCGAGACCGAACACCACGAGGCCCGCGCTCTCGCCTTCCAACGCCGGATGAAAGTCGAGTCGGGAGGTGACCACGAACTCAGTAGCTGGAAACTTCTGGAGCAACAGGTTGGGGACGAGCCAGAGACTGTCCGCAGTTGGCGCGGGTTGCGAGAAGAGTCGCAGTGAGCCCGGCTTGCTCGCAAGCGAGGACCACACCTCGCGCGGGTTCGCCTGCCACTGCCACTGGAGTCCGAAGGAAGCGGCGTTGAATTCATCGGTGGTCTGCGGCTCGGCGTGAACCTGCGTGTCCTTCACGTCGGGCTTGCGAAATGTGAGGACCGGCTCGCCTTTGCCGTCGCCACCTGGATCCGCGCCGATCACCGGCCAGTCGTCTCGCCAGGTCATCGGCTGCAGGTGGACGACGCGTCCGTAGGCATCCTTGTCCTGGAAATGAAGGAACCAATCCTGTCCGGAAGGAGTGTCGACCCAGGCGCCCTGATGGGGGCCATTGACTTCGGTCTTGCCGCGGTCGAGCACGATGCGATCCTCGTAGGGCCCGTAGATGTTACGGGCGCGGAACACCGACTGCCAGCCCTCCTTCACACCGCCGGCCGGGGCGAAGATGTAGTAGTAGCCGGCGCGCTTGTAGATCTTCGGCCCCTCGGTGGTCGTGTATCCGGGGATCTTTGCGCCATCGACGACCACGCGACCCTCATCGATGGCGCGCGTGCCGTCTGCACTGAGCCTCAGCATCGTGAGGACGTTCGCGAAACCCGCGCGGCTCTTCGCCCACGCGTGCACCAGATACACCTGACCGTCATCGTCCCACAGCGGACAGGGATCGATGAGACCCTTGCCTCCTTTGACCAGGACGGGCGCGCTCCACTCGCCGGCGGGGTCGGTGGCGGTGGTCATGTAGATGCCGAAGTCGGGATCCGGATAGTAGATCCAGAACCGGCCGTCATGAAGACGGAACGACGGCGCCCAGCATCCCTTGCCGTGCTGGGGGATGGAGAAGACGTCCTCCGGAACCTGCCGTTTCAGCGCGTGATTGATGATTCTCCAGTTGACCAGGTCCTTCGAATGCAGGATCGGCAAGCCCGGCGCGCAGTTGAAGCTCGACGACACCATGTAATAGTCGTCACCCGAGCGAACCACGTCAGGATCCGAGTAGTCGGCATGCAGAACCGGATTGACGAACGTGCCGTCGCCCTTGTCGGGAATCCACGGAGACCGTGTCGCAACCACCGAGGCCTCGCTGGCCAGCCCGCTGAGCAGCGCAGGGAGAACGACGAGACGGAGAAGGGAAGAGGAGCCCACTACCGCGTTCCCCTCGGCGCGGCGATGAGGCGCACTCCGCCGAGCAGGCCGGAGGGTGTGGCTTGAATCTTGTCCATGTCCTGGGCCTCGAAGCGCACGCCGTAGCGCAAGTTGAGGAGCTTGTAGTCGGGGAGCGAGTGCCCGGCCATGTAATTGACCGCGAGATTGGCCACCTCTATCAGGATGGTGTTCTCGCCCCGCTTGAGCAGGCCGCTGACCTCGAGCGAGTACGGCGGAGACCAGACCGAGCCCGCGCGACGCCCATTCACATGCACCACGGCGACCTCGCGGATGGGAGGGTCGAGCCACGCCTGCATGCGAGCGCGCGGGCCGAGGTTTGGGATGACGTGGGCCTCGCCGAAATCGAGTCGCAGGGTCAGATCGCCGCGCAGCACATTGTCGGGAACCACCACCGTCTTCTCATACGTCGCGACGCCCGAGAAATAGCGGGTGTCCTCGTCCTCTGTCCACGAGCGCAGGTGTTCCATCTCGACCGGCTTGCCGCCCGGGCCGAACGCGATCTTCCAGCCCGTGCTCCAGTCGAGCGCCGGCGGCGCGTGGCCACCTCGACCGGACTTTGCATGGGGGAGGGTTCGCCTGGTGAAGACGACCACACGCGAGCCGTACGGGGGAAGGTCGAGCGAGACCCGCATGCCTCCCTTGGGATCCAGCTGAGCGGCGAGCGGCGAGACCCGACCCGTCATCGGATCCCAGGACTCAGCCTGCGACCGATCGACGCGGAACGTGGCCTCAACCTCCTGTCGTACGTTCGTCGTGTTGGCGACAAAGTAGATCTCGGCGTCCGGTGTGCTGCGGTGAACGAAGCCGAGGTCCGGCACCCTCGGCGCGAGGCGGACGTCAGGTTGGAGGCCGCGTGTGAGCGCCTCGCCAAGGCCCTTGTTCTCGTCCTCCACGAACGCGCTTCTGGTGGCCGCCCCGGAGAACAACCGGGCCGAGATCGCGCGGACCTCCGAGTGCTGAGCTTCGGTCGCGAGGAATCCAGGTGCGGTGGACGGCTTGCTTCGGGTCGCGATCACCGCGCCGCCCGCACGCGCGAACTCGTCCAGCTTGCGATAGGTCTCGAGAGGAATCCGATCGACTCCCGGCAGCACCACCGTGCGATACCGGTTTCCACCCAGAGTCAGGCTCCCCGGCTCTACGCGACCCAGGGCCGCGATGGCTTCGTCGTCGATGAAGTCCAGGTTGAAGCCGGACTCGAGGATTCGCGCCATCAGGTCGGGTCCGAGGCGATCGTTCAACACCTGGATCAGATGCACATTCCCGCCGCTGGTGAACTGCGCCCACGCGTCGTCGTTCGGCAGGTAGAGCGCGACGTCGTTCCGGGGCTCACCCTGACGCAGGATGAAGCTCATCCGTTGCAGGTAGCGGGAGAGATCGGGCATGGCGATCCACCACGGGTTCTTTTCGTTGTAGGCGCCCGACGCGTAGAAGCGCCAGCCCGGATACTCGACGCCCTCCGCGGTGTACGGCCAGCCATGACCGATGAGCTGGTTGATTCCCTGGAGGAAATGGAGGTCGGCCTCCACCTTCAGGTCGAGCGGAGTCGCGCGAAACACCGGCGAGTGAAGCCATGTCCAGGTTTCCGCAGACGTGACGGAGCGACCGTAGAGGTGGCTCGCCGAAGACGCCCAGCGGGAGGCGCGGACGGTCTTCCATTGATGGCCCTCGCCTTCGGGGAGGTCCACCATGGCGTTGCTCGAAATGGTGGCGGGTGGAATGCCGTATCCCTGAATGCGGAAGAGGGTGCGATTCCGCGCGGACCATTCCTTGACCGGCTTCATGAACCTTTCGTCGAGCAGTTCGGTGAGCGTCTTGCCCCAGTCACGCCGGATGCCAGAGGTCTCCGGTCCCACATCGGCCACGAGCGCGGGCAGGTGCGGCCGCAGGTCGTAGCCTCGACGCTTCTGAAATTCCTGAAGGAGATCGTCGGTCCAATCGGCGCCGTAGGCCTCCAGGCTGTCGCAGAAGATCGCGTAGGGAGGTTGCGGCCCGAAGGCCTGCATCAGACGATCGCCCACGTCCTTGAGATAACGCTCGGTCGCTCCGCGATCGTAGTGATTCAGCACGAAACCCTCGGCCCCGACCGCGGCCCGCTTCACCATCATGCCGGTCCGACTCGCGATGAAGAACTGGAGCTCGTCGCCCGTTTCAACGCCTTTGGCGAGGAACACCGCGCCGTCCCTGATCTGCGTCACTTCGCGCAGACTGCCAGGCGTCACGGCCTGGCCGTTCAGGCGGGCCGCGAACACGGCAATCAGCTTCTCGGTGTCGGCGAGGGAAGGCACGGGCACGCGCCGCGTGCCCTCCGCGATCTTCACACGCTCGACGCGGAGCCGGGCCGACGCGTCCGCCACCGGCACCGTCGCTCCTCCAAACGGCCAGCCGCTGCCCACGGTCAGGTCCATGCGCAGTCCCAACTCGCGAGCCTTCACCGAGGTGAAGTTCAGGGCATCGATGAACCCATCGGAGAGGAAGGGGAGGTTCTTGATGCCGCTCTTCGCGTCGTCGAGCGCGAGCGGATAGACGGGTTGGACCTCGAAGCCTCCGATCCCGCCTTCCTTCATGAGCTTCATCTCCCGCTCGAGCTGCGGCTTCGTCACCGACGGCCCGAACCACCACCATCGCATCATGATGCGGCTGTCGTCGGGCGGGGTTTCGAAGAGGCGAGCCATTTCCGCGACGCCGGAGTTCGTCGCCGCCGCCCCTTGAGGCTGAGCGACCGCGGGAACGGCGGCCAGAAACGAGAGCAGGGCGAACCTCGATACGCTCGCCAGCCCGGCTCGCGCCGGCGGCAGATGTTTCATCCTGGGCTCCTGGTTTGTGGTGGAGCGCGATTCTCGCCGCCCTTGGCCGGGCGCGCCAGTCCCAGGGACGAAAGTCGGCTCATCGCCCATGGGGGTTCCTACCGGTTGAGCAAAGCGGTGGGAATGTCCACGACCCTCAGATCGAGGCTCTTGCCGTCGGCCCGTTGTCCCGACTGGATGAGGATGCGTCGGTTGTCCGGGCTGAAGATGGGATGCGCGTGGCCGGGCAGCACTCCGGACTTGACCGCGGCGACGAGTTACCAAGGATGGCAGCCTAGGGGTGTTCGTCCCCTGGTCCTACTCCAGCGAAGCAGATCGCCAGGGATCGCCGGCGTGCCGGGAGACGCGGTTTAATGTGGTCATAATATATGACTAGTGTTATATTGTGACCATGAAACAGATTGCGGCCGCCAAATTCAAGGAGCAATGCCTGTCGATACTCGATAATGTGGCCCCGGAGGGCATAGTGATAACCAAGCACGGCAAGCCGGTGGCCAAGCTGATTCCGATTCGCGCCGAGTCGGCGGACCTCATCGGTTCACTGAAAGACAAATTGCGGGTCAAAGGCGACATGCTCTCCACCGGGATCCGCTGGCATGCTCAATCTTGATACCCACATTCTGATCAACGCTCTCGCCGGAGACCTGACCCCGGGCGAGAGAAAGCTCCTGGGAAGCCACCGCTGGAGTAT
>JANMVV010000388.1:0-1793 GCA_031392925.1 Vicinamibacteria bacterium
GGCGCCTCGGCGGACTGACCCGTCGAGCGGACATAGATCTGAGCCACTTCATTGCCGTCGCGCGCGCCGGAGTTCCGAATGTCCGCGGTCACGTGAATGACGTCTCCGGCGGATGCCTCCTTCCGATCGATGCTCATGGCGGAGTAATCGAAGCGGGTGTAGGAAAGCCCGAAGCCGAAGGGAAAGAGCGGCTCGCCCTTGAAGTAGCGATACGTCCTTCCCTCCATCCGATAGTCGTCGAACGCGGGCAGCTGGTCCACCGACTTGTAAAATGTGACCGGCAGCCGCCCCGACGGATTCGCATCGCCGAAGAGAACATCCGCGACCGCGTTGCCGCCCTGCTGGCCTGGATACCACGCGACGAGAATCGCGGGAAGATTCCTTGTCGCCCACTCGACGCCGAGCGCGGAGCCTGTGGTCAGCACCAGAACCACCGGCTTGCCGGTTTCGTGGAGCGCCTTGAGGAGCTTGTCCTGGGTGGCCGGCAGGGAGATATCCGTTCGATCGCCGCCGGCAAAGCCCGCGTAGGACACGCGCATCTCTTCACCCTCCACGTCACCGGTGAGCCCGCCGACGAAGACCACGACATCCGACTTCCTGGCCATCTCGACCGCCTCGTCAAAGGGCGTCTTCCCGGTGTCCTTCTCCCAGCCGAGTCGGATCTCCGAGTCTTGGATGTTCTCGAAGTACTCGAGCTTGACCTCGTAAGCCCGTCCGGCGACGAGATCGAGGGAAACGCTCTCCACGCGCGTCCGCGACGTCGTGGTCCATTGATCGATCACTCGCTTTCCATCGAGGTCGAGCCGGAAGCCGTCGTCGCCCGCGAGCGAGATCTTGTAGCGGCCGCTCGAGGGCGGCACGAGCACACCGGTCCATCGCACGGAGAAGTCATCGACCGGCATGGCCTGAGCGGGCGCCACTTCACCTCGCGCCTCGGCTTCGGTGGTAGGAGACCTGCGGTCCCAGCGGAAGAGAACGGTGGGGTCGATACGGGAATAGATGGGAGGAGCGGCGAAGTCTCGTCCCTTGAAGTACTCGCCGAAGAGGCCCGTTTCCGTGGAACCAGCCTTCGGATGAAGGGCGCTCGATTCGATGGCGGGCGCGGCGCGGGGATCCTGCCGGCCTTCGACGAGCTCCGTCCCTCTCGACGTCAGCACCACCGTGCCCGGAGTTACGGCGTTGCGGATACCCGCAAGGATCGTGACCGGCTTGCTCGGGATGCCGTAGTAGTTGCCGAGCAGGGTCATGAGTTCATCCGAGTTCGGGCCGATGACCGCGATCGTCTTGACCGATTTCTTCGACAGCGGAAGCAGGCCGTTGTTCTTGAGCAGGACGATGGAGGCCTGAGCGGTCCGTCTGGCCAGAGCGTCGTGGGCAGCCGATTCGTTCTCGCTGTAGGGGATGCGCGCGAAGGCCACTCGCTCGGGAGGGTCGAACATGCCGAGCCGGAAGCGCGCGGTCATGAGCCGCGTCAACGCGACATCGAGGTCTTTTTCGGCGAGCAGGCCCTTGTCGAGGGCCACGCGGAGCGCCTTGTAGGTGCTTCCGCACTCGAGATCGCAGCCTTTGGTCACGCCCATCGCCGCGGCTTCCTCCGGCGTCGCGACGATCTTGTGGTTCTTGTAGATGTCGTCGATAGCGGCGCAGTCGGAAACGACGTAGCCCGAAAAGCCCCAGTCGCGCCGCAGGATGTCTTGAAGCAAACGCTGGGAGGCTGAACCCGACTCGCCATTGATGCGGTTATAGGCACCCATCACGGACGCGACTTTTCCCTCCTGGACCAGGGCTTGAAA
>JANMVV010000434.1:0-2664 GCA_031392925.1 Vicinamibacteria bacterium
GGTCGCGGCCCAGGACAAGCCGGTCACCGCCCCGCCGTACGATGCGGCCCTCGCCGAACGCCTGGGCGCCGATCAGCGTGGCATGAGGGCCTACGTGTTCGTGATTCTCAAGACCGGGCCCAAGGCGGACCTCACCAAGGAAGAGAGTTCGAAACTCTTCGTCGGCCACATGGCCAACATCAAGCGTCTCGCCGCCCTTGGCAAGCTCGTGCTCGCCGGCCCGTTCGAGGATAACGAGAACCACTATGAAGGCCTGTTCGTCTTCAACGTGAAGACGGTGAAGGAGGCCGAAGCCCTGCTCGTCACCGATCCCGCGGTCGCCGCCGGTCGTTTCTCATTCGAGGCTTACGGTTGGTACGGATCGGCCGCGTTGATGGAAACCACCGCCCTCCACAACCGCATCGACAAGACCGGCCGCTGACCTCGACACCTGCGTGCTTCGACCTGAGGCTGAATCTCAAAGGCATGGCTCCGCCTGGCTGGTCCGGACACCTAAGCTCCCGCGGCCATGAAGATCGCGTTCGTCACCAACCCGAGACATCCCGAGATCGAGGACGACGATCGTCCCCTGGCCGCGGCTCTCGCGAAACGCGGCGCGCTCGTGGTCACGGCCCCGTGGGATGACCCCGACTTCGCGTGGGACCGGGTCGATCTAGCTCTCCTGCGGTCGCCCTGGGACTACCACCGGCGTCACGACGAGTTCCTCGCCTGGCTCTCGCGCGTGGAGGCGCAGACGAAGGTGGTGAACGATCCCGACGTGGTCCGGTGGAACATCGACAAGCGCTACCTCCTTGAACTCGCGGGCAAGGGCGTCCTCACCGTGCCCACCGCCTTCGTGGCCCGGGGCGAGGGCGTGAACCTGCGGGGGTTCTGCGCGGATCGCGGGTGGGAGACTGTCGTCCTCAAGCCCTCGGTCTCGGCCGATTCGTGGGAGACCATCCGGGTGACGCCCGACCGATACGACGAAGGGCAGGCGTACCTCGACCGCCACCGCGCCGAGCGGGAGATCATGGTTCAGCCCTTCGTGAAGGATGTCGAGGAAGGCGGCGAACACAGCCTGATGTTCTTCGGCGGCGTCTATTCGCACGCGGTGCGGAAGAATTCCGCGTTCCTGGGAGGACGTCATGTCGGTCCCGAAGGCCGGTCCGCCGATCCCGGAGCGGACGCGGTGGCCATGGCGCGAAGCGTGCTCGGGGCGGCGAGGGTTCCCGAGATTCCCTACGCTCGCGTCGACATCGCGCGCGACGATCACGGGGCGCCCCTGCTTCTCGAACTCGAGCTCTTCGAGCCCACCTTGTTCTTCCTTGAGAAACCGGGCAGCGGGGACAGCCTTGCCGGAGTTCTCCTGAAGTAGACGCGTTACACTGTCTGGAACCGCGCGTTTCGCCAGGAGGCTTCATGAATCGGTTGACTCTCGCCCCGCTCCTCTTTTTGCCCGCTCTTATTTCCGCGGCGCCTGCTCCCAAACCCGATCCGGCGCGCGCCGCGCTCCTTAAAGCCGACACCGACTGGGCCCTCGTGGCCTCCGCCGGCAAGGACATCGAGCGCATCGTGGCCGGCTGGACCGATGACGCCGTCATCTATCCTCCGCGCGAGGCCCCGGTGATCGGCAAGGTGGCGATCCGAAAATACGTGACCACGAGCCTCAAGACTCCGTGGTTCTCCATCAACTGGAAGCCGGCGCAAGCGGTGGTCGCCGCCTCGGGCGATGTCGGCTACACGACGGGCACGAACGAAGTCACCGTACCGGACAAGAACGGGAAGGTCATGACCTTGAAGGGCCGCTACCTCACGGTGTGGCGGCGGGTGGGCACCGGACCTTGGCGCTGCGCAGTGGACTTCTGGAATGAGGTGCCCCTGCCTCCCCCGGCCCCGCCACGGCCTGCGCGTCCTCCGGTGAAGAAGCCGTAGGAGCGGAAGTCCCATGGCGATTCGGATCGTTCGGCTTGGGAGCGCGCGAGTCAAAGGCGAAGGACTGCGCATCGGCACAGTCCGTCGTCCGCCCCGGGGCGTGCCCAAAGGCGAATTCGCATCTCGCGATTTCTACGACGTGTGGCTCCCGGATCTCGCGCCCACCGAGGCGCTGGTCAAGCGGGGACAGAGCGCGGTCACCGAGAAGGACTGGATCGGATTCGCGAAGAAGTACCGAAGCGAGATGAAGCGGCCGGAGGCAGAGCGGCTGTTGACCTTGCTGGCCGCGCTCTCCCTCGAAACCAGTTTCGCGGTGGGCTGCTACTGCCCCGACGAGATGCGGTGCCATCGTTCGGTTCTGCGGACGTTGCTCGAGCAGCACGGCGCGCGGATGGCCTGACGGGCGGTGTAGTGGGGCGAGGGGGTTGCTTCGTCGCGGCCCGAACGGAGTGGCCCTCGCTGATAAACCCACACGAGAACGGCCCATTTGGGGCACTTTTCGACTCCGCGCGGACTCACGTGATGGGTCCTGTCATGGCGTGAGTGGGTTGCTTACCGGAGCACGGACCTGGTCGTGGGGGCCACTACCAAGGATTGGTGGCTGAAGTGGACCCCGGCGCTTACGCCCTTCAGGGGGTGGCGGGGATGACGGAGGTCGGTTTCTGCCAAACGTCACGTCCGAAGGACCTGATGGGCTCGCAATGACGGGTACTTCTCAATGCGTGGGTTCGTCCGTCCCTTCGTCGCTCTCGC
>JANMVV010000029.1:0-4703 GCA_031392925.1 Vicinamibacteria bacterium
CACCAGCCGCGTGCTCTCGGTGCTCCCGGCCGGGCTCGCGGCGGCCATCGAGCGATTGCAGGGCGAGAACAAGTCTCTAGGCCGGACGGTGCGCCAGATGCAGGATCAACTCGCGGGGCAGGTCGCGAGCGAACTCGTAAACGAGGGCGCTCCCGCATCCAACGGTCGCGTCGTCGTGGCCAGGGCCCTCGAAGGCTGGGACGCGACCGGGCTCAAGACCATCGCCACGGCCGCGGCGGCTTCGCAAGGCGTATGCGCGGCGGTGTTCTCCGCGGCGGCTCCCGCTCTGGTGGTTGTGGCCTGCGCCTCGGACACGGGTGTCGACGCCTCCGCGGTGGTCAAGGCCCTCCTCGCGCGCTTCGGGGGCAAGGGCGGCGGCAAGCCCGAGATGGCGCAGGGCGGCGGGCTTCAAGGCGATGTCAACGAGATGGTCGCCGCAGCCCGGGAGTTGTTCGGCAGCTAGGGAAGAAGGCCGGTAGTGAGGGGAGGGGGTTGCTTCGGGCCGGTACCAAACGGACTGGGCCCTCGCAATGACGTGAGTGGGGTACCAACGGACAGCACGGGCTTGGTAGTGGCGTGCCGCGGTCCGCGGGAGCGCGCAATGCGGGTTCGCAGTCCCGCACGTCGCGGTTGCAGCTACCAACCCCGTGTAGCCTCCCGCTCATGAGCCATATCGCGCGCGTCCTTGGCCGCGCCCTCGCCATCATCATGTTCGCCGCCGCGGCCTCGCCGCAGAATCGCGTCGACACCGTGACCCCGGTTGCTCCCGAGCTTGCAAGCTACGGCCCGCTCGCGATAGGTGTGCGGACGATCCAGGTCACGGACCGGAATCGCCCCGACATCCTAAACACCAAACCGGGAGAGCCCACCGCGCGTTACAACCGCACGCTGACCGTGGAGGTCTGGTACCCCGCCTCGCCCGCCCCCGATCAGGCCCAACGCGGCGACTACCCGGGCGTCATCACCCGCGACCCCGCGGTGGTGGTCACCCTTCATGGCCGGGCCACGCGGGACACGGCGCCGCTCCCGAAGGAGGGCGGCTACCCGCTCGTCATCGTGTCGCACGGCTACCCCGGGGGCCGCTTCCTGCTCAGCCATCTGTGCGAGAACCTCGCGAGCAAAGGCTACGTAGTCGCGTCGATCGACCACAAGGACAGCACCTACAACGATCAGAAGGCGTTCGCGAGCACGCTCTACAACCGGCCGTTCGACGACCTGTCGGTGCTGAATGAGCTGCAGCGTCTCGGCCGGAAGGAATCGGCCACGCTGTGGGGCGGTCTCATCGACGCGTCGCGGACCGGCGTCGTCGGGTACTCGATGGGCGGCTACGGCGTTGTCAACCTGATCGGCGGCGGGTTCGCCAGGGCCATGGAGGCCCGCGAGACGTCGCCTCCCAACGGACTGCTCGCCGAACGCGGCGCCTCGAATCCCGCGTACCTCAAGTCGATGGATCCACGCATCAGGGCGGCGATCGCCATCGCACCCTGGGGAATGGAGCAGGGCTACTGGGACGCCTCCGGACTCGCGGGCATAACGACGCCGGTGCTCTTCGTGGCGGGAAGTGCTGACGATGTGTCCGGATACGAGAAGGGGACGCGCGCGATCTATCAGGCCGCGACGAACGCCGACCGTTACCTGCTGACCTTTCTCAATGCGAACCACAACGCCGCCGCCCCTATTCCAGCCCCTGAGGAAACGTACCTCTCGAAGGACGGCCGTCCGCCGGGCTTCACGCATTACAACGATGCGGTCTGGGACACCGTGCGCATGAACAACATCCTGGATCACTTCGCGACCGCGTTCTTCGACGAGCGTCTCAAGGGCGATACGGACAAGCTGGCCTATCTCGATGTCCTTCCGAACGGGAAGGACGGCGTCTTCGCGGTGGACAAGGACGGCAAGCCCACGGCGGCGCACACGTACTGGAAAGGCTTCTCGCGGCGGACCGCGGTGGGGCTGGTACTCGAGCACTTGCCAGCTGGGCGCTAGCGCCGGAGAAATCCTATTTGGCGATGGTGATGGCGGGTCCCGTCGCGGAGACCGCAGAGACGCTCATCTGGAACAACTGGTACAGCATGCTGAAGGCCTTGCGGTTCCACTGGTAGCCCGTTTGCGGGCGCAACGCGTACTGAAAGCCGTTCAGGGACACGGCCAGATCCATTCCCTTGGGCAACTCCTTCGCCTCCATGATGTCCAGCGTCTTGATGGGATTTTCCTGAATGGAAGGGGTCCGCGGGTCGGGCTTGACGTCGATCTCGGGCTCCTCTTCGATGCCCCGGCCGAGGAAGGTCAGGACCTCGTGAAAACTCCGAAGACGCAGACGGCCGTGGATCGGCCAGTCACCGCCGACGTGGCCGGGCCGAATGTCGATCAGGACGTCATTGAAAGGCGCCTCGTCGGCCTGCTCGTGCAACTCGAAGCGCTCGTGGTTGGTCAGTTCGCCGGGGTCGTAGTTGGTGATCATGACGCGGCCGTTGATTCGCTTGGCGATGCGGTAGACCTTGTGGTCCTCGTCGTGGGTCGCGGAGAACTCCTTGAAGGTGCTCTGAAATGACTCGGGGGTCACGGCGTCTTCCGGCACTGTCCAGGAGAACTGGTAGTGCAGCGGCTCCACGTGCAGGGACTGACGGTCCTGGATGGCGGACAAGTGGGCCACGATGCGCCTGAACACGACATAGCCCTCGGTGTCCGAGGGACGGTTGTGATTCACGCTGACCACCTTCGAGTCCGTCTCGAGACGAATCTCCGCGCCGAGCAGGCGAAGGAGAGTATCGACGTCATACCCCTGCCGCAGGAGAAGGGTGAGCTTTTGTTCCTGAAAGGGCGTCAGGAGTCGCTGGGTGAATTCGTCTCCCTGCATCGGCGCGATGCTGATGGTCGGGTTCTCTTCGGCGCTGCCCCCGATGATGGGGAGGATGAGTGAGCTGCGTTCGCCGGTCAAGGCCGGGGTGATGCCGGCGCTGACGGAAAACTTGTAGGTGGCCGCGATGCTGGAAATTGCCGTGAAATGCATGGGCTGGTTGTTGTGGGCACGCGCTATGTTCAGCAACAACTGCTTGGAAACGCTCTCTGCCGTGGAGCTGTCGTAGGCCATGACCGCGCGATCCAGGGCCATGGTCGAAGCGCAACCGGTGAGGCACATGGCGAGAACGAGGGCGCCCGAGAGGGCCATGGCCGTGCCGGCGCTGCGCTGCGAACAGAACTTCTCAGTAGGGTGGTGAACAGTCATCATGCGAGAGACTACATCGGGCTCAATGTTCCGATCTTGACGCTTTCTTTACCCGGGGGCGGCCAGACTCCCGCCTCACGCTCACCCCTCTGAGGAATCGCCCGATGCCCCACTTGACTGAACTGCTCGAGAAGATTCGCAGAAGCCGGAGGGAGAATATCGCCTCCCTTGCGCCGGAAGTCGGTGATCTCCCCTCCGCCGACGTCGCCGATCTCTTCAATCAACTCTCCATCCACGAGGCGGCCGGTCTGGCCAACTCTTTCCCACCGGCGCGCGCCATCGAGGTGCTCGAACAGGCCACCTTGAGGCGGCGCAGCCGGATCCTCGATGACCTCAGCCCGGAGCGCGCCGCGCCCATTCTCGAGGGGATCGCGGCTGACGAACGCACGTCCATCGTCCGCGAGATGGGCGAATACGCGCGGCGGCGGCTCCTGCCGACGCTCTCTCAGGCCATGAGATCCGAAGTCGAGACACTGCTGCGCTACCCGCCACGCACCGCGGGCGGGATCATGACCACGGAGTTCGTGAGCCTCCAGCCCGAGATGCGAGTGCGCGACGCCTTGTCCCATATCCGCGCGGTCGCCCGCGAAAAGGAAGCGATCTACGCGTGCTACATCCTGGAGCATGAGACCTCGCAACTCTTGGGCGCCGTGTCGTTGCGCGACCTCGTGATGGCCGAGCTGGATCAGCCGGTGTCCGAGGTGATGCGCAAGAAGCCGGTGGCCGTGAACGCCCACGATGATCAGGAGATCGTCGCCGCCACCATCGCCAAGTACAACCTGCTCGCCGTTCCCGTGCTTGAGGAGGATGGCCGGGTGGTTGGCTTCGTCACCGTTGACGACGTCATCGACGTGATGATCGAGGAGGGCACCGAGGACGCGTTGCGCATGGGCGCGATCGAAGTGGGAACGAGCGACGAGCCCTACACCGCCACGCCGTTCTGGCGACTCATTCGCAAACGCGCCGGTTGGCTCCTGGTCTTGTTCCTGAGCGAGATGCTCACCGCCACCGCCATGGGCCGGTTTGAGGATGAAATCGCGAACGCCGTTGTCCTGGCGCTCTTCGTGCCTCTCATCATTAGCAGCGGCGGCAACTCCGGATCCCAGGCCGCTTCACTGATTATCCGCGCCCTGGCTCTCGGCGAGTTGCGCCTCCGCGACTGGTGGAAGGTCATGCGGCGGGAGATCTTCTCTGGCCTGGTGCTCGGAAGCATCCTGGGTGCGGTCGGATTCGCGCGCATCACACTCTGGTCATTCATCTGGCCGAACATGTACGGCCCGCACTGGCTGCTCGTGGCCGTGACCATCTGGCTGTCCCTGACCGGTGTCGTGTTGTGGGGCACTCTTTCCGGATCGATGCTTCCCATCGCCCTGAAGCGCCTGGGCATGGACCCGGCGGTATCGTCCGCCCCCTTCGTGGCCACCCTGGTGGACGTGACCGGAATCGTCATCTACTTCGAAGTGGCCGCGAGGAT
>JANMVV010000038.1:0-1597 GCA_031392925.1 Vicinamibacteria bacterium
CTCATCCGCAATCTCAAGACCGGGGAGACGAAGGAAGTGGAATGTGGCGGCGTCTTCATGGGAATCGGCCATGAGCCCAACACCGCGGTATTCGCCGGACAGCTCGAGATCGACCCGAGCGGCTACCTGATCACGAAGCCCGGAAGCACGGCCACCAGCATTCCTGGCGTCTTCGCCGCGGGGGATGTGGCCGATCACCAGTACCGGCAGGCGGTGACCGCCGCGGGGACCGGCTGCATGGCCGCGATCGACGCCGAACGCTTTTTGAGTCACTGACGTTCATTGCGCGTTCTTTTCCTCGCGCCGCAGCCCTTTCATGAAGTTCGCGGAACACCGCTTGCGGTGGCGGCCCTCACCCGGACCCTGGGCGATCTGGGGCATGACGTCGATCTGCTGACCTTCCCGCAGGGCGAGGCGTGGAGCGCGCCCCGCGTGCGTCACCTGAGGTCCGCGCGCACGAGTGGCGGGCGGATCCGGCCCGGGTTCTCGCTGGCCAAGGCCGCGCAGGACATTCCCTTCGCCTGGTTCGCGGTGCGCCTCGCTCGATCGGGCGCTTACGACGTGGTGCATGCCGTCGAGGAAGCGGCGCTCCTGGTCGCGCCCTTCCTGCCGAAGGAGGTGAAGTTCGTGGTCGACATGGACTCGGACCTCGGCGAACAGCTCGCGGATTCGAAGTCCGTCTTTGCCCGCCTGCTGGGGCCCCTCGCCGATTCGCTCCACCAGAGGTCGCTCGCTCGGGCGGACCTCGCCATCGTCATCAACGCGCGGCTCGAAGAGGCGGCCCGACGCGAGCGTCCGACTCTGCCCGTTCATCGTCTCGAGGATCCGCCTCTGGTGTCGGCCCTGACCGACGCCGACCGTGAGGCGGCCGCCGCACTCCGCGCGGAACTCGATCTTGGCGACGCGCCCATCGCCCTCTACACCGGAAATTTCGAGGCTTACCAGGGCGTCGAGATGATGGCCCACGCCGCGGCCCTCTCCGAGCGCTCGGTCTTCATCTTCGTGGGCGGCGAGCCGGAGGACATCGCGAGCCTCAAGGCCCGGCTCGGCCCCGCGTCCCTTTCCCGTTGCCGGTTCGTGGGCAAGCAGGCGCCCTCGACCCTTCCGCGCTGGATGGCCCTCGCCGATGTGCTCGTCTCGCCGCGAACCAAGGGCGGCAACACGCCATTCAAGATCTACACCTATCTCGCGTCCGGCACACCGATCGTCGCGACCCGTCTTGATACCCACACCCAGGTGCTCGCCGATGACACCGCGTTCCTGGTCGAACCCACCGCAGTGGCGCTCGCCGAGGGAATCGACACGGCGGTACGCGATCCGGGGGAACGCGCGCGTCGAGCCGCGAAGGGGAGCGCCCTGCTGGACCGCGAATACTCGGTCGCGAGATACCGCGAGAAGGTGCAGGCGGCCTACGCCACGCTGGGGTAGCGGCGATGCAAGCGCGTCGCCCGTCGCTGATCAGTCAGAGCGTCGAGACGCCGTATTTCCGGAAGACGTCGTCCGAGGTGACCAGAGTCAACTCCTCCACCTGCGCCTGCGCGGCGATCATGCGGTCGAAGGGATCCTTGTGGTGAGGCGGGAGTTCACCGGCGACCCG
>JANMVV010000067.1:0-6941 GCA_031392925.1 Vicinamibacteria bacterium
CGTACCCGTCCTCGCTCTCACTCACGGCGTCTGGTTCGAGGACGCCATGCTGAAGGCCCTCCAGGAAAATCGGATCCCCGTGCTGGTTCTACGCTCCGCGCTCCGACAGCGCGCCCGCGACCTGGGCGCTCCCGACTACGCTCGATCGCCCCTGGCCCTCTCTCCGGTCGATCTGCATCCGTCCGCGCTTGGCCATCAGGTCATCGCAGAGGAACTTTCGGCCTGGCTCAAGGCCCGGCTCGCCGAGCAGCCTCAGCCCTAGAAGACGAAACCGACGGACCCGAGCCGGAGGTGGACCCGGCGCGGCCTAGCGCGGCGTTTGCGGCCTTTGCTGCGATCCCAAGGTTTCCCCGACTTCGCCGGCCGCCTGATTCATTCGCATTTGACCGGCAGGCCGCCCGGGCCACAGAATCGCCCGGCTGCGACCAACCTAACTTCCGGGCGGCGCCTTTTCCTCTTCTATGGAGACTCCCATGACCCTCGCCCGAACCGCGGGAATCGCGACCCTGTCGCTTCTGCTCACCGCCTCCAGCGCGACCGCGCAAAAGAAACCCGCCAAGCCTGTCGCCACCCCCACGCCCTCGGCGCTCTCGGCCCTCAACGCCGACAGCTTCAAGGCCCTGGAGTTCCGGAACATCGGTCCCGCCAACATGGGCGGTCGGGTCGACGACTTCGCAGTGGTCGAGTCCAATCCGACCACGTTCTATGTCGGCATGGCGTCCGCCGGCATCCTCAAGACCACCAACGGCGGCACTACGTTCGAGACCATCTTCACCAACGAGGACTACTCCTCGATCGGCGATCTCGCGATCGCCCCTTCCGATCCCTCGATCCTGTACGTGGGCACGGGCGAGCCCAACAACCGGCAGTCGACGTCGTGGGGCGGCGGTGTCTACAAGAGCACGGACGCGGGCAGGACATTCCAATACATGGGCCTCAAGGAGACCCAGTACATCGGCCGTATCGTGGTTCATCCCACGAACCCTGATGTGGCCTACGTGGCGGCGCTCGGCCGTCTCTACGGTCCCAACAAGGAGCGCGGCGTCTACAAGACCATAGACGGCGGCCGGACCTGGGCGAACGTGAAATTCCTCGATCAGGACACGGGCGTGATCGACATCGCGATGGACCCGGAGAGCCCGAACACGCTCTACGCTGGTTCTTATCAGCGTCGTCGCACCCCGTTCGGCTACAGCGGCGGCGGCCCGGGCGGCGGTCTCTTCAAGACCACGGATGGCGGCGCCACCTGGACCAATCTCACCAAGGGCCTGCCGAGCACGGGCGACATGGGCCGCATTGGCGTCACCGTCTACCAGCGCGATCCGCGGATCGTGATGGCTCTGATCGAGCACCGGACCGAGTTCGGCATCTATCGCTCGGAGGACAAGGGCGAAACCTGGGTGAAGCTGTCCAACAGCAATCCACGGCCGTCGTACTACAGCCAGATCCGCATCGATCCGAACAATGACCAGCGCATCTGGGTTCTCGGCGCGAACATGTACAACTCCGAGGACGGCGGCAAGACCTGGCGTCAGAACCTCGTACAGCGCATCCACGGCGACTATCACGCGCTGTGGATCGACCCCGCGAACTCGAATCATGTCCTCGCGGGCTCCGACGGCGGCATCCATCAGAGCTTCGACAAGGGCAAGACCTGGGATCACCTGAACACCGTACCCCTCGGCCAGTTCTATGAGATCAGCGCCGACAACCAGAAGCCCTACAACGTCTGCGGCGGTTTGCAGGACAACCAGACCTGGCTCGGCCCTTCGCGCACCATGGTGCGCGAAGGCATCCAGATGAACGACTGGAAGAACGTGGGCGGAGGCGACGGCTTCTTCTGCGTGATCGACCCGGTCGATCCGACCACGGTCTATGTCGAGAGCCAGGACGGCAACGTGTCGCGGGTCAACCTGAAGAATTTCGAACGCGTCTCCATCCGGCCGGCACCCGCGGAGGAAAAGGAGAAGTACCGGTTCAACTGGAACTCCCCCATCGTGGTCTCGAAGTTCGACCACAACACAGTGTTCTACGGAGGCAACAAGTTCTTCATGTCGAAGGACCGCGGCGAGTCGTGGACTGAGCTCTCGGGCGATCTCACCAACAACCAGAAGCGCGACGAGATGCCGATCTTCGGCAAGACCGCCAAGGAGTTCATGTCTCGCAACGACGGCGTCGTCCACTGGAACACTGCGACCACCATCGCGCAATCTCCGCTCAAGGCCGAGGTCCTCTGGTTCGGCGCGGACGACGGGAATCTTCACGTCACCCAGGACATGGGCAAGACCTGGACGAGGCTCACCGACAAGGTCCCTGGCGTGCCTAAGGGTACATACGTGAGCCGGGTCGAACCCAGCCATACGGCTCCGGGCGCCGCGTACGTGACCTTCGATGGCCATCGCGCCGACGATTTCAACGCCTATGTCTTCTTCACTCCCGACTTTGGCGCCACGTGGAGGAACATCACCGGAAGTCTGCCCAAGGACGGTACGGTCAGCGTGGTGCGCGAGCATCCGAAGAATCCGGATATTCTCTTCGCGGGCACGGAGATGTTCCTCTGGGTGTCCTTCAATCGCGGCGGCTCATGGATGAAGGTCAAGAGCGGCCTGCCCACGATCCCGGTCGACGACATCCTCATCCACCCGACCGAGAACGACCTGATCCTCGCCACCCACGGACGCAGCGTCTGGATCCTCGACAACATCTCGGCCCTCGCGGGAATGAGCGAGGCCGTGGCCAGCAAAGCGATTCATCTCTTCGAGAACAAGACCGGCATCCAGTGGCGCACCGCCGGCGTGGGCGCGAGCAACGGCCACAAGATCTTCAACGGCCCGAACCCCCCGGATGGCGCGGCCATTCAGTACTGGCTCAAGGATGCGGCGGGCGAGAAGGACACCGTGACCATCACCATCAGCGACGCCGCGGGCAACAAGGTCCGCGACATCGTCGGCACCAAGACCGCGGGCGTCAACCGCGTGATGTGGGATCTGCGGCACACGCCTCCCCCGGCCCCCGAAGCCGGCGGCGCTTTCGGCGGGGGCGGCGGTGGGGGTGGTGGTGGCGGATTTGGCGGCGGCGCCCCTCGGGGCCCGTTCGTGCCGCCCGGCCAGTACAGCGTGACCGTCGTGGCGGGCTCGAATACATCCGGCGCTCAACCGATCACGGTCGAGGAGGATCCGCGGATCCAGATCAGCGAGGCCGATCGGAAGGCCTGGTACGACATGCAGATGGCGATGTCGCGCCTGGCCCCGCAGCTTCAACTCGGCATGCGCACCGTGACCTCGCTGGGCACACAGCTCCGCGAGATCAAAACGCAGATCGCTCGGAATCCGCGGGTAACCGACGCGGTGAAGACGGCGCTGCAGACCCTCCTCGACAAGGTCGAAGGCCTCGGCGGCCGTGAGCCGGAGAACGAGCCTCCCGGCTTCGCGGGCGCGCCCCTGGTCGACGCGCCGGAGACGCTCCAGCAGCGGCTCGGCTTCGGATTTGGCGGCGGCGGAGGCGGCGGCGGCATGACCGCGGCGCCCACGGCCGCGCAGAAGGCGCAGTTCGAACGGGCGCAAAAGGAACTCGCGGCGTTCGGCGAGACCATGCGCACGATCACGCAGACCGACGTCCCCGCGCTGAACAAGCTCCTGTTCGATGCAGGGATAGGCCGGATCAATCTGCAGACCGGCGGCCCGGGCGGTGGCGGCCGTCGTCCGCCCGAGGGCAGCGACGGCGACCAATAGTCGTTGACGCCTCTCCGTCATTCCCGGTACGCACGGTGTGGGGATGACGGAGACGGCGGTAGCATCGACCGTCAATGGGACCGGGGCTCGACGATGTCGTTCTGAATCTCGACCCCGCGGCGCGGTCGGGCCTTTCTGGCATTCTCGCCCTGATGATGTTCAGCGTGGGGCTCGGTCTGCGCGTCGATGATTTCCGCTGCGTGCTCCGCCGGCCGGGCGTGATCCTCTTCGGCACCGCGCTGCAGGTGATCGCTCTGCCCGCGTTGACCTTCCTCCTCACCTTCGCCATCGCTCCGACCGCCAGCATCGCGCTTGGAATGATGGTGGTGGCGGCCTGCCCGGGAGGCAATGCCTCCAACGTCCTCACCCAGGCCGCCCGGGGCGACGCAGCGCTTTCGGTCTCCCTGACCGCGCTCTCGAGTGCCCTGGCCGTGCTCACCACGCCCTTCAACATCGTCTTCTGGGCCGGACTCCATCCCCAAACGTCGCACCTGCTCAGCACCATGGGCCTCGATCGCGGAGCCTTCCTCTCCGAGACTGCCCTGACTCTCGGGCTTCCGCTTTTGGCCGGTCTCTTCCTGGCCGAGCGCGCCACCCCCATCGCCGCGCGAATTCGCAAGCCGCTTCACACCTTGTCGCTGCTTGCCCTTGGAGGCTTCATCGTGGGCGCCCTGGTCACGAACGGCAGTCCGCTCGCCGCCGCGGGCTGGTTCATCTTCCCGGTGCTCGTGATCCAGGACGCGATGGCCCTCGGCCTCGGCTATGGCGCGGCTCGACTCGCGGGCCTCGGAGGTCCCGCTCAGCGCGCCTTCACGTTCGAGACGGGGATCCGGAACTCAGGTCTCGGCCTCGTGATCCTGCTCGGCCATTTCAAGGGACTCGGCGGCGCGGCGCTCATCACCGCGGGCTGGGGCGTCTGGCATCTCATCTCGGGCGGCGCTCTCGCGGCGTGGTGGTCTCAGCGAGACCCGGCGCCGACCGCGCCCATCACCGTGCCGGTTTCCATCGAAACGGAGTCAGCCACATGACCTGGGATTTGAAGATCGTGGGCGGCCGCATCGTCGATGGCACGGGCGCACCCGCGTTCGCCGCCGACGTGGCGGTACAAGACGGCCGCATCGCCGAAGTGGGACGCTGCGCCGGGGCCGCGACCAGGGTCATCGAGGCCGAGGGCGCCATGGTCACGCCGGGTTTCGTTGACCTGCATACGCACTACGACGGCCAGGCCACCTGGGACCAGGACATGCTTCCCTCCGCCCAGCACGGTGTCACCACCGCGATCATGGGCAATTGCGGTGTCGGATTCGCGCCGGTTCACGATGCCGATCACGAACGCCTGATCGGCCTCATGGAGGGCGTCGAGGACATCCCGGGGGCGGCCCTCGCCGAGGGATTGCGCTGGGGCTTTCGGAGCTTCCCCGAATACCTCGATGCGCTCGACTCCATGCCGCGCACCCTCGACATCGGCGCCCAGCTGCCTCACGACGCGCTTCGACTTCACGTGATGGGCGACCGAGGGGCGGCGCAGGAGCCGGCGACGCACCACGACATCGCCTCCATGCGGGATCTCTGTCGAGAGGCGCTGGAATCGGGCGCCATCGGTTTCTCCACCGGACGCACCGACAACCACCGGACCGTCTTGGGGAAATGGACGCCCTCGTCGGAATCGACCGTCGACGAACTTCGGGGCATCGCCTCCGCGTTCGACGGCCTGGGTCACGGCGTCATCCAGGCGGTTTCCGACTTCGACATGCTTCGCGATCTCACCCGGTTCGAGCCGGAGTTCGACCTCCTGGAATCGATGGCCGCGGCCGCGGGCGGACGTCCGATGTCCATCTCGCTTCTCGAACGAGATCAGGCCCCGAGCCAGTGGCGGGCCATCCTGAGACGCGCCAGCGAGGCCTCGGCGAAAGGCATCAACATCAGGGTCCAGGTGGCCGCACGTCCCATCGGCCTGCTCCTCGGCCTCGACGCCACCTTCCACCCGTTCATGGGCTTCCCCACCTACCAGGCCCTGGCTCACCTGCCGCTGAAGGAGCGCGCTCAGAAGCTGGGCGAGCCCGACACGAGAGCGCGGCTTCTCGCCGAGAAGTCCGGTCCCCTGGCGGGCGACGGTTCGCCCATTCCCCCGCTCGCGGACCTGCTGCTGGCCCAAGTCGGCGTTCTCAGCCGGCGGCTGTTTCCCCTCGGCCTGGTGCCGGACTACGAGCCCGTGCCGGAATCGTCCCTCTTCACGGTCGCGATGGATCGCGGCGTTTCGCCTCTGGAGGCAATCCTCGATGCCCTGCTCGAGGACGAGGGCCGGGCCCTCATCTATTTCCCCCTCTTTAATTACCAGGGAGGAGATCTCGAACATCTTCGCGAGATGATCGAACACCCGCTCGCCCTCGCCGGCCTCGGCGACGGAGGCGCGCACGTGGGCACGACCTGCGACGGGAGCTTTCCCACCACCATGCTCGCCCATTGGACGCGGGACCGGACACGCGGTCCCCGCCTCCCGCTCGAAAGGGTGGTCTCGATGTTGAGCCGCAACAACGCGGAGTTCATCGGCCTTCGCGACCGCGGCAGGGTCGCAGTCGGCCTGAAGGCCGACCTGAACGTCATCGACCTCGGGAAACTGCGTCTCGAATCGCCGAAGCTCGTTCGTGACCTTCCTGCCGGGGGCAGGCGGTTCCTGCAGGCGGCTCACGGCTATCGCGCCACCGTGGTCTCGGGAGTCGTGACCCTCACGGACGATCAGCTCACCGGCGCCCGCCCTGGCCGCGTCATTCGCGCCGGGCAGTGAGGACCGGGCCGCGAGCCCTGGCGGGAGGGTTGGCTATCCCACCAGTCGGGCAGTGCTTCTGAATCAGCGCTGGTCCGACCCAACCGGGCGTGCGAGGGGGGCGAAATCCGCTGGTTCTGACGGGAAATTTCCTGCGCTGTCCGACCCTACGGGACAATACTGGACTTTTTAGTACAGATTCCCGTAGAATCCGCGCGACTCGAGCCATGACCGAATCTGCCCAGCCGCCTCCGACGTCCGAATCCAACCGGCTGCTGGCCGATCTGACCGGCGCCGAGTATGCCGCGGGCTTCGTCACCGATATCGCCTCGGACGCTATCCCGGCGGGCCTTTCCGAGGATGTGGTCAGGCTCATTTCGTCCAAGAAGGGCGAGCCGGAATGGCTTCTCGACTTCCGGCTGAAAGCCTTCCGGCACTGGCAGACC
>JANMVV010000087.1:0-4930 GCA_031392925.1 Vicinamibacteria bacterium
GAGGCGGTCCGCGTCCTGGTCAGGGAGGGCCGCGTCGATCACATCGACATGAACTTCGGATGCCCGGTGCGCAAGGTGACGTCGAAAGGCGGCGGGGCGGCCCTTCCCCTGAAACCGAATCTCCTCCGCGGCATCGTAAGCGCGGCCGTGAGAAACGCTGGTTCCACCCCCATCACCATCAAGTTCCGCAAGGGAGTGAACGATGACCTGCTCACCTTTCGCGAGACCGGTCGAATCGCCGAGGGCGAGGGCTGCGCGGCCGTCGCCCTCCATGCCCGAACCGCGGCGCAGCTCTACGACGGAGAGGCCGACTGGTCCGCAATCAGCGAGCTCAAGGAGACGGTGCGCACCATCCCGGTGCTGGGCAACGGCGACATCTGGGAGGCCCACGACGCCCTGCGCATGATGCGGCAAACCGGCTGCGACGGCGTGGTGGTGGGGCGCGGGTGTCTGGGGCGGCCGTGGCTGTTCCGCGACCTCGCCGATGTCTTCGCCGGCCGCGAACCGCAGGACCCGCCGAACTTCGGCCTGATCTCGGTGACCATGATGAAGCACGCGCGCGGCCTCGCCGGCTTCATGGGCGAACTCGCGGGTATGCGCGCGTTCCGCAAGCACTCGGCCTGGTACACGAAGTGCTTCCCCGGTTCGGCCCCGCTGCGTGATGCGCTGATGCGGGTCGAGTCGCTCGATCAGCTTGCCGAGACCATCGCCGGGGTCGATCCTCAGACCCCGTTTCCTCCGGCGGCGGTGCGGGTATCGCGCGGCAAGAGCGGCGGCACCCAGAAGGTGGCGCTGCCCGATGGCTATCTCGACCATCTCGAGGACGCGATGCCTCCGGGGCCCGAAGCCGAGACCGCGGACTCCGGCGGTTAGCGGCATGGCGAAGACGAGCCTGCGGTTCACCGCCGCGATCGCCCTCATGGCCCTCGGGCCAATGGCGGCGCGCGCCGACGACCGGTTCAAGTTCAATGTGGTCCTGGATGGCCGGCTCCTGACCACGCCCACGTCCAAAAGCTTCCTCGACGGCGGCCTCGGAAAGACGCGCTACGGCCACGAGCCGCGGGCGGTCGAAGCGAAGCTCGCGCAGGCGGCGTTGCTGGGTCGCGTGGAGCTGCGTCCCGACCTCACCATCCGCGTCCACGCGAACATCGACGCCGAGCACGACTTCAAGCGGCGCGTGGATCTCGTCGAAGGGCTGATTCGCTACAACCCGGCGATCGGCGACACCGCGTCCCTCGACATTCGCGCCGGCGTCTTCTTCCCCACTGTCTCGCTCGAGAACACGGACATGGCGTGGCTCTCTCCGTACACCACCACGTTCTCGGCGATCAACTCCTGGATCGGCGAAGAGGTTCGCTCGCTGGGCGCCGAGGCCGGACCATCGTTCCGGATCGACGAAGCGCAACTCCGCCTCTTCGGCGCGATCACCCGCGGGAACGATCCGAACGGCACCCTGCTTGCCTGGCGCGGCTTCGCGCTGCACGACCGGGTGAGCGGTTTTTCCGACCGGCTTCCCCTACCCGCCCTCAGGTCGTTCGACCCTGCCGGTCTCTTCCCGGAGCAGCCGCCCCACGTTCAGCCGCTGCGCGAGGTCGATAAGAAGTGGACATGGTCGTCCGGCCTCTCGCTCACGCATCCCACGTACCGGATCAAGGCGCTCTACCAGCCTCAGACCGCGAATCCGGGCGCGTTCGACGGGGAGCAGTACGCCTGGAGGACTGGCTACTGGGCGGTGGGCGCCGCGCGTTCCTTCAGGAGAATCGAGTTGCTCGCGCAAGCCCTCGATGGCGAGACCCGCATGGGCATCGTCTCCGACGGCCGCAACGCGGTCATCGCGAAGCTCCAGGCCGCGTACTTCATGGCCTCGTGGACTGACTCCGAAACGGCGAGACACCGGATCACCGCGCGTTACGACGCCTTCCGGGTGCAGGAGCGCGACGATTTCAAGGTCGAGGATCCCAACCACGAGTCCGGGTGGGCCTGGACGTTCGCCTACGCGTTCACGCCCGCGCCGCACCATCGCATCACCGCGGAACTCCTGCGGGTCGACAGCACGCGCGCGAACCGGCGCGACCTCGGACTCGATCCCCGCGCGGTGGAGATCCTCGGCACGCTGTCCTGGCGGATGACCTTCTGAGGGTTGGTAGTGCGGAGCGCGAGTTGAATCTGCGGTACTCTCTCGCCAACCAAGGAGCGAAGCATGGCGAAGAAGATGACGAGGGACGTGGGCCGTCGGGATTTCGTCGCGATGTCCGTGGCCGCGGGCGTGGCCGCGGCTACCGCGCCCAAGGCCTCCGCAAAGGAACTCGAAGTGGTGGAGACCGATGTCGAGATCAAGATGCCCGAGGGAGTGTGCGACGCGGCCTTCATTCACCCGAAGAACGGCTCCCATCCGGGCGTGCTCCTCTGGCCGGACGCCTTCGGTCTCCGGCCTTCGATGCGGGCCATGGCGCGACGCCTCGCCGCCCTTGGCTACTCGGTCCTGGTCCCGAACCCCTTCTACCGCGTCTCCAAGGCGCCCTTCACCGACGCCTCCAGGTTCAACTTCCAGAACCCCGACGACATGGCGAAACTCCGACCGCTGATGGGCTCGGTCAACGCGCCCGGCAATCCGGAGAAGGACGCTACCGCGTACATCGCCTTCCTCGATGCACAGAAGCAGGTGGATACGAAGAAGAAGATCGGAACCCAGGGCTACTGCATGGGCGGCCCGCTGGTGGTGCGGACGGCCGCGGCGTTTCCGGATCGCATCGGCGCGGGCGCTTCCTTCCACGGCGGCGGTCTCGTGACCGACAAACCCGAGAGCCCGCATCTGCTCGCTCCGAAAATCAAGGCGCGGATGTACTTCGGTGTCGCCGGGAACGACAATTCGCGCCAGCCCGATGCGAAGGTGAAGCTCAAGGAGGCATTCGAGGCCGCAAAGGTTCAAGTCGAGGTCGAGCTCTACCCGGCCGCATTGCATGGCTGGTGCGTAACCGACATGCCGATGCAGGGCGCCGACCCGATCTACAACCAGGCGGACGCCGAGCGCGCGTGGGCGAAGCTTCTCGCCTTGTACAAGGCCGCCCTCGCGTAATGCCGCGTGTGATCCTGGGGTTCGCCGACGCCGAAGCGGTGGCGCAGTATGCGGCGCACGAGTTCGTGCGTCGGGCCCGGGCGGCCATCGAGGCCTCGGGTGCTTTCAAGGTCGCCCTCGCTGGAGGCTCCACCCCGCGCCGCACCTACGAGCTTCTCGCCGATCCTTCCCTCTCGGACCAGATCGACTGGGAGGCAACCCACATCTTCTTCGGCGACGAGCGCGCGGTGCCTCCCGATCATCCGGAGTCAAACTACCGCACCGCGTTCGAGACCCTCCTCAGCCGGCTCAGGATCCCCGAGGCGCAGGTTCATCGCATGGAGGGAGAGCGATCCGATCTCGACACCGCGGCGACCGACTATGCGACGACGCTGTCGGAAGCGTTCGACCTCACGGGTGATTCCTCTCGGCCCCGGTTCGATCTCGTGATGCTCGGCATGGGCGATGACGGCCACACCGCATCCTTGTTCCCGGGCACGCGGGCGCTCGAGGAGACGCGCGCCTGGGTAGTCGCGAACGATGTGCCCCAAAAGGCCACCCGCCGCCTGACCCTTACCGCCCCGGTTCTGAACGCGGCCCGCTGCGTGATGTTCGCGGTGGTGGGCGAGGACAAGGCGGCGCCCCTCCACGCCGTGCTTGAAGGGCCGCGCGACCCTCGCACCTTCCCTTCCCAGCTCATCGCCCCCGTGGACGGGGACCTCCTCTGGCTGGTCGATCGCGCCGCGGCCGCGAGCCTCAGCCTCAAGCCGGAAGATCCGTCAGACTCGCGGAGCCCGTCATGACCCCCACGATCAAACTCGCGCCCTCGATCCTCTCCGCGGACTTCGCCCGCCTCGGTGCCGCGGTGGCCGAAGCGGAGGCCGCGGGCGCGGACCGGGTGCACATCGACGTGATGGACGGCCACTTCGTCCCCAACATCACCATCGGACCGGTGGTGGTGCGATCTCTCCGCAACGCCACCCAATTGCCCCTCGAGTGCCATCTCATGATCGAAGATCCGGACACCTACGCGCCGGAGTTCGCGGCGGCCGGCGCCGACACGATCACCGTCCATCCCGAAGGCGCGCGCCATCTTCACCGGACCATCCATCGAATCAAGGAGCTTGGGAAGCGCGTGGGCGTGGCCCTCAACCCGGCCACCTCCGAGGCGGTGATCGAGGATATCCTCGCGGACGTCGATCTGATCCTGGTGATGACCGTGAATCCAGGCTTCGGCGGTCAAAAGTTCATCGAGACCACGCTGCCGAAGCTACGGCGCCTCCGCGAACTGATCGACTCGGTGAATCCCGCCTGCGAACTCGAAGTCGATGGCGGGATCGACGCCGTCACCGCTCCGCGCGTGGTGTCCGCGGGCGCGCGCGTTCTCGTTGCGGGCTCGGCGGTGTTCGGAGCGAAGGACGGAGTCGCGGCGGCATCGAAGCGGATTCTCGATGCCGCGAATCACGCTCTCACCCATCCGTACCGCTAGTGTTCTGCCTCGTAAGTACGTGGCACATGCGAGTGCCGAGGCGCCCGGAGCGCAAGGCGCCGAGGAGGCCGCATATCCAGCATATGCAACGACGAGCAACACGGCGATCCGGGATGCATCGGCGCTCCCATGTGACGCGTACTTGCGAGGCAGGACACTAGCAGAGCAACGCGTCGGTCACCGGGGTTCGTGGAGCTCGGGAACGCCGGCAAATTGCCCTGAAAAAACTCTTGACACCGGACAGAGATAGGAGGAGATTAGCAATGCCGGTTGCGTGGAGTTCGTGAGGCGCAGCCGATGTAGCAAGGTCGCACAGAAACCTCAACCATACGGGAGGCGCTAATAGCGATACACCGCATGTCCAACGAGGCTCCACCTCAGAGGTC
>JANMVV010000110.1:0-7855 GCA_031392925.1 Vicinamibacteria bacterium
CCACGCCGCAGTTCAAACAGATCCTCGCGAAAGGCGTCCTCACCGTGGGAACCGCGGCTCTCGTTCTCTATCCGCTCTACGCGCTCAGCCGCGAAGCGCTCGGTCCGCTCCAGTTCGTGCGATCGACCAGCGATACCCTCAAGTACGCTGCTTCACTCGAGACATTCCTCGCCGCGAACCGCTGGAACCGCGTGTGGGGCGGGCTTTCCGAGAGTTTTCGCGGCGACCCGAGCAATCTCTTCCCCGGCCTCGTCGTGATGGTCCTCGCGACCATGGCGCTCCTCCGCTTTCGCCGGCACGTCCGGGCCGCCGCGCGTCCCTTTGTCGTGGCGCTTGCCGTGCTGGGCCTCGCCGCGGCTCTTCTCGCCCTCGGTCCGGAGATCCGCTGGCGCGGCACGACACTCGCGCCTGGCCCCTTCGCTCTGCTTCGCGATCACGTGTCGGTGTTCTCGACCATCCGGGCCACCGGCCGGGCGGGAATCTTCGTGGCCATCGCACTCGCTCTGCTCGCGGGTCAGGGGCTCCAGTCCTTGAAACACCCGGCGTTCATGTCGATGCTTGCCATGGCCGCCTTCATGATCGAAGCCCGCATTGCTCCCATTCCCACTCCCTCGTGGACGAACGTGATCGACTCCTCTCAAGAGACGCCGCGCGTCTACCAGTGGCTGAAGGAACAACCGCCGGGAACCATCGTGGCGGAACTGCCCGCGCGCCCCGCGAGCGATTTCGGCCGCCCTGCGTTTCACGACAGTATCTACATGGTCTGGTCCACCACGCATTGGCAGCCTCTCGTCAATGGCTTCGCAGGCGCCGAGACGCCGCGGGTGCAGCGCTTTCGCGCGACCGCGCCCTCGTTCCCCGAGGCCGAAGCGCTCGACGCCATGAAGGAGGCGGGTGCGAAGTACGTGGTCGTTCACCTGCGCGGCTACGGGCCGAATCAGAGAGAGCGGATGGAGGCGCGTGTCACGGACACGAAGGACCGCCTGCGCGAGGTCGCGCGCTTCGCGAACCGCGAGGGCGCGGATGCCGATATCGACGTCGTCTACGAACTGCTGGGCGGCTGAGCGCGTGCGACCGGCGATCCATCTCCCGACACTAAGATCGAGGCCTTACCCATGACGCCGCCCGACGACCTTCGCCGCCGCATCCCCCAGATCGCGAAGCTTCTGGACCGGCCGGTGGTGAAGGCCGCGATCGAAGCGCGCGGCCGCGCCCTGGTGGAGCGCGCGATCCAGGCGCAGATCGCCGAGCTTCGGCAGTTGGCCGAGGAGAACGACACCGCCGGATTCGAACCTGCGCTCGAGACTCTCGACGCGCGCATCGTGGCGAAGAGCGACCGCGCCGCCGCCCATTCCCTGAAGCGCGTCATCAACGCCACCGGCGTGGTGGTCCACACCAACCTGGGCCGGGCTCCCCTTTCGCCCGAGGTCGCGGCCCATGTCGCGGCCATCGCCTCGTCGTACTCGAATCTCGAGTACGACCTCGAGAAGGGCGACCGCGGGCATCGCGAGACCCACGCCGAAAACCGGTTGCAGGCCATGCTGAAGGCCGAGGCCTCCGTCATCGTGAACAACAACGCGGCCGCCGTCCTTCTCGCGGTCAACACGTTCGCGGAGGGCCGCGACGTCCTGGTGAGCCGCGGCGAATTGGTGGAGATCGGTGGCTCATTCCGGATTCCGGAGATCCTGCGCAAAGGCGGCGCGCGGCTCGTCGAGGTGGGCACCACGAACCGCACGCGGATCGCCGACTTCGGAAACGCGATCACGCCGCAGACCGGCCTGATCCTGCGCGTCCATCCCTCGAATTTTCGGATCGTCGGCTTCACCGAAAGCGCCGACCTCAAGGATCTCGTGGCCCTTGGGCGTCAGCGTTTTGTGACCGTGGTCGAGGATCTGGGCAGCGGGCTTCTGGATCACATGCCGGAGCCGCTGAACCACGAGGCCACCATCGCGGAGAGCCTCGCCGCCGGTGTCGACGTGGTCACCGCGAGCGGCGACAAGCTGCTCGGCGGGCCGCAGGCCGGGCTTCTGGTGGGGCGGAGGAAGGCGGTCGATGCTCTGCGGCGCAATCCGCTCTATCGCGCGCTCCGCGTCGACAAGATGACGATCGCCGCCCTCGACTCGGTGCTTTCGCTTCATGAAGCCGGACGCTCCGAGGAACTGCCCGTGCCGCGGATGCTGGCCATGCCCCTTTCCGCGATTCAATCCCGCGCCGAGGGCCTGCGCGATCGTCTTCGGGCCAAAGGCTGCGCGGGGGTCGACATCCGGCAGGTGAGCTCCGCGGTGGGAGGGGGCGCCGCGCCCGACATCGCCCTTCCCTCCTGCGCTCTCGCGGTGAAGCCTTCGGGCGAGTCGGCGGAATCGCTGGCGAGACGCCTTCGCGAGGCTTCGCCTCCCATCATCGCTCGTATCGAGGACGACGTGGTTCTTTTCGATCTGCGCACCGTTCTCCCCGGCGAGGACGACGAGATCGAGCGCACGCTCATGGGCACACGGAAAGGCGCTTTCGCAACATCATGAGTCCCAGACGTCGTTTCTGGGGGCTGATCGCCGCCCTCGCTTTGCTGGCCGGCTCCGGCCCAGGTGCGGCGGCCCAGGCTCCGCCTTTTGCCCCGACCGCTCCTCCTCTTCTCACCAAGCCCTACGGCCGCACCGTGGTCGAAGTGCAGACCGGGCGCGCGAGCCCGGGCGGCGTCTTCCCGATCCTGGTCAGAGGCGGTCGCTGGGCTTCCGCGAACACGCTGCTCGACGGCCGCCGCGGTTCCCTCGCCCTCGAGGACGGGAGGCTCTTCGGCCTCATCCCCGTGGCTCTCGACACCGAGCCCGCCGAGCACAAGTTGAGCCTCTACTTCCCGGGTGGCCGACGCAGTGGGGGTTCGGTCAGCCTGATGGTCGTGGTGACCGCGGTGGCAAGGCCCACGAGACCGCGCACTCTGGCGCCCGATGCCCTCGCCTCCGCCGCCACACAGACCGCGCTTGGTCATGGACGCTTCCTCCTCGGCGCCATCCGGACGCGCGACCTCCCGGCCTATCAATCGGGTCCGCTGCGTCCTCCCGTCGACGCGCCCATCGTCTTTCCCTTCGGCGGCGCCGAGGACTACGGCGTGGAGATGGGGCCGGTCAAGGACGGTCTCATCGGCGAGCATCATCGCGGCGTCGACTACGACGTGCCTGCTGGAACCACGGTCAAAGCACCCGGTTCGGGGATCATTCTGCTCGCGCGCAGCCTGGTCTTTTCGGGCGAGACCGTGGTGATCGGCCACGGCAGCGGCCTGGTGAGCGTCCTTTCGCATCTCACCCACGTGAGCGTGCGCGAAGGGGATGTGGTGAATCAGGGCACCGCGGTCGGAACGTCGGGCAAGACGGGCATCGGAGCCCTCACCCCGCACCTGTGCTTCTCGGTGTACCTGCACTCACTCAACGTGGATCCCGAGGCCCTGATGGACGCGAGCCTCTGGCCCGCGGTCAAGTAACCCCCGATCAGCCCGTGCAGCGAGAAGTACCCCCTCTCGTCATTGCGAGGAGCCCATCGATATGTAGAGCGACGAAGCAACCCCTTCCGACAACTACCGGCCCGCAGGCCGTGCAAGCCTGGTCGTGGCTGGAGGGGGTTGCTTCGGGCCGGTTCGAAACGGACTGGGCCCTCGCAATGACGAGAGGGGGTGCTCCCCGCTGCACGTACTGATAGTGGCTACCGCCTTTGGCGCAGTACCTCATACGCTGCGACGGCCACTGCGTTTGAGAGGTTGACGGATCGGACCGAGCCGGGTTGCTGGGGCAGGGACAGCAGCGAGTCGCGATACTTGTTGCGGATGAATGGGCTCAGGCCGGTGCTCTCGCGGCCGAAGACGAGAACCGTGGGTCCGAGATACGAGGCGTCCCAGTACGACCTCGTCGCTTCGGCGGAGAAGAGGACCGGTCTGCCGAGCTTTGACAGCACGGGTTCGATGGCCTCGAAGCTCTCCCACACCACTGGATTCACGGCGGGCCAATAGTCGAGGCCGGCCCGTTTCACCCGCGCGTCGTCGAGGGAGAAGCCGAGGGGCTTCACGAGATGGAGTTTCGCTCCGGTGGCGAGGCAGGTGCGGCCGACGTTCCCGGTGTTGAAGTGGATCTCCGGCTCGACCAGGACAATGTGCAGCGTGAAGAGAGTGAGGTCGTCAGGGGCGTTCGATGTCATCACGAAGGGGTGCCTCGGAGGTCGAAGAGGTCGAAGCCCTGCTCGTGGGCGACCAGCGCACAGCCCGAGTCCAGGGCGAGCAAGGCCGGATCCACCCATGATCGCTCGACGATCAGATACCCGACGCCGAGGCGTCGGGCGGCATCCTCGACTCGTTCTCGCCACACCGGCGAAACGAGTTCGAACTTGTCGAGCGACCCGCTGTGGCCTCCCCAGAGAACCGGCCGCTCGGTCTTGTACGTGATGTAGTCGCTGTATCCGCCGGGCAGGCAGACGACGCCGCTCTGAGGCAGCGTCGCGAGGCGGGTCGCCAGGGCGCGAAGGCCGGGCGGCACGTGAGCGGTGAGCTCGTTCTTCTTGCCGCGCATATAGATGAGGAAGAAGATGACGGAGATCATGCTCGCGCCCAGGGCCGCCAGCGTCGCGAGCCCGGGCGCGCTCAGCAGGCCCTTCGGAGTGCCGATCGCGGCGGCCAGGATGTAAGCGGTGGGGAAGATCGCGGATTTCATGTAGTTCCGCCCGGGCCCGAAGGCCCGAAGGGGCCAGACCACGGTGGAGATCACCGCGAAGGCCGAGATCGAGGCGGCCCAGACGAAAAGCGCTTCGGGCCACGCTCCGCCCGAGGCTCTGGCCAGGGGAAGGACGAGGAGGAAGGGATTCTCGCCCAGCAGTCGCAGCATCTGCGGGCCGAGGCCCTGGCCGAGAAACCCCAGCTCCCGCGGCCTCGAAGTGGAACGCTCCCGCGGCCCGCCGTAGAGGGGCGAATCGAGAATAGGGTGGGATCCGAAGAGCTTCCGGTGACGGACCCAGTAGCGGACGGCGTGCGCGTAGTTCGCAAAGACGCGCCCAAGATGTCCGAGGGAGACGACCCAGGCGATCGGCATCGCCGCAAGCGCGATGAGGAGGTGGCGCGGCTCCCCGAGCACCACGGTGAGCGCGCCCGCCACGAAGACATAAGAAGCACTCGCGGTGGCTGATGAAAGGTAGACGAACGCGCCGGCCACGAGCGCGCTCGTAGTCCAGGTCCAGTGCGGTATGCCGATGCTGGCGCGGAGGAGGAGCACCAGGCTGACCGCGTGAAGGAGGACACCGAAGCTGCGCGGCGAGAGAGCCCGGGTTTCAGAGATGAGGGTCGGCGAAACCGCGTAGGCGAGGGCCGCGATCACGGCCACGGTGGGCGCCGCGGTCAGCTTGAGGGCGAGCAGGAAGAGGAGGATCAGGGTCAGGCAATCGATGCCGGGCGAGATGGCCCAGAAGATCCGGGCCAGGATCCTCTCGGGAATCAGCGCGAGCAGAGAAGGGAAAATGGGCGCGTAGGACTGTTCCGGATCCTGAAGCAGGTACTGCGGGAGCCTGACCCGGAGCCCCGGCGCCCTTCGAAACGCCCGCGCGTAGCAGAGGTAGTACCAGGAGTCGACCCCGCCCGGCTCGCGTCCGAGCAGAACGGCGGTACGGGCGAAGAACGCCAGCGCGCCGATCGCGGTGGCCGCCACCAGCAGCGACGTTGAGTCCATGGTCCTTCTAAAACTTCACGGCGCGCATCACCGCCCGCGGCAGGGCGCGGATGACCATCATCACCAGCGCCCAGATCGGCGGCGCGTAGACCACGGGAGCGCCGCGCAGGATGGCGGAGAGAATCGTCTTCGCGACATCGTCGGGGTCGCCCGCGAAAGGGGGTTCCTTAAGGCCCTGGGTCATCGACGTCCGCACGAAACCGGGCTTCACCGTCGTGGTGATGAGACCCTGGGCGCGATAGAGATGATCGAGACCTTCGAGGTACGCGGAGAGGCCGGCCTTGGTAGCTCCGTAGATCACCACGGACTTGCGTCCGCGCTCGCCCGCGACCGACGAGAAGGCGACGAGACGGCCACCGCCCCGGGCCAGGAGGCGGACCCGCGCTTCTTCACAGAACAGGACGGAGTTTCCGAAGTTCGCGGTGAGAACCGCGGCCGCGCGGGCGCGATCGTTCGCGAGTTCGTCCTGGGTACCGAACAGACCCGCGCTCAGGATCACGGTGTCGAACCCGCCGAGTGCCGCATCGGCCGCTTCCAGCGCGGGGCCGAAGGTGGCCGGGGCCATCAGGTCGCACCGGCTCGAGGTGGCCCCGGCGGCGCCGCGGACCTGTAGATCTTCGGCGCACTTCGCGAGATCGTCGGGGTTGCGGCCGAGAATGTGGATGGACTCGCCGCGCGACGCCAGCAGTCGCGCGAGCGACCGGCCGATCCCGCGGGTCGCGCCCAGCATCACCACTTTCATGTGAGTTCCAGTCTCGTCGATTGCGCGCTGCGAAGTCGGCCCAATGGGTCGTACTTTTTCTTGATCGCAAGCCACGCGTCGACCCGCTTGTCCATGCGCCGATAGTCAGCGGCGCGCGTGTAGCGGTCCTTGGCGAGGTACACCCGGCCCCCGAGTTCGATGAGGTGCGCGTTCAGGGCGTCGACGATCCTCTGCACGTCGTCGCGCGCCGGGAAGTCGGCGGCCACCGACGTGCCCCTCATGGGGAAGGAGAGCATTCCCTCTCCCTCGTCGCCGCAGTCCTTGATGACGGAGACCATGGAGCTGCCGCCGGTTCGTCGGAGCAGCTCGACGAAGCTCTGGACGCCTGCACTCCCCGCAGACTCCGGAATGACGCACTGGTACTGGGTGAACCCGCGGCGGCCGTAGACGCGGTTCCAATGGCGGATGGCGTCGAGCGGGTAGAAGAACGTCTCGGGGTGTTCGACCTTCCGGCGAATGGTCGAGGGATGGAGGCCGTAGTAGAGCGCGTTGAAAGCCGAGACGGTCAGACGCGAGATGGCGAACTCGGGCAGGACGAAAGGCAGGCCCGGGCGTTGCCGCGCCTGCGGTACGCCGGGCCTCCCTTCTTCGGCGGTGGCCCATCGGCCCCGCATCAGGATGCCGCGTCCGAGTCTGCCGGTGGCGCCCAGCGTATCGATCCAGCCCATGGTGAAGGGGAAGCGCTTCGCCGCGTCCTTGAGGCCGCCGAGATACGAGTCGAGGTCCGGCATCTTCTCGGTCTCGATGGCCACCCAGGGCGAGGAAATCTTCGGCAGCTTGAAAGTGACGTCGAGGATGTGGCCGAGCAGGCCCATGCCGCCGATGGTGGCCTTGAAGAGGTCGACGTTCTCGGCGCGCGACGCGGTGATGATGTCGCCGCTCGCGAGCCGCATCCGCAACTCGCTCACGTGAGCGCCGAAGCCGCCGGTGGCGTGATGGTCCTTGCCGTGGACGTCCGCCGCGACCATCCCGCCCAGGGTGATGAACTGCGTTCCCGGCGCCACGGGTGCGGCGAAGTTGCGCCTCCAGAAGGCGCGGTTGAGTTGCAGCAGGGAGAAACCCGCTTCGGCCCTGATGACGCCGGTGGTCTCGTCGAAGGAGAGGATCCGGTCGGCCAGGCGGGATGAGGCGACCACGCCGTCCCGGACGTCGGGAAGGGACGAGTCGCCATAGGAGCGGGCGAGGCCGCGAGTGAGGGTCGCGCCCTCGGTGATCGTCTCGATGTCCTCGGAACACACCTCGCGTCCCGGCCCGAAGACACGCCCCCATCCGGACAGCATTGATTCTCGATTCACGCCAAGGGTGAGGCTAACAGCGAGAAGCGAGGAGCCGCATTGCGAGGGCCCAAGTCCGTAGGTAGCGGCCCGAAGCAACCCCGTCCTCCAACTACCACCCCTGC
>JANMVV010000129.1:0-2775 GCA_031392925.1 Vicinamibacteria bacterium
CATTCAGGAAGGCAACATCGGCCTGATGAAGGCGGTCGATAAGTTCGAGTACCGCCGCGGCTACAAGTTCTCGACCTATGCCACGTGGTGGATCCGCCAGGCCATCACCCGCGCCATCGCCGACCAGGCCCGCACCATCCGTATCCCGGTGCACATGATCGAGACCATCAACAAGCTCGTCCGCACCCAGCGCGCGTTGATCCAGGAACTCGGCCGCGAGCCCTCTTCGGAAGAAGTGGCGAAGCGCATGGACATCCCGGTCTACAAGGTCCGCAAGGTCATGAAGATCGCGCAAGAGCCGATCTCCCTCGAAACGCCCATCGGCGAAGAGGAAGATTCGCATCTGGGCGATTTCATCGAGGATAAGAACGCGGTGTCGCCGGTCGAAGCCATGATCGACGTGAACCTGCGCGAGCAGACGGAAGCGCTCCTCAAGACGCTAACGCCTCGCGAAGAGCGCGTCATCAAGATGCGCTTCGGCATCGGCGAAGGGAACGAGCACACCCTCGAAGAGGTCGGCCAGAACTTCGCGGTCACGCGTGAGCGCATCCGGCAGATCGAAGCGAAGGCGCTCCGCAAGCTGCGCCATCCGTCGCGCAGCCGCAAGCTCAAGGCCTTCCTGGAAGGCAGCATCGTCTAATGGGGGCCGCAGTTCGCCAACCCACGGCCGTGCTTAGCCCCACAAACCCCCTCGGTCCCTTCGGCCCGAGGATGCTTTCAAGCGCGTTCCCGGTCTCAACCCGTGACTTTCAAGGATGGTTCGGGAACGCTTCCATGAGCAACGCGTAGGCTCGGTCGAGCGCCTTGTCGCCAGCGCTCTCGCCTTTGTAGTGGCCGAGGCGCACGATGACCAGATCGTGAGTGGGAACGATCATGGTCGACTGTCCGCCCGCGCCGCGCATCGAGAACGCGGTCTTTGGCACCGCGTCCGCGCCGTCTCCGTTGACCCAGAAGAAACCGCCGCCGTAGACCGGGCGTCCATCCGCCTGCCACGCCGGGGCGATCGTCTTCACGTACTCCACGTAGCCCTCGGGCAGCAGGCGCTCACCGTTCCAAACGCCGTCTTGGAGGTACAAATTGCCCAGCCGCGCCCAGTCTCGACCTGATGCGAATTCATAGCCTTGAGTCAGAAAGTTTCCGTAGGGGTCGGTCTCCATCACCATCGTGCGCATGCCGATCTTGTCGAGCAGGGCGCGACGTGGGAAGGACAAGTAGTCCTCGCCGCGCTTCTCGACGGCCAGACGCACGAGGTAGCCGCCGAGTACCGGATCCGTGTTTCGATAGCGGCCGATGGTATTGGGCGGCCACTGTTGGGGGCGGCTGGCCGCGTACTTGTAGGAGTTCGCTCCCCCCGTGTAGAGGTAGAGGTGATCGGGATAGCCGAGGGCGGGATCGAAATCGGGGTCTTGAGGTGCTCTGATTCGAAGGCCGCTCGACATCCTCATGATGTCGCCGATGCGGATCTTTGCCCGTGGATCACCAGGAGTCTTTTGCCACTCGGGGATCGGTGCCGGATCCCAGAGTTTGTAGGCGCCTTGCTGGATCAGCCGTCCAATCAAAGTGCCGGTCAGGCTCTTGCCCATCGACCAGCTCTCAAGCGGAGTGGTGTGAGTGATGCCTTGGCCATAGCGCTCGGCGACCAGGCGGCCCTTGTACGTCACCACGAAGGCGGCGGTCATTCCGGCCGGGTCGAAGGCAGCCTCCACGGCCGCGTTGAGCTTCGCCTGGTTGATTTCCTTGGGAAGCGTCGAGGTGTCGAGAACGTCGCCCATGGGCCAGGCCTGCTTGGTTGGATCGGGTAAGGACGTCGGCACGTTGATTGGCTTGAAGAAGAGTTCCTTCTTGCCCTCGGGGTACGTGATGCAACCCTGACCTCCGGTGTACACCGCAGTGCGAACCACGCCGTTAGGGAGAGTGATGGAGACGGTCTTTGCGGCTCGATCGACGACCGGCTTGGAGACCCTCCTACGCTCGGCGTAGGGCGCAACAAAGTAGCCGACGTTCTCCGCCGCGAAGTCGGGATCGAGACCGGTGATGAACACCGCCGAACACATGATCTTGGCGAAGCCCGAGGTGTTGTGCGAGAGCGCGTCGCCAGGAGGGGGGAGATAGGGCGTTGCGATTTCGACCGCCTTGGCGCGGGCCAGCATCGCCTTCTTCGCTTCGTCCCCGGTCCCTTGGGCATTCGCGGTGGGGATCAGGGCGACCAGACACCAGGCGGCGGTTGGCCATGACTTCCGCGAGAGCAGCGAAAACGAGCTTGGTGAACAGTTCGTTGATGAGGCTTGAGTGTGCATGGGTCTCTCCGTTGCTGTGCGCTCGGCTGACGCTACTTCACCTTCTTCCGGAAAAAGGGTCCTGCGTCATGAATGTGCGGTGAGTCGACTCGAGCGCTTTGGAACCACCCTTGGCTCAGGCAGTGGCTCTGTCCCCCAGGACTCTCTGCGGTCCAACGGTGCCAAGCCAGGTTGACGCGCGAAAGTGAGGGGGGTGAGCTCGCTACAATCGCGGCACGCCCAGAGTGAGCAGCGCGTCTCCCCTCCAACATCGAGACGGTTGAGGGGGTGGGAGGCGAAGAGGGAACTGGTCGAAGCGAACCTTCGACTCGTGGTCTCCATCGCCAAGAAGTACACCAACCGCGGCCTCCAGTTCCTCGACCTCATTCAGGAAGGCAACATCGGCCTGATGAAGGCGGTCGATAAGTTCGAGTACCGCCGCGGCTACAAGTTCTCGACCTATGCCACGTGGTGGATCCGCCAGGCCATCACCCGCGCC
>JANMVV010000130.1:0-41251 GCA_031392925.1 Vicinamibacteria bacterium
CACGACGACCTGCCCGTCGACGGCAACTGCCGCATGTGCATGGTCGAGATCGAGAAGTTCCCGAAACTCCAGATTGCCTGCGGCACCCCGGTGACCGAGGGCATGGTGGTGAAGACTCAGGTCACGAGCGAGAAGGCGAAGGAGGCCCAGAAGAACACCCTGGAGTTCCTTCTCGTCAATCACCCGATCGACTGCCCGGTCTGCGATCAGGCGGGCGAGTGCTACCTGCAGGACCAGTACATGGACAACGGCCTCCATGACTCCCGCACCGTCCTCGAAGAGAAAATCGCCAAGCGCAAGGTGGTGGACATCGGTCCGATCATGCTCGACGCCGAACGCTGCGTGGTGTGCTCGCGGTGCATCCGATACGAGAAGGAGGTCACCAAGACCAACCTGCTCGAATTCGTGAACCGCGGCGGTTCCACCCAGATCTCCACGTACAACGGCGGTCCCATCACCCACGAGTACGCGGGCAACCTCGTGGACGTGTGTCCGGTGGGCGCGCTCCTCTCCAAGGACTTCCGGTTCAAGATGCGGGTCTGGTTCCTCAAGGAAACAGATTCGATCTGCCCGGGCTGCTCGACCGGCTGCAACATGACGATCGACCATCGCGACGGCGAGGCCTATCGCTTCCGCCCGCGTCGTAACGTCGAGGTCAACAAGTCATGGCTGTGCGATCCCGGCCGGGATCTCTACAAGATCATCGGGACCGGCCGCGTGACCACCGCGCATCGGGCCGGCGGTGCGGTCGCGTCGCCGTCCGAACTGCTCGATGAGGTCGTGGCCAAGCTCCAGGCCGCGGGCGCGGCTTCGGCGTTCCTCGCCTCCCCGCGCGCGAGCAACGAGGACGCTTACGCGTTCAAGAAGCTCGCCCTTGCCGTGGGTGGCCGGCTCGATTTCCGGGTCGGCAATCCGCAGGACAAGGTCAACGTCCGCAAGGATGAGATCCTTCAGCGCGAGGACCGGCATCCCAACACCCAGGGGCTTCTGAATCTCGGCCTGGGCGTGACCGGGGTCGACGCTCTCCTGGCCGACTGCAAGGCGGGCAAGGTTCAGGTTCTGGTCCTTCAAGACGGCGGGATGTTGCGCAACGCGGCGGTTGCTGAAGCGGCCAAGCACGTCGCCTACGTGGTGGCGATCGCCACGCACCAGGGGCCGCACCTCGTGGCCGCTCATGCCCTCGTTCCCGCCGCGGTATGGGCCGAGACCGACGGCACCTTCACAAATTTCGATCAGCGGGTCCAGCGCTTCAAGCGCGCGTTCGAAGCGCCCGGCGAAGCGAAGCCGCGGTGGGAGATCGCCCTCGATCTGCTCACGCGTCTCGGCAAGCCGATCAACGCCGCCACCGCCGCCGACGTGTTCGTGGAGATGGCGGCCGAGACGAAGGCCTACGCCGATCTCACTCATCGCAGCCTCGGCCCGAAGGGCCGTCCGTCCGCGAATCGCGCCCAGGCGCAGGCTTCGGCTTAAGGGAAGACCGGAAACACCATGGCCTCCAGCGTCATCACCGTCAACCGCGACACCCACCCCGGGTACTACCCGATCCTCTATGGGATGTGGCTGACCCTGCGCAACATGCTCGAGACGCTCTTCGTGAAGGGCCGCTCCGCCACCATCGAGTATCCCGAGAAGAAGCGCAACATCTCCGGCCGCTACCGCGGAGTCCACCTTCTGACCGCACGCGAGGACGGCACGCCGAAATGCGTCGCGTGCTATATGTGCGCGACGGTGTGCCCGGCCGAATGCATCTACATCGAGTCGGGCGAGCGCCCCGAAAAGAAGATCGAGAAATACCCGACCCGTTTCGAGATCGACCTGCTCCGCTGCGTCTATTGCGGCTTCTGCGTCGACGCCTGCCCGGAAGAGGCGATCCTGATGAGCCGCGAGAACGACCTCGTGGGCACCTCGCGCGCGGAGCTGATTATCGACCGGGAGAACCTCATGCACCGCGGCAAGCTCGCCGAGGTCGGCCGGGGCTACCATCCGACCGATCACGATGTGCGCCGCCCCGTCCGCATCGCCGCCCTCGAGCGCCTGGAATCCGAGCACGGAATCGTTCCTGGAATGCCGAAGGGTTCGTAACGCCTCTCCGGTCTGGGTCAGCGGCTTTCCTGGGCACCGCGGCGATGGCTCCTCTGCGCCGCTGGCCACGGACGGCTGCATTCCTGGTTGCGGTGTTCGTGGGACTCACTCCGGAGGCGAACGGTGACGCCCTGATCCGCAGAGCGACCTAGACCGGCGTCACCGCGCCCAGAACGGACATGTCGATGGTGGGCTTGTCGCCCGACCCGACGAAGATGTCCTGGTAGCGCGCGCCGAAGACGATTTCCGAGGCCTTGTACGAGGTTCTCGTGTGAACGGTCTGGGACGAGGCCTCGTCGAAGGCGCTCATCACGATGAAGATCTCGGCGTCTCCCAGGGCCATGGCAGGGGACGAACTTGCGGGTCTTCTGGCCGGCCGCCCCCTCCACGAGGAGGGACAGGACTACAGTGGCCTGAACCTCGACGAGTTGCGATGAGCGCTCGTTCGCGAGGCGGAACATGAATCCCCAGCCATCCTTGTAGGGAGCCACGACCGCCCTCTCGGCGAAGCGAATCCTGGCCTGGGGTCGCGCGAACCTCGAGAACGATAGGCCGGTGGCAAGCGCCACCCCGAGCAGGCCCATCAGGGCCTCGATGGCGACGAGCACGTTGGCGGCAAGACCCCTGGGCGACAATGCGCCGTACCCGATCGTGGCGAGGGTCTGAACACTGAAGAAGAACGCGTCGAAGAAGCGGTCGTGGATGGTGATCGAGTCGGCGCCCGCGAGGGCGTCCGGTCCGCAGGCGAGATAGCCCGCGGCGAACAGGAGATTGACCGCGAGGTACCCAGCGCACAGGAGGCCATAAAAGGTCCACCAGGAGCAGGTCACGAGGGTGTGGTAGAGGTTCAGGGACTTCCACCACGGCAGGCCGAGGCGAACGACGTTGAACGTTCCGTCGCGGTTCAGGAACCGCGTGTGTTCGCGGTCGAGAACCCGCGATCCGAACCCGAGATCGCGCAGATCTTCTGTTTTCTCAGGCCCCTGCGCAGGGCTCTCTTCAGGTTTGGGGCTTGCCGCCATCGCGAGACTACAATACCGAAAATCCAATACATCGAGGACGCCCCCGAGGACGGCAGGGGCTTCCCAAAAGCGCCTGCGTGGCGCCACAAATCAATAATTAGGAGAGTTCAAAAGATGTTTCGCAAATTTCTTGTCGCGGCGGTGGCGCTTCTGGTCTCGACCAGCGCGTTCGCCCAGTCGCAAGCCATGAACGGCCTGATCGAGGGCGTGGTCAAAGACTCATCCGGTGGCGTTCTTCCCGGCGTCAACGTGACCGTCACCAACACCAGCACCGGCGAGACCAAGACCTACGTCACGGATGCGTCGGGCAACTATCGCGCTCCCCTGCTCTCCCTCGGTGCTTACAAGGTGCGGGTGGAGATCACCGGCTTCAAGACCTACGAGCGCGCCGGCTTCACTCTCTCCGCCGGCCAGAACGTGGTGGTGAACGCCATCCTCGAAACCGGCGTGATGACCGAGACCGTCGTGGTCACGGGCGAATCCCCGGTCGCGAACCCGGGCAAGATCGACATCGGCCGAACCATCTCCGAGGCGGAAATCAAGAACCTGCCCCTGGTCTCGCGCAACCCCTACAACTTCGCGTTCCTCCAGCCGAATGTCACCGGCTATGAGAACAACGAGTTCGGCGCGGCCCGCATCAACGGCAACGGCTCGCAGATGCACGTGAACTATCAGATCGACGGCAATACCAACACCGAGAAGGATCGCGCGGGCCTGCGGCTCCTGCCCATCTCCGAAATCGTGGTGAAGGAAGTGAAGGTCGTGACCTCAGGCTTCGCCCCCGAGTTTGGCCAGACCACGGGCATGGTCTACAACGCGATCACTCCCTCCGGCGCCAACGCGGTGGCCGGCACGGCCAGCTTCCGTTTCCGCCGCAAGAACTTTTCGGAGACCCCGTTCTACTTCACCGGAACCAAGAAGCCCGATACCCACGTCAACAACTACAACTTCACCCTTGGGGGCCCCATCAAGAAGGACCGGACTCACTACTACGTGGGCTATGAGTATGTGGATCGCGACCTGTCCGCGGACCGCATCATCCAGCAGTCGGTCCAGGACAACTTCAGCGCCGTCGGTCTCACCTCGGCCCAGGCGGTTGGCGCCGGTGTCATGCCCGCCACCCAGAAGGTCCACTTCGCGATCGCCAAGATCGACCACCAGATCAACTCGTCTCATAAGCTGTCTCTCCGCGAGTTCTGGTTCAAGAACGACTCTCCCTACAACGTGGGCGGCGGCGCCAACACCATCCAGCGCGGCACCGACTTCAACGACAAGATGAACACCGCTTCGGCTCAGCTCATCTCGCAGTTTGGCGGCAGCCGTCTGAACGAACTCCGGGTTCAGTACGCGGTGCGCGACCAGTCGCGCGTCGCGAGCGACCCATCGATCACCGGGCCCGCGATCAACATCACAGGCGTGCAAGCCCTGAACTTCGGCTCTCCGCTCGACGGCACCACCAGCGCGGGCTTCATCTTCAACACGAAGATCTTCCAGATCGTGGACAACTTCTCGTGGACGGTCGGCAAGCACTCGATGAAGGCCGGGATCGACTTCCAGAACATCGCCGACACCCGCCAGAACACGCTGCGCGCGATCTACTCGTTCACCTCCGTGGCCGCCTACAACGCGGCGAAGAGCGGCTTGGCGCCCCGGGGCTATACCTCCTACACCCAGGACCTCGGCGACCCGACCGCGTCCTACAAGTCCAAGTTCATTGGCCTCTTCATCCAGGACGATATCTGGCTGTCCTCGCGGTTCAAGCTGCTTTACGGCGCCCGCTATGACCTCTTCAACGTGCCCGATTCCCGCGTCTTCGCCGCCAATCCGCTCTCCCAGTCGTTCAAGGACGACAAGAACAATCTGGCCTTCCGCGCCGGCTTCTCCTGGGCCCTCGACGCCGAGAGCAAGACTGTCCTGCGTGCCTCCTCGGGCATCATGTACGAGCCGCCGCAGCTGAACACGTACGAAGACGCCATCCTGCGCAACGGCGACCCCAAGTCCTACACCTTCACCGGCGGACCCGCGGTCGCGGGCGCCCCGGCCTTCCCCGCGAGCATCACGGCCGCCTCCGCTCCGAAGCAGGGTGTCTCCGCCATCGACCCGAACTTCGACACCCAGTGGTCCCTGCTCTCGAACATCCAGATCGAGCGCGCCCTCAGCGACGACCTGTCCGTGAGCCTCGGTTACATCAACTCGCTCAACCGCAACATGCCGGTCCAGCTCGACACCAACCTCACCCCCAGCGGCAACACCCTGTCCGACGGGAGGCCGATCTACTCGTCGACGCGCCCGAACGGCACGTTCAACGCGATCGACGTTCTCCAGTCCGTCGGCGAGGGTTCCTACAACGCGCTCACCGTGACCATGAGCAAGCGCATGCGCAAGGGCTGGCAGATGCAGGCGAACTACACCTACGCGAAGAGCACGGACAACGCGCCGTTCCCCAATTACGTCCTCGCCACCGGCGATGACCGCATCTCCGATCCGAGCAATATCAGCCGCGACAAGGGCGTGGCTCCCTTCAACCAGACCCACACCTTCGCGCTTTCGAGCCTTCTTCAGCCCAAGGTGTCGGGCAACGGGTTCGGCGCCAAGCTCGCCAACAACAACCAGCTCGGATTCATCATCCAGGCCAACAGCGGCCTGCCTTTCAATATCCGCACCAACCGTGATCTGAACAACGACGGCAACGCCGCGAATGACCGCCCCCTCGGAATTGGCCGCAACACCGGTCGCTTCGGCAAGGTCGTGAACGTGGACGCGCGCTACGTCCGGTTCATTCCCTTCGGGAAGCGCCGCCTGGAGCTCTTTGCCGAGGCCAAGAACCTCTTCAACAAGCTGAATATTTCCGGCGTGAACCGCGTGGTGGCGACCGACGCTCTCGGCAATCCGACCACCGCCATTCCACCGGCGATCATCCAGTGCGGCAGCCCGGCCGTGACACCGTGCGCGACAAGCGCGTATGACGCCCGGAGCATTCAGATCGGCGCCAAGATCGCGTTCTAGGTCGATCCGACGCATCGCCCGGTCTGTGACCGGAGGCGGGCTGCGGCGAGGAGGGCTTTTCTAGCCTCCTCGCCCTTTCTTTTGGAGGCCCTTATCGAGTGAACAAGTAACGCCGCAGGAAGCCCGTGGTGCGCGTCCAGGCGTCGTTTGCCGCGTCCTTGCGATAGCCCTTCCAGGGATTGTTGGGATTCGCGAAAGCATGGGGAGCACCTTGGTACACCTTAAGGTCGAAGGTCTTTCCGGCCTTCTTCGCCGCGCCCTCGAATTCCTTCGCTTGCGCCGGCGAGGGGCCTTCGTCGTCCCCGCCGAAGTTGCCCAGCATGGGCGCCCTGATCTTCGCGATGGACGCGGGGTCGGTGGGAGGCGCGCCGTAGTAGACGATGGCCGCCGCGAGCGTCGGCTCCTCGATGGCGAGAGTGAAAGAGTTCCGTCCGCCCATGCAGAAGCCGAGCGAAGCGATCCTGGTCTTCACCACGTCTTTGCGTGCGGCGAGAGTGGCGAAGGCCGCCTTCATGTCCCGCGTCTGGCGATCGACGGGCGTGCCCATCATGAGCTGGTGAGCCTCCTCCTGGCTCGCGGTCACCTTGCCCCGATAGAGGTCCACCGCGAGCGCCGCGTAGCCTTCCTTTGCGAGCGCCCGCGCCTGATCCTTGATCCAGGCGTCGAGGCCCCACCATTCGTGAAGGACGATCACCGCGGGAAAGGGGCCGGGGCCGTCGGGCTTCGCAAGGAAGGCCGACACGTTTTCGGTTCCGCTCTTGAAGGTGATGGTTTCCTCCGAGGCGAACGAGACCGAGGCGGCGAGAAGCAGCGAGGTGAGCGCAGCAACGCGTTTCATGGGGTTCTCCTGAATGTGTTGTCGGCGCATGAGTGGCTTCAGCCTGTCGAAATTGCCGCAGGCCCTGCTACTTTTTGCCGGGGGTGAGAACGAGCAGGACCTGGCCGCCGCCGGGTCGGACGTTCTCTTCGGTCGCCGTCGGGTCCTGAGGATCTTTGGTCAGCGGATCGCCGTCGCGGTCCACCCGAGCATCGATGCGGACGAGCCCCGGAAGTCCTTCTCCGGACATGGAGTCCTTTTCGGTGACCGTCACCGTGATGGGGAAGTTGACCGCGAGGACGCGCTTCACCGCGGAGGGCGGGCCGCTTTCGAGGCCCGCCTCGCGCACGATCACGAAGAGAATCGCGTTGCTGGGCACGGTGACTCCCTTGGGAAGATCGACCACCACCACGAGCTGAGCGGACGAGGGAGCGATCGCCCCGGACCCCTCGCCCATGGCGGCCGGCGGCACTTCAGGGTGGTCGGCAGGAACCTCGACGCTCTTTTCGCTCGACGAACTGGAGATCTGGGCGAACACCCGGGCCAGCTGCTCCTTGTCCTCGGGGAACTGTTTCTGCCCGGCCTGAATCGCTCCCTCGGCACCCTTGGGATTTCCAAGCTGAAGGCGGGCGATGGCGAGGTGGATGTAGGCGTCCTCGATGCCTGGATTCTTCTTGATCACCGCGATGAGCGTGGTCTCCGCCTGGTTCGCCTGTCCCATGGCGACCCGGACCAGCGACTGGTAGGTGAGCGCGTAGGGATTCCCGGGCTCGATCTCGAGAACCGCCTTGGTCTGATCGAAGACCTGCATGAGATCCCGCCGCTGCAGATAAGCGCGAACGAGTTCGATCCGCTGAGCGATGTCGGTGGGAGACTTCCGGACCGCCTCTTCGAGAGCTTTGAGATTGGCGTCATCCGCGGCCGAGGTCTGGGGCGCGGTCGCCGCGGGCGCCGAGCCCATGCCGTTTCCACCCGTGGGCGAGCCGCCCGACGAGCGCTCCGTGGATCCCTGGGAAGCGAGGAAGAAGAGGCCGCCGAGGATGCTCATGGTGAGCACGCCATACGCGAAGCCGGCCCAGGCCGAGGCGGGCCGTGCCGGAGCGGCTGGGGGGTCTGGAGCGGTGGCGCCAGGCGCCGGGGCGGGGACATGTCCGGGTCCTTTGCCCGTCTCCATCTCGCGTAAGACCTGCGCGGCCTCGATTTCGATGGCCGCTCTTTCGTCGGGACCGGCTCCTTCGGCGAGGCGCCTTATGAGGGCATCGTACCGGCGCTTCAGATCGGAACGGTGGGAGAAATCCTTCGAGGCCTCGTGCGCGGTCTGGCGTCGCGCTCGCGCGGCCACCACCATGGCTCCGGCCACGGCGCCGGTGGCAAGAACGACGAGTGGGGGCGTCCAGCTGAAATCCGCGGCCAAGGGGCTTCTCCTCTTACGACGATGTTCCCGAATCGCGCCGGATGCGCTCCAGGTACTTCGCGAGTTCCGGATCCGCGTCCGTGGGCTTTGGACCGCTTTCCGCGGCCGCTCCGGAGTTTGCGGCGGTCAGGGGCTGGTTGGCCTTGCGGAAGACAAAGACCGCGCCGCCCAGAAGCACCAGTCCGGGAAGGATCCACAGCATCACGTTCAGACCGCGCAGAGGCGGCTCGAGCCGCACGAACTCGCCGTACGAACGCTCGAAGTAGCTCATCACCTGCTCTTCGCTGTAGCCCTTGGTCACGAGATCGCGAACCTGCCCTCGCATCTTGGTGGCCATGCTCGAAGGAGAGTCGGCGATCGACACCCCCTGGCAAACCGGGCAGCGAAGCTTCGCCGCGATGTCGGTGGCGCGCTCGTTGACCACCGACTCGGAGGGTTTGGCGTCCTCCGGCCGGCCCAGGACCGAGATCACGTCCGCGTCGAGGCCGGAGCCCTTGTCGGGACTGCCGAGGATCGACTTTGTCTCGGCACTCAGGCTCGGGCCCGCTTCCTGGGCCCGAAGGAAGGACGGAGAAGCGACGAGGCTTGCGATCAGAGCGACGCGGAGCCGACCCCGCGATCGCAGCGGCGATTTCATAGATTTCATCTTCGTGCCACCGCCAGTCTCTGCCGAAGCGTGTCCCCGTCGAGCGGCCCCACGAATTTCTCGACGATCGTGCCCTTCGAGTCGATGAAGAAGGTCTCCGGCACCCCGTAAACCCCGAAGGCGATGGAGGCCTTTCCGTCGTCGTCGGCATAGGAAGAGTACGCGGCTCCGCGCTGGGCCAGGAATCCTCGGGCATTCTCCGCGGTGTCCTCGTACACGACGCCGAGGAACGTCACGTCGGGGTTGGCCCGCGCTCCCGCACTCAGGGCCGCGTGTTCCTGGACGCAGGGGATGCACCAGGTCGCCCAGAAGTTCACCACCACCGGACGCCCCTTGAGCGACGACAACTGTACCGAACCGCCGCCTGAGAGTTCCATAAGCCGCACGTCCGGGGCGGGCTTCTCGATGAGCGGGGACGAGATCGATGTCGGATCGCGATGGATGTTCACGAGCAGAAGGCCGATCAGGGGCACGGTGACGGCCAGACCAATTGCGAGCACGCCCTTGTTCATCGCATCAACTCGTTTTCAAAGAGGCGGAGAGAAAGACACTCAGCGCACCGGCTCGGCTTGAAGTTCCCGAGACGCTTCGATCGTCTGCCCCACTCGCGCGGAGGAGAAGAGCGCCAGCAGGCCGCCGATGGCCATGATCACAGTCGCGATCCACAGCCAGCTCACGAGGGGGTTGATGAGGACGAGCAATCCGACCGTTCCGGTTTCCTGGTCGATGTTCATGGCCGAGAGGTAGAGATCCTCCACGAGGCCGGTGCGCACATCGGGGGTGCCGATCGATTCGCGTCGAGTGGCGTACTGATTCATCATGGGGCGAAGCGCTCCGAGGTCCTTGCCGTCCTTCTTCACGCCGATGCGGGCGATGACCGAGGTCCGATTCGGCTCCTGGGTGTGCTCGATCCCTTCGAAGGTGAGGCTGTACCGGCCAAGAGTCATGCTCTCGCCCTGTTTGAGATTCTGCTCCAGGGACCGGCCGCTCGTGCTCGATACCGCGATGGCGATGAATGCGGTGACTGCCCCCGCGTGAGCCACGTACGCGGCCATCCGCCGCCGGCCCGGACCGAACAGGTCCTGAGCGAAGGCCTTGAGGAATCCATCCGTTCGGAACTTCATCCGCGTCCGTACCGGACGCAGGGCCTCGAAGATGGTGACCCAGGCGGTGTAGCCCGCGAAGAACAGGGTGATGAGCGTCCAGGGTGTTCGGATGCCGTAGCCGAGCGCCGCGAGAAGGACCGCGACCCCGAGGCCCAAAGGCGGCAGGAGCCTCCTTTTCAATTCCTCACTCGAACTCGATCCCCAGGGCAGGGCCGGCCCGACGCCCATCACGAACAGGATGAAGGCGCCGATGGGGATGGTCATTCGGTCGAAGTAGGGGCGGCCGACGCTCATCTGGACCTTGCGCACGGCCTCCACGACGAGGGGGAACACCGTGCCGATGAGGACGGTGAAGGTGAACAGAACGAAGAGCAGGTTTTGGGCGAGGAACGCGGTGTCGCGCGAGGCGCCCCGGTCGAGCTCGTTGTCGGGCTTGAGCAGGTCCACGCGGAAGCCGAGGAGCAGCACGCTCGCCAGGGTGGCGACACCGAGAAAAGCGAGGATGGTGGGGCCGATTTCGCTCTGGCTGAAGGCGTGCACGGAGTTGAAGATTCCCGAGCGCGTCATGAAGGTACCGAGAATGGTGAGCAGGAAGCTCGCGATGACGAGGCTCAGGGTCCAGCCCTTGAGCACCCCCCGTCGTTCGGTGAGGATGGCCGAGTGCACGGCCGCAGTCCCGGTCAGCCAGGGAAGCAGGGAGGCGTTCTCGACGGGGTCCCAGGCCCAGTAGCCGCCCCAGCCCAGGACCTCGTAGGCCCACCAGCCGCCCAGCACCACGGCCACGGTGAGGAAGGTCCAGGGCGCCAGCAGGGAAGTGCGGAGCGTGCCGAGGAGGGTGGGCGTGAGCCGTCCGGTGATCAGGGCCGCGAGGGCGAGACCAAAGGGAATGGTCATGCCCACATAGCCGCCATAGAGGAATGGCGGGTGAATGGCCATGAGGACGTGGTTCTGCAACAGAGGATTCGGGCCCGGGCCATCGGTCGGAACATCGATGACGGTTCCGAAGGGCTGTGCAGGACCGGCGATCAGAAAGGCGAAGAACGTGGCGCACACGAGCCACGAGCCGATGGCCGCCGGGCGGGCCCAGCCGTGAGAGTCGTTCAGGCTTCGGGTTGCGACCGCGATGTAGATGGCGAGAACGCCGCCCCAGAACAGGATCGATCCTTCGAGCGAAGACCAGAGGCTCACGATCTTCACCCAGGTGGGGAGGCTCGTCGAGCCCACCTGGGCCACGTACGAAATGGAGAAGTCGTTTCGGAGCAGGCCCGCGACCATCCACAGGTTCGCTAAGAACATCGAGAGCGAGAACCCGTAGGCCGCGCGGACCGCGATGGTGGTGAGGTCGGCGCGCTTCTTGAGGAAGGCGGCGAAGGCCGCCACCGCACCTCCCGACGCGCACAACAGCGACAGGAGGACGAGCCCCCGACCGATCGACGCAGTCATTTGAAGAGCCCGCCCTTACTTCTTGTCAGAGGAGGCAAGCCCCTCCGTGGAGTCCATGAGCTTCTTCAGATTGATGGACGCGGGGTCGTCGGGAGCCCGATACTCGTTGCCGTGGGAAACCATGAGGCGGTGGGATTCGAACACCCCGTCGCCCGCCACCGTACCTTCGACCACGACGCCAATGCCTTCGCGAAACATTTGCGGCGGCACGGAGGTGCACCGGACCGGGAACGACTTCTTGCCGTCGGTGACGGTGAAGCTCATGTTCGATCCTTCGCCCTTCTTGATCGAGCCTTTCTCCACCAGACCGCCGAGGCGGATCGAGGCGCCCTGGGCCTTGGGTCCGGCGGCCAGGACCTCGGTGGGACCCCAGTAGTACACGAGGTTGTTGCCGATACCCCCGACCACGAAATACAAAAGGGTGCCCGCGAATGCGCAAGCACCCAGAGCCAGAGCCACTCGCTTCTTGCCATCGTTTGAACTCATGACTTTGTCTCCTTGATCGCGGACCGTGAAGCATTGTCCCTGCGGAGGACTGAATACGCATAGCCTCCGTAGACGATCGCGGAAATGATGTACACCGCGATGACGTATTCCCAGCCCCCGACGATTTCGCCGCTCATTTTGCCGCCCCCCCGGTCACCGGTTCATCCAGAGGAGGGGGCTCCGAGCCCGCCTCTCTGAGTCTCGCCACCGTCTCCGAGCGAAGCTGGATCAGCCCGGCCATCAGGATCAGCACCGCGATCGCATTCACCCTGAGCGGCCAGACGAAAGCCGCCGAGACCGTCGACGGCGACGACTGGATCTGGTGCAGCGAATTCCAGAACCGGACCGAGAAGTACACGAGGGGCACGTCGGCGGCGGCCACTATGGTGGCGACCGACGTGACCATAGCGCGCCGGCGCGGCTCCTTGAGCGAGGTTCGAAGGGCGAGGATGCCGGCGAAGGCGAAGACCAGGATGGCGGTGGTGGTGAGACGCGGATCCCAGTTCCACCAGACCCCCCACGTGGGTCGCGCCCAGATGGAGCCTTGAATGGTGAGCAGGGCGGAAAGCACCACCCCCGCCTCCATGGAGGCCTCCAGGCGATCGTCCCAAATCAGATCGCCCTTTAGCAGGTACATGATCGCGCACACGAAGGCGGCGGTCAGGAGCATCAGGCCGTTCCAGGCGGTGGGGACGTGGATGTAAAAAATGCGGTACACATCTCCCATGAACACTTCCGCGGGGGCGTACACGAGCCCCCAGAGGCATCCGAGGGTCAGGATCGTGCCGCCGACAGCGACCAGGGTTCTTGGCTTCATACGTTCTGGCCACAGCCTACCAAGGCCGGATGGCTCAAATGAATGAGCCATATGAATTAAGCGCCCGAGGGGCCGGTCCGTCACCTGATCAACTGAAATACCTGGATCCGGCTGTTATCCCGATCGGCGATGAAGACCTCGTCTTTATCGTTGATGCACATCTGGGAGGGGTGATTGAGCGATCCCTCTGACCACCCAGGGGTTAGTTGCCTCGCCATGAACGACCCGTCGCGCCGGAAACTGACAATCCTGCTTCCGCTGCCCTCCACCACGAAAGTCGACCCTTTGCTGGTGGTCAGGTAGGTCGGCATGGTGGCCAGAGACTCGGTCAGGTCTCCTCCGAGCGTGGCGAACGACGTGGCGTCCTTGTCGGCGAAGAACATCCTTCGGTTGATCGAATCGAGCAGGAGAACACCTCCCGCCGCGTCGACCGCCAGGTCCGAGCCGAATCCGATGCCGGAGGGGAACGGCAGTGCCATTTGGAACTGTCCCTTGGGGTTGGCCACAAGGACGCGGCCGGAGGCGGCATCGAGCGCGTAGATGTTGTCGGCGGGATCGATGGCGAAGGCCTTCAGGAGAAAGGTGGCGGGCGGCGGCGCCCCCTCGAAGGCGAGGACATCCTTGAAGCCACCCTCCGGACCAAGGTGGACAATGCGCCGCTCCTTGGCATCGAGCGCGTAAATCTCCCCCTTCGAGTTCAGCTGCACCCGCGACGGCGCCGATAGTTCCGGGATCTTGATCACGCTTCCCCCCGTCACTTTCTTCTCCAGGAACGTGAGGCGGACCAGCCGATCGTTTCCGGTATCGCCGATCACGACCTGACCGTTGGCGCCGCAGGCCACGCCTTCGGGGAGGTTGAGGCTCGCTCCCTGGTCATCGACGTACATCGAGACCAGATGCCTGAATTTCGCGCCCTGGGCGGCCGCAGGCTGCAGGTCTCCCATGATGAGGGCGGAGGCGACCAGCCACGCACAGGAAACCTTGTTCATCGATTCACCTCCCATACTTCTTGTGGCACGAACTGCACATCTCTGTGTTGGTCTCGGCCAGGAGCATCCGCTTGAATTCGGTTCCATGTCCCTTGTGGCAACTCAGGCAGTCGACGCGCAGGTTCTTGTTCCTCGGATCCACCGCCTTCTCGCCCACCGGGTGGGCCGAGTGAAGCTCGTAGTCGTGGCATTGCTCGCAGAGCTTGATCATGGAAGGCTGGTCCACGAGGAACACGCCGTTCGAGCTATGGGGCGAATGGCAGGCGATGCACATACCGCCATCCACGGGCGCGTGCTTCGCGGGCAGGGCCGCGATCCTCTTCAGAGTGTCCGGATGGCAGCCGCGGCAGAGTTCCCGGGTCTCGGCCTTCACGAGCTTGTCGTGGTTCGACGCGTGAGGGTTGTGGCAATTCACGCAGGCCCTCTTGTCCGCCACCGGCCAGTGCAGGCGCTGCTTCGCCATGACGGCGTTCACCATGTCGTTGTGACAGCCCTTGCACAGTTCGTAACCCGTGCCTTTCGTGGCGAAGGGGACGGCGGAATCCGGGCCTTCATGGCACTTGTTGCACGTCCCGGCGGTGACCGGGGCATGGACGTTGGCCAGGAGGAGGGCCGGCTGATTCGAACCATGGGGATCGTGGCAGGTCGAGCACGACGCCTTGGCCACCGGGTACTTCTGGTGCCGCGCCACAAAGGACGGGCTGTCCGGCCTGTGGCACTTCAGGCATAGCGCGGGCACGGCGTCCTTCAGGAGTCTTGCCGACTTGTCGGAGGCATGAGGATTGTGGCAGCTCACGCACCCCTTCCGCACCGGATCGTGCTTGAACTTGGCCTTGGTGACCGCCTCTCCGATCTCCTTGTGACAGCCGAAGCACAGTTCGTCGCCTTTCCTCACCAGGAGGGCGGCATTGTCGGACGCGTGAGGGTCATGGCATTGCTGGCAGTCCCCGTCCGCGACGACTTTGTGCACGCTCTTCGCCTGCGCGGGAATGACGCCGTCATGACACCCGGAGCAGATCTCCTTCGAGGCTCCGGAAAGCAGCTTGGGATGGGATGAGACATGGGGGTCGTGGCATCCCGAGCAATCACCTGCCTTCACCGCGGTATGAACGAACAGCTTCTTCAGCTTCTGCTCGAAATCGGTGTGGCAGACGAGGCAGGCTTTCGTCTGATTCGGCTCCTTCAGACGGTAGGGATTCTGCTGCGCGCGGGCCGGCGGCGGCGCCCCGAAGAGCACGGCCACCGACACGCATGCGATGCTGAAACGAAAACCCATGGTTGTTTCCTCAGTTGACCTTCGCGGGCGGGGCCAGGTGGCAATCCTTGCAGGACTTCATGGCAAACGGCGGATGGACGTTGTTCTTGAAGAGGTGCGGCTCCTTCGAAGCATGGGCGTCGTGGCAACGCTCGCAGTGCATTTTCGTCGGTTCGATCTGGATGTGGGCTTCGCCGAAAGCCGCCGCGCGCAGGTCATGGCACTCCGCGCACACCTCCCGAATCGGCTTCGCCATCAGCCGGTCCTCGCCGGAGGAATGGGGCGTGTGGCAGCGGAGACAGTCCCGGGCCGCCGGCGCATGGACGTGTCTCCCGCTCATGGCCGCCTTCAGCTCCTTGTGGCAGTTGAGGCACAGATCGGGAGTCTTCGCCAGCAGGAGGCGGGGGAGGGCGGTCTGGTGCGGGTTGTGACACGCGGCGCACTCGCCCCGAAGCGCCGGCTGGTGCCTGGACTTACCCGCGGCCACCGCGTCCTTCACTGCGGGATGGCAGGCCCCGCATAAGGTCTCGAGCTTCTCCACCGCCATGCCCTTGACGTTGCTCGCGTGCGGGTTGTGGCAGTCGAGGCACATACCGTCGACGAAAGGCGTATGCCGGGCGCCGCCCTCGATCGGCTTCATGAGATCCGCATGACACGACTCGCAGAGTTTCGAGCCCTCGGCGATCAGCAGGCCCTTCCCATCGGAGCCGTGCGACTGGTGGCACGAGGAGCAGGCGCCGTCCAGGACCGGCTTGTGCGCATAGGTCTTCGCGAAATTGGTCTCGGAGTCCGTGTGGCAGGAGTAGCAGACGCGGTCCATCCGGTCCTTCAGGATGCCCTTGACATTCGAGCCGTGGGGGTCGTGGCAGGAGGTGCACTCGGAGGCGGCGGCGGGCGCATGCGGCGTCTTCGCTTTCTCCACCTCCTCCTTCGTCTTCGCGTGGCACGACACGCAGAGGGACCCGGCCTCCGCAGTCAACAGCCCCTGATGGTCGGTCGAATGGGCGCTGTGACACGACAGGCACCCCTTCTCGCCCGCGACCGGGGCGTGTTTGAAGCTGACCGCGGCCTCCCTCTCCTTGTGGCAGGTCAGGCAGAGACGGTTCCCTTTTTCTTTGAGCAGGGTCGCATTGTTCGAGGCGTGGGGATCGTGACAGAGGAGGCACTGGCCCTCCTTGAACGGAAGATGCTGCACCTTCCCGGCCCCCTTGTTGTCAGCGGCCGAATGACAGGCGGAGCACATTTCGCCCGCCTTCTGGTTGACTCCGAACGGCTTCTCGGAAGTGGGCGCCATGTGGCAGGTGTCGCACTGAGAATCGGCGACGGGCGCGTGAACGCTGGCCTTGAGAAGCACGGGTTGGGCCGAGCTGTGGGGGCTGTGACAGGAGGAACAGGACGCCCGCTCGACCGGGTAGCCTCCGTGCGCCTTGGTGAAGGCCGGCGCAGTCGCCGGGTGACAGCCCAAACACAGGGCCTTCTCCTCCTTGACCAGGAGATTGGGCTGGTCGGCGGCGTGCGATGAATGGCAGGCGGAGCACCCGTCGGTCTGCAGGACCTTGTGGACGACCTTCCGGGTGTAATCCGCCTCGTCGTGACACTGGTAGCAGACCTGGCGTCCCTCCGCGTTGAGGAGATGATCGGCGTTGGAGGCGTGTGGGTTGTGACAAAGCACGCACTGCCCGCTCTTGACCGCGGTATGGATGTGAGGTTTGCTCAACCCGAGCTTGGCTTGGGGATGGCAGGTGTAGCAGAGTTCGTTGCCCACCCTCTTCATGGCTCGGCGGGCGACGAGCCCATGGCGGAGGTGACACTCCTCGCACTTGTTCTGCTGGACCACCGCATGGACGTTCTTCATGCCCATGTACTTGTCCGCGAACGGCTTGTGACAGCCGAGGCAGTCGCGGCCCGCGAGGCCCTGCTTCGAGCTTGTCGCCGGGCCGCCGAGCGTCCGTTTCGGCTTGTCCTGCCCATGGGACGCCTGAAGACCCGCGAACACCACGAGCAGGGCGACCCACGGCAGCGCCCTCATTGGCCTCCCCAGGGTTTGCATCACTTCACCCTTTCCAGATACGTCTCGACCTTCGACTGCGCGCGTAGCTTGCCCGCGTAGCTCTCCACGCCCTTCTTGATCTTCTCGCCGTACACTTTCTTCGAGATCTCCTCTCTCACTTCCTCATACGGCCTTGCCGTCGATCCGAGCACCTGCTGCACGGCCAGGACGTAGGAGTGACCCTCGGGACTCTCGTAGAGCCTGAACTCCCCGGATTTTGCGCCCGCGAGGGCCTTTTGCAGTCCGGCCGGCATGCTGTCGATGGTGACCGGTTGTCCGTCGAGGGTCAGCAGTCCGGGCGTCCCCTTGACCACCAGGCCTTCGGCGTTGGCGGCGAGCCACCCGTAGTCCGACCCCTCCCTCAACTTGCGCATCGCGTCCTCGCCCGCTGCCCTTCGTACGAAGGCGAGGCTTCGGACCCTCAGCATGGCGGGGTAGGAGTACTCCTTGAGATGCGCGTTGTAATACTGCTTGACCTCTTCCTCCTTCAGCTTGTTCTCCGGGGCGATCACCTTCTGCACAAAGCTATCGAACATGAGGGATTCCTTGTAACCGGTGATCCGATCGCGATAGGCATTCGTCTTGTCTATCCCGAGCTTCAGGGCTTCCATGTTCAGGAGCCTCCGGCCGACCGTGGCATCGAGGGCGTCCTCCTTCTTGGCGTTCATGTTCTTGCCCTGCTTCGCCTGGTCGGAACCGTGAAAGGACTGCATCCGCAGGTAGTCGGTCAGGTCGCCCACGGTGACGGACGCCCCGCCCTTGATCTCGGCCAGGACCCTCTTGTCCTTCAGCAACGCGTCGATGCCGGGCTGGGCGGCTTCGAAATTGAGACTCTTGAGCAGGGCCTTGTTCAGGACCACGAACTGGCGCCGCACGACCTGCTCGTGGGCCTTGAGGAACGTCACTTGCTGCTCGCTCAGGACCTGCTTCGTTGCCTCGGCTCGAGCCCCGGGATTCTGCGGGTAGCGGAGATCAACCACCCTCACCACGACGAACCCGGCCGGGAGGCGAATGACCGGGCTCACCTGTCCCGCCGGCAGAGTGGCGATCCCCTCCGCGATCTGAGGGAGAAAGTCCTTCTTAGGGTGGTACGCGCTGTCGGCATCGGTCCTGGCGGTCTTCGCGGTCACCGCTCGCGTCGCAACGTCAACGAACGCAGCGCCGTCGGCCATCTCCTTCCGCGCGCGCCGGGCCGCCGCTTCGTCCTGGAAGAGCAACGACGTCGTTTTCCATTCCCGGACCGACTCCTTGAACAGCTTCTCGACGGCTGAAGCATCCGGCACGATGCCCTTGACCAGTCTCTCGATGAGCACTTCGCGCAGGATCTCCCGGGAAGTGACCTCGCCCTGCTTCTGGATCTCCGGAACCTCGTCGAGACCCATGGTCGCCGCCTCCTGGCCGATGAGCCTGATGGTGACGAGGCGATCGAGCAGCGCGAAGTCCTCCGCCGTGCCATGGCCCTGCTGCAGGCGGGCGCGGTCCGAAGGCCTGAGGTCCCTCGCCATCTCATCGAGAAAGATCGCGTCCCGATTCACGAGCGCCACCGCGGGCCGGCCGTTCCGCAGGGGAAGGCCCGGAGCCGGAGCACCGGCGAGGGCGTGGGTGTGCGCGGTTGCGACCAGGAGACTCGTCACCGCCAAAATCCGATATCGCATTAGATCCTTTCGCGCGACTCGCGGTCGCTCCGACATTTCAATGGTCACGGCCCGCGATCCGCTCGGTCGTGAGCCTCACCATCTGCGTGGCCATGGCGTGCGCGGTTCTCGATCTTCCCCGCTCGAACAGGCCGAGGCCGTCGCTGCCTTCGTTGTAGCTGTCCGAACTCCATACGACCTTGCGGCTTGCCTTCTCGATCAGCACCGCGGAGAACTCCACTCCGGTCCGGCCCGCCGGCCCGTCATAGTCCTCGTAGCGGAGCACCCGCCCGGCCAGCACGAAATCCGCCTCGATGAGCGCCGCCACCGTCTCCGCGTCGCGGATGGACAGGCCGGCATCCATGATGACCCGGGCGTCGAGGAGTTGGCGCCTGGCTACACCGGTGTCGAGCACCTTGAACCGAGGGAAAGCCGACAAGTGCCGGATGAAGAGCAGGGCCATGATCTCTCCGGCATTTCGTCGCTCGCTCAGGTTGAAGAACGGCACTACCGCCACGGAGTAGGGCCGTCCAGGCTCGAGGATAAGACCCCGGTAGGACGACTTCGGTCGAAACTTCGACGCGCGCTTCAGATCGGCCCTGATTTCTCCGTTCTTCAGATAGGCGACGAGCGAATTCCCCAGACGATCGAGCACCCGCTTCAGCACTTCCTGATAGTCGTTGACCAGGCCGAGTTCGAAGAGCCCCGGGGCCTCGTCTCCGGCCATGCCGGCATCGTCGGCCCACACTACGACGGGCGCGGCCTTGATCGATATGAGCCTCGCGAACAGCGCGAACTTGGCCGGAGCGTCCTCGCTCGAAAGCTCGACCGACGCGATCACCACGCCCTCGACTCCGGTTTCCTGCCTGAGCAGCTCGGCGGTAGCGGCGTCGATACCCGCTTCGTAGCGGACGCGATGGCGCGCGATGAACGCATCGAGCGCCTGGTCTCCGAGAACGGTGACTCCCTGGCCGCTGAACCGGTCGATCAGGAACTGCCTGACCTGTTCGGCAGGGATGCCGCGGCCGCTGAGATTCTCGACGGGAAATACCGCCACCGACGCCATCCGCTCGCGGGCGGACGCCCTCCCAAGCCCGGAGCCGAGCAGGAGCAGCCCGAGCCCGAGCCGGCTAAGACCGTGGCCGAGCATCCCTGACCTTCGAGCCGACGACAGCCCTGATGTTCCGCAACGTCTCGGCGACCGGCGGGAGGCTCTTCTGCCGTGCGCGGGCAGCCGCTGCGTCCTTCTCGTAGGCCGCGCGTATCGCCGCCATCATCTCCCCGGCCAACTGTTGGCCGCGCCCCTCCAGGTCGTAATCGTCGACGTACACCTGCCCATAGACGGTCCGGGCGCGATTGTCCACGAACATGATCGAGGCGCGGGTCTTGCTAACGGGAACGAGGACGGCGGAGATCTCGATGACCCCGGGTTTCCCGCCCTCGTCCATGACCCCGAAGGAAGCCTGCTCGAAGGGCCGGGGCTCGAGCGCCAACGCGGCCTCGTACTCGTTCCACAGGGCTCGGCCGGGGGCATACGCGGGGTATTCGAGAGTCAACCGGCGCAGCGCCCGCGTGAAGTCCGGGTCGGTCGGGCTCCCTCCGAGGAACCGCGCCAGCGCCCGATCGTTCAGTCCTCCCGCCTTGAGCTGACCACTCCAGCGCTCCTGCTGTTCCTCACGAGCAAGCCCTGCGTCGGCCGCCGGTTTCAGGTAGGGCAGGATGCTTTCGCGCTGAGCCGCGATGGCCTCGACGTTCCTTGCCATGACCGATGCGATGGCGATGGAGAACGGGGCCGAGAACTCGAGGTAGGGATGGTCGTCCGTGTTCAGGGCGCCGTTCTGCCCGAAACGCTTCATCCCCTGCGTCCCCATCACGAAGTAGCTGAGGAGATCGGTCGCGGACCCCATCGAGACCTTCGTCAAATCGCCCGCGACCGCGGGTTCCGCGATCCGCTTGTCGAGTTCCGCCTCGTCAATGACGAACGGGCCATTGCTGCCCACGATCACCGCATCGTAGTGGGTGAGCCACAGCATCGTGTGGAGAAAGTGCCGCTGAAACGTCTTGACCACCGAAGCCAGATCCAAAGGAGTCAACTCGTAGATCGGCAGCCACTGGGCGATCACGCCGCCCTGGCGAAGGTGCTTCGCGGCCAGTTCGAAGTACTCGCTCGCATACAGAGAGCCGGCGCCCTTGAACCAGGGGTGAATCGGGTCGGCGGTGATGACGTCGAACATGCGGTTCGTGGTCATCAGGAAGTTCCGGCCATCGTTCAGGACCACCCGGACTTTCGGATTGTCCAGGACACGGTGGTTGTATTGCTCGAAGGTTCGGGCCACTCCGCGCACCCGAGGCTCAATCTCGACCAGGGTCACCTCTTCGACGCTCGGGTGAACGGCGGTGGCCCCCGCGGTCATCCCGCTGCCCATGCCAACCACCAGGACATCTTTGGGATTCCGGCTGAGGAGCATAGGCAGGTGTCCGAGGGTGAATTGCACCTGCTGCGCCTGAAGGTGGGAGGAGGCTTCAACCCTGCCGTTGGTGATGAATGCCTGCTCGCCGCCCTTGACCCTGATGACACTGACAATCGCCTCGGCGCCTTCCGCGTAGTAGAGGACGTCCGTGTTCTCCACCGCTTCGAGAACCTTCTCGGGCGAGCTGAAGGCCTCGGGCTGGTTGCTCCGGAAGATGGCGAAGTACCTTTGGTCCCACATCCTCGCCACCTCGGGATTGAAGGCCAGAACGGCAATGATCACGAGGGCGAGCGCCGCGGCCGCTCCGGGCAGCCATCGCTCCTTCCGCAGGCCGGCGAGCACGAACAGCCCCAGGCCGATGTTCATGACCGTGAGGAGCTGGAGGGACCTTTCGATGCCGAAGAAACGAATCATCAGGAGTCCGCTGCAAGCGGCCCCCAGGACGGCCCCGACGGTATTGGCGGCGAGCACGTCCCCTACCGCCCGCCCCGTGCCCTTCCGGTACCGGGCCAGCGCCTCGCCGGCAAGCGGAAACGCGACCCCCATGAAGAGCGCGGGGACGACCATGTACAGGAAGGCGAGCGAAAAGTTGGCCCACACCCTCACCCGGAAAGCCTCGGATCCTGTGCCCAGGAAATAACTCTGCAACCGGATGGCGTTGGCGGGAATGTCGCGGAGGTACACCGTGACCACCAGTGCGGTGAGCCCGATGGCAACCTGAGTCATCCCGAACCAGGCGATCACCCATCTCGTTCCCGGGATCATGGTCTTGAATGCCCTCACCAGGACACCGTAGGCCTCGCTCCCCAGGGCGATCCCGGTCAGGAAGGCGACCAGGATGATGGTGAACCCATAGACGCTGGCGCCGACCGCGACGGTAAGGATGCGGGTCCAGAGCACCTCGTAGCCCAAAGCGCAGAATCCGCTGAGTCCGATCCCCCACAGGATCCACCTCGGGGGAACCAGGTCCAGGCTCTCCTCGGCCGGCGCTAGGACCCCGCTCCCCTCCGAAGTGACGCGAATGACCTTGTTCTGTAGAGCGAGGGCGACGAGGCCGATGATGATGTTCGTGGCCACCGCGATGTAGAGCGCTGTGCTGACCGAGTAGAGCCGGAGAAACACGAAACCCGCGAGCAGCGCCCCAAGGACGGCGCCCAGGGTGTTGAAGGCGTACAGGAAGGAGAGGTGGCGGCGCAGGTTCTCCGGCTGGCCGGAGACGAAGCGAGAGAGGACGGGCAGCGTCCCGCCCATCAGCATGGTCGGGACGATGAGGGCTATGACCGAGAACAGGATCCTGATCGTCGTGAGATAGAGCGCCTCATCATCCCGTCCCTGGGCCAGCGCCCCATAGACCTGGGGGTAGAGCTTCATCAATCCCGCGAACAGGAGAGCGGACGGCGCGATCCCGAGTTCGAGAAGGCCGTAGAGCCGAAGAGGCTTCTCGACCCGGTCCACCCGCCGGCCGACCACATAGCTGCCGATGGCCAGGCCCGCCATGAAGATCGAAAGGACGGCGGTCACCGCCAGGTGGGACCCGCCGAATACCAGGGTGAGGGAGCGGACCCAGACCACCTGATACACGAGCGCGGCCGCGCCGGACAGGAAGAACAGGAGATAGATAACGCCTATGAGCATTGGATGTTCCTGATCAGGGTTTACTCAGCAACTTGTCGAAGAGCGCTTCGACCGCCTGTTCGGTCACCTTGTTCATGGGTTGGCCGCCTCCGCCGATCAGGCGGTTCCAGAAACTGATCCCGCCTTTGGTGGACGAGGCGCTCCACACCACCCTTCCGGTCCCGGTCTCGATGATCTGGATGCTCATCGAGATGATGTTCGCGGTACTCGTGCCGGACCGGGCTTCGCCGTATTCCCTGACCACGCCTGTGATCACGGCATCGACCTTGAGGAAGGCGCCAAGCTTGACGACTTCTTCGATGGTCGGCGACGAAGGTGCTTGAACCTCCGTCTTGGCGATCCCGCGGGCGACCTCGCCCACCGGAAGTACGTACACCGCTTCGGCGGCCAGGAGGCGGCTGATAAAAACGTCCCGCACCCGCTCGGCCGTGATCTGATCCCGGGCGAGATTGGCGAAGGGCATGACCGCGACCGTCTGGAGGCTGCCGAAGTCCATCTTCGGATCCCGGAAGACGTCCGTCACCTGGGCCTCGCAGACCGATGCGCCGATCGCGAGCCCGCACAAAACGAAGGCCACCACTCCAAACACTCTTTTCATACTGTCGCCTCACCACCCATCACAGGAACAGCCTCACCCGCGCGCTGAGGATCGTCGATTCGGTCTTCAGATTCACGAACTCACTTCGGGTTCTCTGGTAGGACACGTCGACGTACGACTGGCGCGAGACGTTCCAGCGCACCCCGCCCAGGGTGCTCCGGTCCCGCCCGAATTCCAGCGCCCGGAGCGCTCCATTCGAGGCGAACACGAACTGCAACGTGCCATCCGGAAAGGGCGCCCAGGACGCGCTGATGTCGAGTGTCGTCCTCGTGGCCTGGCCGGTGGCGGTAATCGCCTCCCCTCCCACCACCAGGTGAAGGGTGGGGAACGGATCCACGGCGAGGGCCGCGTACGACCTGCGCTGCAGGGAATGGGGACTGCCGAAGAATGTCCCCGAGCGCTCCGTCCTCGTCTCCTCGTAGTTGAAGGTCAGGCTCCAGCGCGGCCTCGGGACGATGGTGGCGCTGGCGTTGAGGAGCCGGTCGTGTGAGATCTCGCCGGTCTCGCGCGTCGTGGACGCCCGGCCGAAGCCAAACAAGAGATCCACTCCTCGATAGGGCTGCGCCGAATTCTGGACAAACCAGCCCCTTCGGGCGCTCGGGAGCCCGGCAATCTCTTCATCCTGTCCGGAGTACAGAAAGGAGCTTCGGAGCGTGGGAAACGGCTCGACGGTCAGGGTTGCGCTGGCCAGGGTGGCAACCCGGTAGCCCCGCGGCTGCGTGCCCTGCTCTCTCGCCCACCTGGCAACCGCCGAGAAGATGCGGGCGAACGCGTGGTTCATCGACAGGCCGTTCGAAAGGGTTTCGGTCCGCGTGCCGAACCCGTTGGTCCCGTTGGACAGGAAGAACCCCTCGTAGTACACGGTCGGGGTGTCGAGAATCCGAAACCTCACGTCGGTATTGAGCAGGTCGGTGTTTCGGGTCATCCGACCGCCGGCCTCCTCCGCCGACTTCCTGAGGAAGGCCTGCATCTCCGTCACGAGAATTTCTTGAAAACGCGACGATTCCGGCACCACGGCGGAGAGGGGCCGGGTGACCGCTTTGACATACCGGGCGATGATGGAGGGGAAATCGATCTGGAAACGATTCTCGAACGGGCCGAAGGGCGTGGCCGACACCGTCGCCTCCCGCTTCCAGATCACGTTGTCCGGACTGCTGTAGATCTCCCAAGAGAAGGCGTTAGCGATGCCGGCGGGCAATTCGCGGTCGACCCAGATCAGGAACCGGTTGACTTCCGTGGGCGTCAGCAGGTCGAGGCCGATGTTCCTCAACTGCGCGTCCGCAGGTGACGCGGGCAAACCCAGGTTGACGCCGGCGCCCGCCGTGAGGTTGGAGTCAACGAGCGGCCCGTTCGCCGACAGCTTCGCGGTCACCGGCGTGTCGCTCATGGACGAAAGGCCGGCAAACGGCGTCACCGGCAGCGCCACCTCCCCGCCGGTCCCCTGGGCCGCCGTTGTTAGTCCCAGACGGTTTACGGTGTAAGCAGCATTCCAGAGCAGTCGCTTCTTGAGGAAGGACCGGGAATAGTCCCCATGAATGGCATGGGTCACCTGACGGGTCTGGAAGCGCGCGATCCGGTCGTCGGTATTGAGATACGAACCGCGATAGTTGAGGCTCAGGTTCCGGTGGGTGTACAAGGATGCGAGCGAGCCGAAGTCCTTGGCGACGTCCTGAAACGCCTTTTCCCCGTCGAACGTGTGCGTCTTCAGGAACTGGAAATCCGACTGAGGTCCGCCCCCAGGCTTCCACCCCAGATACGCGGCACGTTCCTCGTTGACCAGTTTGACGTCCGAAAGGCCGGCAGTCCTCGAAGCGGCTTCTCGCCTGAAGTAACCGACCCCGGGAGACAACACCGGATTGGTGGATTGCAGGAGGAAGAAGGGCCGATTGCTGGTGATCGTCGAGTCCGTCTTGATCCCATTGATGCTGGTAGTGGCTATGTTGAGTTCGAACACACCACCGGTATTCAGTCTCAGATTGGGGTAGACGAGGGCATTCAGGTTCAGCCTCAGCGCCGGAAGGTAGCTCGTGGTGCCCGTCTTCACCACCACGCCGGACCCGAGGGTGTTCGTGGTCGACACCGAGGTGGACCCGAACTCCACGATTCTCTGCATGCCCGCGAAGACACCCTGGGCCGACGCGCGACCGCCGAGGAGGGCCAGCGACCCCGTCACCACGAACGTGAACCCGGCCGCCCCACGCAGCAATTACCTCTCTCCCATCACCGCGACCCGGGCGGGGCGGACGCCAACGTCGATCTCCGACGCGACCTTCCGGTCGGCGAGACGGCCGACCATCAGGGTCCGCGTGGCAGGGTTCACCATGTACAAGCGGTTGTCCTCGGCGTCGATCAGCAGGTGCGAGACGCCTTCCCGGATCTTCATGAAGTACAGGGGCAGCAGCGCGTTGGGGTCGTAGAACTCGACCGCCGTTCCGTTGCTCCCCGCGAGGCACAACAGCCCCCGCACGCTGTCGACCGCAATCGCACCGACCGCGGAACCGAGCCGCACCCGGTTGGCGACCGTGAGCTGCTGCGGGTCGAGGACAGTCAGATAGGGCGATCGCTCGTGGATCACGTAGAGCCGGTTGCCGCTCCCGTTGAACTGCCCCCTTAGAGGCGCCGCGTCCATCGACAGCGTGGCCACGACACTCCGGCGCGCCAGGTCGATGACCGAGACCGAACTCGAAAGCGTGTTGAAGACGAACGCCCGTTTTCCCGCCGGGTCGATCAGGACCGAACTAGGGCCGCTGCCCACGTTGATCCTCTCCTCCCGGATGAGCGACCCCGCGTCGAAGAAGCTGATGCTGTTCGATCCGGGGTTTGTCGACACGAGAGTGGCGCCGTCGGGGGTCAGCGCGACCTCCACCGGCTGGTCCCCGGGGGACACCCGGGTGCGCTGGATGATTTCGCCCGCAGCGACATCGATCGACAGGATCTCATCATCCTTGGCGCAGGCCACGTATACCCGAAGACGGCGCCGGTCCAGGGCCATTCCGGAAGGGCCGGCGCAGGTGTTGATGACCGCGACGGCCTGCGCGAGGCTCTTATCGAAGACGGTGATCGTGTCCGAGCCGGAATTGGTGACGAAGCCCGCGTGGGCGGCATTGGGCCGGGGCGGCGTCACCGCCGAGAACACCGGACTGAAATCGAACCCGCCGGGGACGGAGTCCGGGTAGTTGAGGACGAGCCAGAAGAGAGGCGTTTCCTGGCCTCCGACCGAGAACAGAACATCGAGGCGTACGGGCAGATCCGGCACGACCAGGGCGACATCTCCGCGCTCGCTTTTCAACGAGGCACGGCTGACCTTGAAAAGGAATCCAGCGTACCGGCCTTCGGGAAGGCGCCCGGAGGCCAGGAGCCGCTGCCGAGAGGCCTCCGCCGGCCCGGCCGCCTTCAGGCTCAGGGTGAGCGGATATTCGGAACCGCTGGTCGTGACCGCCGAAACCGAGTCGAGCGCGAAGGTCAGCCTCGCCGCGTCGGGCGTAAAGGGCTGCAGGTAGAGATAGACCCCTCCCTCAGCCGCATGGGCAGCCACGGGGGCGACAAGAAGGGCGAGGAGCATCGGCAGGCGGGGGGAATGCACAGGTTCACTGATGGGTATAGCGAATGGCGCAGAGGATCGCAATGATTCAAAGAGAGGACCGCAATGATTCAAAAACGAAAAGGGCTGGTGTGAACCAGCCCTTTCCAGGCGATCAGAAGGGATCCGAAACTAGTCCTTCGCGTGGCACTTGTTGCAGAGCACGCGCTGGTAGCTCGCGAACTGACTCACCGGACGGTCGTAATAGGCCGCCTGGGTCTCCGCGCTGAGCCGGCCGCGCGCGAACTGCGGAACCGTCGGTGTCGTGTCCGTGCCAGGGAACAGGCTGTTGTAGATCATGAACTCGCCCTCCATGTTCCAACGCAGCGCTTCCGGCCAACCGGATGCATGCGCACGGTGGCAGCTCACGCAGGCCACCTTATCGCTGGAGCCCGGACCCGCCTTGGATGCGGCGGTGCCCGCGTTCGACGCATGACCCTGGAGAGTCGCGATGTCGCCCGTGTTCTCCACGAACGGAACGAGGGAGTTGAAGGAATCCGTACTCACTCCCGTCAGATCGCCAGACTTGACGTAGGCGTTGTAGTTGTTGGCGACTGCCGCGCCGAGGCTCTGATCGACAGGGTGCACGTAGTTACCGCTCGAATGCATGCTGGGGTGGCAGCTCGCGCACCAGTTACCCCAAGTGTTGATCCCGTTGGCTCCATAGGCTACGCGTACCTGATTCGTGGCCTCGGTCTGGTTGTAGGTAGACGGAGCGATGGCGACGGCTACACCGTTGAAGGTGACCCCCGCAACCGAGGCGTCGTTCAAGCCACGGAGGAGGCGATAGGCGCCAACGGCCTGGCCCGCCGCCGGGGTTGCGCTGGTGTTGTAAGAGCCCGAACCGATGATCGGCGCGGTCGCTGCGCCCAGGCCGCCTCCGGCCACGTAGGTTCCGTCGCTCAGGCGCCGGACCCTGCTGTGCGGGTCGTGGCAGCTGGTGCATCCGAGCTTGTTCGACGGGAACGTCCCGCCTGGCGCCGTCGTGTGTTCCGTATCGGCATCGAAGACCGTGTCAAGCGCGACGACGTTGTGACCATGGCTCTGGCCGAATTCAGTGCTGGTGGTGCCCCGGATCGTCATGGTGTAGCTCTTCCTGAGCCAGCCGAAGTCCCCGCCAGGGGTTCGCTGCTTGGGAGCCGTTCCTGCAGGCATATCGGCATCAGCCGTGGCGATGTGATACGAAGCCGGGCCGGTGTCGCCCGCATGCATATGGCACGTCAGGCAGGTGGAACTCGGGTCGGTTCCAACCAGCAGGAAGTTGCCACCCGCTTTGGGGGCATGCATGCTGTGGCAGCCGCTGCATTCGGCGACGCCGCCAGAATGGAACGCCTGGCTGTTGCTGGCGGCGAATAGCAGCATTGCCGCCGCGGCCAAGAAAGTAATTCCCAACGATTTCGATCGCATTTCCTACCTCCATCAGAGAGAGACGAGACAAAGTTCAAACTTGAACGTCGGCCTCTTCTTTTGCAATTCGGGAGCCAGTCCCAAGGAGGGGAGCTGCAGCGACAATAAGTCGATCTATTGAAGATATTTATCCGATGGACATCCCAGTGGAGCGATCCGGCCGGGAAGGCGCTCGACATGGGTGAGAATCCCCAGGCTGGGGGAAATGGCGCACCACCGGGCGGGCCTCAGGGGAAGGCGAGACCGAAGACGCTGACCCCGCGTCTGCGCGCCTGAGAGACGTAAACCCGGTCCCTCTTGTCGATGGCGATGTCGTCCGGTACCACGAGGTTCGCGGGCTTGGACCCCCGATATCCGAATTCGGTGAGGAAGTTGAAGTCCTTGTCGAACACCATCACCACAGATTTCAGTTTGTCGGCCACGAACAGGTTGCCGCGACTGTCGGACGCGATGCCGGCCACCACGCCGAATCTCCCGGGCGCCGAACCAGGCCGGCCGAACGACGTGAGCTTGCCATCGGGCGAGAACTTGTAGACCGCGAACAGGACCGGCATGGTCAGGAAGATATTGCCCTCCCGGTCGACGGTAAAACCGATCGATTCGACTCCGTCCTTCTTTTTCTCGTCCTCCTCCAGCAGGGGAAGAAACTCGACGTGCGAGCGGAATTCCCCGTTGGCGTCGGTGACGATCACGCTCGACGATCCCAGGGAGGCGAAGTAAAGGAGGCCATTGCGGTGGACCATCCGGGTCGCCCCGAACCGCAGCCCGGCGGGGAGATTCCTGATCTCCATGGGGCCGATCGGCACGCCCTTGAAGTCGCAGCGCGTCACGGTGGACCGGGAGTCCTTATAGGAGAGGAGGAGGATGTCGCCATTGCCATCCACCGCGACGTCGAGGATCTGACCCAGCCGGAGGCCATCGCCGAAGGTGAACACCTCCATCCCGCTGGGATTGAAGATGTGAACCAGGTTCTGGTAGATGACGTAGGTCTCTTCCCTCTCCTGATCCACACTGACCCTGACCCCATCGTATTTGAGCGGCCCTCCGAACCCGGCCAGAGTGTGCAGGTAGGTCGCCTGCACCTGAGCGAACGCCGGGCTCGTGCTGATGGCCAGGCCAGACGCGGCCGCGAGGGCGCGCAGAGCGGTCACACGAAGGAATCCCGCGGACATGTTCGGCGAGTCCGAGGTTACGCTTCCACGGACCGGTCAGCCGAACCCAAGCGCGAAAGTGCTACCTGGGCTACCGCCGTGAGATCGAATGGCTTCGCCAGGATCTCGGGCTCCGGCCCGCACGCCCGCCGAAGTTCGTCGATGCTGTCCTGGTCGGTCAGCAGTACGGTGTGGGCGTTCGGTTGGTCCCGGCGGATTTCGGCCGCGAGGTCGGCGGCGCTCCCAGGCGCCGACGAGACCGCCGCGAGCACCAATGAGAACCGCGCCCTGCGCAGCCACGCCGACGCCTCGGCCCAGGTCTCTACCGCCCGAACCTCGAAGCCTTCGGCCTCGAGCGCGTGGGTCAGCGCCCAGCGTCCGAGTTCCGTGTCCTCCAGAATCAGCGCGAGGGATGGTCTATGAGCCATGGGTATGCCGCGAGGTCGGGGCCCTGAGCCCGCAACTGTATTCAAGCGCCGTGCCGCAGCGTGAGATGACAAGGCGCTCCTGGTCGGGGATTTCCAGGAGCAGCCCACCCCCCGGGGCACGATCGGCCGGGGCAATTGCCGCACCCATGGGTGAGAACACTCGCTCATGAGTCGATATTGAACTTCTTGAGCTTGTAGCGAAGCGCATCGCGCGAGAGGCCGAGCAACCGCGCGGCCCGCGTCTGGTTGCCGCTCGCCATCTCCATGGCCTGACGCACGAGCGACTCCTCGACCTGCTCGAGCGTGATTCCGCCCTGGGGCAGGGTGAACCCGGAGGACGGCTCGCCGCCGGGAGAGGCCGCGGGCGCGCGCAACAACTGGCTGGGCAGGTAGTGGGTCCGAAGCTCGTTGCCGTCCTCCAGGATCACCGCGCGTTCGATGGCGTTCTTCAGTTCGCGCACGTTGCCCGGCCAGTTGTACCGGGTCAGAGCGTCCATGGCCGCGGGCGAGACGCTCATGTCGGGCTTGTGGAACTTGAGCGTGAACTGCCGGAGGAAGTGCAGCACGAGCGCCTCGATGTCCTCACGGTGCTCACGCAACGGCGGCATGGTCATCTCGATCACGCGCAACCGGTACAGCAGGTCGCGTCGGAACTCGCCCGCCTCCACCGCCGCGTCCAGGTCGCGGTTGGTGGCGGCCACCACGCGCAGGTCGACCGTGAGGTCGCGGGAGCCGCCCACTCTCCGGAAGGTGAGGCCCTCGAGCACGCGAAGCAACTTGGCCTGGAGCGACATCTTCAGTTCCCCGATTTCGTCGAGGTACAAGGTGCCGCCGTCGGCGAGCTCGAAGAGGCCCTTCTTGAGGAACCGCGCATCGGTGAAGGCGCCCTTCTCGTGGCCGAAGAGTTCCGATTCCATCAGGGTGTCGGGCAGGGCCGCGCAGTTGACCGCCACGAACGGGGCATGAGACCGCGGACTCTGGTAATGCAGAGCCCTGGCCACGAGGTCCTTCCCGGTGCCGCTCTCGCCGGTCAGCAGTATGGCATTGGCGCCGCTCCCGGCGAGCTTCCCCACCATGGCCACGCTGTCGCGGATGGCCGGTGAACTGCCGACAATCGTGGTGGCCGCGGGTTCGCCATCGTTCGCCCGCAAGCGCTCCACCTCCGCGCGCAGATGACGGGCCTCCAGGCCATACCGCAGGGTAACCCCGAGCGCGTCGAAGTCGAGCGGCTTGGCGAGGTAGTCGAACACTCCCAGCTTGAACGCGGCGACCGCCTCCGGGACGCCTCCGTAGGCCGTCATCATGATCACGAGGGCGTGCGGGTCGATGGCCCGGATCTGGCGCAGCACGTCCACGCCGGTCTGATCGGGCAGTTGCAGGTCGAGCAGGACGAGGTCGGGCAGGTGAGCGGTGAACGCCTCCAGGCCGGACCGGCCGTCTTCGGCGGCGATGACCTCGTAGTTCCAGGCGGTGAGACGCTTGTCCAGCGCCCACCGCTGGAGCTGGTCATCATCGATCACGAGAATGCGGTCGCGGGCCATTCGGTCAGGCTCGGGTCGGTTCGCGCCCGGCGAACACCGGCAGAGTGAAGGTAAAGCAGGCGCCGGGCGCGCCCGGGTTCTCGAGCCAGAGCCTTCCTCCGTGCAGTTCGATGAGCCGGCGGCTCGTGGCGAGCCCAAGGCCCGTGCCCTGCGGCTTTGTGGTCATGAACGGGCGAAAGATCGCGTCGGCTCGATCGGCGGGGACACCCGGGCCGTTGTCCCGGACGGTGAACGCGGCTTGCCCGTCGCGCATGCTCACGGAAAGGACGACCGCGGCCCCGGCCACCCCTTCCATCGCCTGCAGTGCGTTGATGAGCAGGTTGACGATCACCTGCCGCACCATATCGGCGTCGGCGATCGCGTCCAGGGGTTCGGGCGGGCGTTGAACCTGCAAGGTCGCGCCCTGGGCGGCCGCCCTCGGACCCGCGAGCAGGACCGCGTCGTCGAGCAGCGTCCGCAGATCGACCTTCGCCAGCACCGGCGCCTTGGGCCTTGCGAACTTGAGCAATTGCCGGACCACGCCGTCCACCCGGGCGAGTTCCTCGGACACCGCGCGAAGAATGCGGCGCGGCTCTTCCGCTTTCTCCTCTCCGGCCAGCACGTCGATGGCGGCCTTGGAGCCGGCCAGAGGGTTGCGAATCTCGTGCGCGAGGCTCGCCGCCACTTCGCCAAGGGTGGCGAGCTGTTCCACTCGATCCAGGTGGGTGCGCTGGGCGTCCTGCTCGGCCTGACGCGCCCGTTGAAGCCTGGTCACCATGTCGTTGAATCCGGTGACCAGGTCGTCGATCTCGATGGTGCCCGCCGGAACCGCGGTCACCTCGAGGTTGCCGTGCTGAACCTGGCCCATGCTCGCGGACAGGCGCCTTATGGGCCGCACCACCACCATGCCGAGAATCAGGATGACCCCGACTCCGATGGTCGCAAACTGCGCGACCGCGGTCGCGCTCGCCATTTCGCTCCAGGTCCGCATCCCGGCGCTCTGGCGCGACAGGCTGACCTCGACATCGGCAATGGCCAGCACATGCTGATCGCGCACGTGACATGGCGAACAGCGAGCGTTGACGATGCGACCGGCCGCGTGAAGCACGTTGGGCCGCCCGGGCACAATCTGGAGGGTGTCTTCGCCGCTGGCGGAGGCCGGCTCCGGGGGCAGGTGGGTCGGCATCATCCGCCCGATCTCTCGCCGCTTCGAGGAATAGAGCACCTTGCCCGATACCGACAGGATGCGGACCGTATCCATGTCGGGGCTGAGGCCGATGCGCTCGAGCGCGCCCTGCAAGGCGTCGCCGCGGTCCGTCATGATCCGGTTCCCGGCGTCTTCGACGGTGCTCCGGACATACGCGAGCCCATACCGTGCTCGTTCCGCGGCCACCAGCCTGACGCTCTCGCCCATCGCCATCATGGCGAAGAACCACACCGCACCCATCCCCGTCAGCACAAGGGCGACGATGGGGAACACGACTTTGAGGTAGAGACTGCGGACGTGCAGGGGGGAACTAGGCACCACTCATCCCATCGGGCGCAGGCACAGCGAAAACGGATCGACGGGGCGCCAGAAAACGAGCTTAGCACGCAGGTCGGCGCGAATATCGTGCGGGTTGAGAGGCAGCGACGACGACGCGTGAAGGTATGCGCCCGCACGAAGCGGGCCTTCGCTTCTAGTCCACCGCTCGCGAATAAAGTGCGCCGTCCAGCAGCCAGTGAAGCAGGGCGAAGATGGTGAGTAGTGAATTCCAGGCGCTGGCCTGACCCATGGGGTCTCCGAATGTGAGCAGGAGTGTCGACTGGACCACGGTGATCAGCACGGGCACCACCAGGGGAAACATCATCACGGGCAGAAGCAGATGACGCTTGTCGCTCTCCGAAACGATCGCGGTAAAGAGCGTTCCGGGCGCGGCGAGCGACAGCGTTCCGAGGGCCAGGACAACGAGCCCGCCGCCGAGCGACGGGCCGACCCCGAAAAGGGCGGCTGAGATCGGGGTGAGAAGGATCCCGACCACGAAGAGGCCGAGGAAGTTCACCAGGGCTTTCGAGTAGAAGAAGGCGGTGGGGGAGGCCCCGAGGAGAATCAGGGCTCGCTGGCCCCCATCTCGCTGCTCGGTCTCGAAGGAGTCCGAGAGAAACAGGGTGGAGCCCATGAAAAGGCCCATCCAGAAAGCCGCGGCGCCCCGCTGGCCGAGACTCACCGGGGTGGACTCGCCCGAGAGACTCGCCATCAGCATGATGATGGCGCCGAGCGCGAAAGCCGAAAGGAATCCGCCGCGCTTGCGGAGGAGAATGCGCAGGTCCTTGACCATGAGCGCGCGAAAGGCGGTCATGCGACGGCCCCCGGGTGGGTCGGGTGAGTCGGGCGACCGCCCACGAGCACGACTTCGAGGTCGCCGAGGCCATGAAAGCGATCGCCCGCGTGGGTGGCGCAGACGATGGCGGCGCCCCGGGCCTTCCACTCCGCGATGAGTTCCTGGAGCAGCCTGAGCCCGGCCGCGTCGAGATGGGTCTCCGGCTCATCGAGAAGGATCAGATCTCTTTGCAGGAGCGACAGCCGAGCGAGAGCGAAACGCTGCTTCATGCCGGAGGAAAAAGAATCGAGGGGCGTGTTCTGCTTCGACCCGAGCCCCACCCGCCGCAGCACTGCGTCGATGGCGTCCTCGCCCCGCCCGAGTTTCAGGACCGCGTTCGCGAGACTCAGATTCTCGTGAGCGGAAAGGCCTCCGTAAAAGCCGGGGGGCTGATTCAGGTGGGCCACCAGGCCGCGCACGGCCTCCCGGCCGGACACGATATCGATCCCAAGGACGGTGGCGTGACCGAAGTCAGGGACGAGGGCTGTGGACAAGCAGCGAAGCAGGGTGGTCTTGCCGGAACCGTTGTTGCCGGTGAGCAAGGCGAGCTGGCCTCGCTCCAAAGTAAAACTCGCTCGCGCGAGCGCCCATTCGGCGCCAAACTTCTTCGAGAGGTTCTCCACGAAGACGAACGGCCCACCCCTTTTTGACGATTCCGTCACCATTCAGGGGAGCCTTGTATCGTCCCGGGGCGTGCGCAGTCAACTCCCTTTCCTGCGTGTTACACTCGGACAATGTCTGTGTTGCGCTTGATCCCCTTAAAGGGAGAAGCCATCGTGGTGGATGCCGATGAGGCTCTCGTCGGGCGTGAGGCGAATTGCAATGTTGTCGTCTCGCACCCGTCGGTTTCGAGGCGGCATGCCCTGATCAAGAGGAAGCAGGACGTCTTCTTCGTGGTGGATCAGGGCAGCGCGAATGGCACGTTCGTCGACTCGAAACGGATCGTCGACGCCACCCTGAAGGACGGGGCAGTCCTGCGTTTCGGCTCCGCCTCCTTCAAAGTCGAGGTCAGGGACGAGCTTCCGGTGGAGTCGATCGCCGAGGATGAGCTCGTGGTCGCCCAGACCATGATGGGGAACGTGTCCCAGCAGAACTTCTCGGCCACCGTGCTCGAGGGAAACACCCTGCCCGACGACATGGCGACGCCGCACTACGGCACCGACATTCGCCCGGTTCCGGAGGCGGCGGCCCCGACCGTCCAGAGCCCGGTCCTCAAGTCTCCCAAAACACCCGAACCGCGGTCCGAGCCGTCCCGGGCGCCGCGCTCGGTGCCCGCCATCGAGCCGCTTCGGGCCTCGGCGCCTCTTGCCGCGCCCGCGGCTCCAAACCGGGGTCCGGCCTTCTGGCTCATGATCGCCGCGTCGGCCCTGGCCCTGCTCTTCGTGGGCGCGGCTCTCGGTCTTGCCGCCGCGTTCATCGCCAAGCGCATGGGCTGGCTCTGATCCCTCTCCCGGATTCGCGACTCTCGATTCCTGAACGTCCCATGCCGGAGTCGAACCCTCAGACCCTGGAGCCGCTCGAGGTCCGTCACCATCGTGCGCGGCGCGTTCTCGCGGTCGACTGGTCGGACGGGCACAAGTCCGAGTTTGCGCTCGACTATCTCCGTAGCTGGTGTCCCTGCGCAGGATGCCAGGGGCACGCCCCCGTTCCGCGCTACCTCGACCTGGTGGGACAGTCGTTGGCCGGCATCGAGACCGTCGGTAACTACGCGCTCATGTTCCGGTGGAGCGACGGGCACGACACGGGAATCTGGGCCTTTCCGCGCCTTCGCGAGCTCTGCCCGTGCGAAGAGTGCGGCGGTGAGCGGCGCGCGCTTTAATCCGGCTCTCGGTCAGGCCGCGGTGGCCCGGACCGGAATCCGCCGCTCGAATAGGCTAGGGGTCCTCTGATTTTCGCCTCGAACCCAGTGACTCTCACCAATACGCCGAGCCTGAAAGCCCTTGAATGGGGATCGATCTGTTCACTACTGGTCAAGCGCGCCGCTCGATCCGCGAACCAGGAGGCCTTTGCGGTACTCCTGCCCGGTACCAAAGGTCGTGAGGAGGTCGCCGCATCCCTGGGTCAGGTGGAGCTTCTCCGGATCCTTCTCGACGACGGTCCCCTGCGATTCGCGGGCATTCCCGAGGTCCTTGGCCTGTGCGACGCGCTCGGCATAGGAGGCGAGTATCTCGATGGCCCTGATCTCGTGTCTCTCGCCCGATTCGCGGTTTCGGCCGCAGGTCTCGGTCATGATGTCCAGGCCCGCCTCGATCGTCGGTCTCTTCCCTTCTCTCGCTTTGCCGCCGAGGCCGCCGATCTCATCCGCATTGGCGCCCTCGCCTTCGTCCGGTCGGTGGAACGGGCCATCGGGCCCCAAGGCGAGGTCCGCGACGACGCGTCTCCCGAACTGCGCAGACTCCGGGCCCGCACCAACCGGCTTCGGGAGGATCTCGATCTCGTGTTCGAGACGTACCTGCGCAAGCCGAACGCCGATGACGTGCTTCAGGACAAAGTGGTCGCGTCGCGCAACGGCCGTTCCGTCCTCATGGTCAAGGCCGAGGCCAAACGCTCTTTCGAGGGCGTGGTTCATGGCGCGTCCCGGGCCCAGAAGACCGCGTTCATCGAGCCCATCGAAGCGGTGGCGGTCAATAACGAACTCGTAGTCGTCTCCGAAGAGGAACAGGAAGAAATTCGCCAGATCCTGAGGCGCCTGTCCGACGAGGCCCGTGAGGACCTCTCCGCCTTGAAGCGCGCGGAGTGGATTCTCGGTACCTGGGACTCGCTCCACGCGAGAGCCCGCCTGGCTCACGATATCGGCGGAAGGGCGCCGGTGTTTTCCGAGGACGGGTCGCTCCTGATCCTGAAGGGTGTGCACCCCCTCCTCATGGACCTCATCCGCGCCGATCTGGATCTGGCTCCGAGCGGGCGCGAGCCCGTGCCGCTCGACCTCGAAATCAGCGGTGACCGGAAGATCCTGGTCATCGGCGGGCCCAACACGGGCGGCAAGACGGTGGCCCTCAAGACCGTGGGTCTGCTTTGCCTGATGGCGAGAAGCGGTCTTCCTATTCCCGCCGGGGAGGGGACCACGGTGCCCTTCTTCGATTCGATCTTCGCCGAGATCGGCGACGACCAGTCCCTGGGTTCGGGGCTCTCCACGTTCTCCGCGCAAATCGCGGGTATCGCGAAGATGGTGATCGGAGAGGGAACGCAGTCCCTCGTGCTTCTCGATGAACTGGGTTCGGGCACCGATCCGCTCGAAGGCGGGGCTCTGGGTGCCGCCATCATCGACGACTTCGCCCACCGCGGGGCTACCGTCATCGCCACCACGCACAACGCCGACCTGAAGCTCTTCGCACAGGAGTCGCCCCTGGGGCGGTGCGCCTCCTTTGCGTACGACCCGGGTTCTTTCGCCCCCACCTACAAACTGGTCCTCAATCAGCCCGGCCGTTCCCTGGCCTTCGAGATCGCGACTCGTCTGGGGGTGCCGCCCCCGGTGGTCGATCGGGCGCGCGCTCGACTGCCCGAGTCGGCGCGAAAACAGGAAGCGATCCTTGAAGACCTCGCCCGCGAGAAAGCGGAACTCGCTCAGGACCAGGAGCGTCTTCAGGCCGCGCAGGCGAAAGTCAAGGAACTGGAACAGACGCTGTCGACCAGGCTGGCGCGCATCGAAGACGAGCGAGAGCGGATGCGCGAGGACACCCGCAACCGGATTCAAACCCGCCGGGAGGCCGAAGATCAGCGCCTCCGCGCCCTCTTCACCGAAGCCGAGGAAAAACTCAAGGGAGCAAAGACGCCGCGCGCCGTGGTCCGCCTGCGGGGCGAGATGCTGAGCCAGGTGACGCCGGAGAGCGAGGCGCGTGCCGCCGCGTCCGCCCCGGGCTCTCTGTCGGTGGGCGACTTCGTCGAGGCCCCGTCCCTGGGCTGGCGGGGTCCCATCACCGCACTCACCGATGCGGATGTGGAGATCGACTCGGGCGGCAAGCGGATCCGCCTCGGCCGCGGCCTGGTTCAGCGCGCGAAGAACCCGAAGGCTCAGGGTCCGCCCCGCTGGCCCGCGGAAGGGGCGCGGTCGAAGAGCGATTCTTCGGCTCAGGCGCGAGCGAACGACGAGTCGCGGGCGCAGAGCCAGCTCATGCTCGTCGGCATGCGCGTTGATGAGGCGATGCCCCTGGTTGATAAGTTCCTCGATGATGCCTTTCTCGCCGATGCGCCCAGCATTCGAGTCGTTCACGGTTTCGGACAGGGCCGGCTGCGTGCCGCCGTGCGTGACCTTCTGAAGTCTCACCCGCACGTCACCGGCTTCAGGGACGGCGCTCAGAGCGAGGGTGGAGCGGGCGCCACCATCGTGGAGTTGCGACGATGACCATGTTCTCGCCGTCGTTCATGGACGAGCTCAAGAGCCGCGCCGACATCGTGAGTGTCGTGTCGGAGCATGTGGTGCTACGCAAGGTGGGCCGGTCTCACAAAGGCCTGTGCCCGTTCCACAAGGAGAAGTCGCCTTCTTTCACCGTGCGCGCCGATCCGCCCGTCTTCCATTGCTTCGGCTGCGGCGCCGGCGGAGATGTGGTCGAGTTCGTCAAGCTCAAGGAGGGCCTCTCCTTCAAGGATGCGATCGAATCGCTGGCCCGGCGGTTTGGCGTGACCATTCCCGATTCGCGCGAGGAGTCGCCCGAGGATCGCCTTCGGGTCGAGATCGAGCCGGTCCTCGAGGCCGCCGCCGCTCACTTCGAGCAGTTCTTCTGGGCCGACGCCGGCCGCCGGGCCCGCGAGTACCTTCAGGGTCGGAAGTTCTCCGACCAGACGCTGCGCTTCATCCGCGCCGGCGCCACCCGAGATGCCTGGGAAGATCTGGTGCGCGTGCTCAAGGTCCAGTTCCGCGAGGAGCTGATCGAAATGGCCGGACTCGCGGTTCGTGGCCAACGGGGCCTCTACGATCGCTTCCGAAACCGAGCCATGTTCCCGATCCTGTCCGACCGCGGTCGCGTGGTGGCCTTTGGCGCCCGCGCCCTCGATCCCGCTGACGAGCCGAAGTATCTGAACTCACCCGAAGGTCCGGCCTACCAGAAGAGCCGGACGCTCTACGGTCTCAGCTGGGCGAAGGAAGAAATTCGAAAGACCGGACGCGCGATCATCATGGAGGGCTACCTCGACGTGGCCCGGTCGATCGAGGCCGGCGTCGCGTCCGCGGTGGCTCCGTGCGGGACCGCCCTCACCTCGCAGCAGGCGAGGTTGCTGAAGCGCCTCGCCCCGCGCGCGGTCCTGTGCTTCGACGGCGACGACGCGGGTGTCAAGGCGACCCGGCGGTCCATCGAGATCTTTCTCGACGAGAAGATGGACGTGCGCGTGGTGGCGCTCGAATCCGGCCATGATCCCGACACCTTTATTCGCGAACGTGGCCGGGAGCCGTTCCTGGCCAGGCTCGACACCGCTGAGCCCGCGATCGAGTGGCTGGCCCGGCTCTCCGCCCGGGAGAACGATATCGAGAGCCCGGCCGGGAAAGCTGCGTACATGAATGCCCTCCTGCCCGCTCTGGGACGGATCGAAAGCGGGGTGGAGCGGGCGGCCTGGATCCCGCGGATCGCGCAGATCGGCAAGATCGATCCCATCGCCGCATCCGAAGAGCTGGCCCGGTCCCTGGGGTCGAGGCAGGCGGTACGGCCGCAGGCCTTCACACCCGCGATCCGGACGCCCATGGCGGCGCCGAAGCAGGAGCTGACGCGGTCCGAGGTCTGGCTCGTGGCTCTGGCCCTCAAGAGCCTGCCCGATGTCGCCGATGCTTTCGCCGAACTCGAAGGCCTCGATCTTTCGTCCCTGCGAGCGGGTTCGATTCTCACAACCCTGCTGAGATTCTCCGAGGTCGGCGGCGAGGCATCGCTGGGCACGTTGCAGGACGCGCTCCCCGACGACGAGGATCGCCGCGTCTTACGCGAGATCGCGGTTCAGGATCTGGAAGTGGAGGCGGCCTCCGCGCGCCCCTGCGCCATGTCCCTTCGCAAGCTCTTGCTGGAAAGACGCCTCAGCGAGATCCAGAGGACCCTGGTGAAGGGCGGAGCCGGACAGGATGTCGACGCGATTCTCGAGGAGAAAACACGGATTTCAAGGGAAATCGAGGCTCTGCGGGCGGTCTCCTGAACGCCAAGTTGGCGAAAGGGGCCTCGACAGGCGAAAATACAAGGTTCTTGAAGCAGCGGAGCACTTAGAACCTAAAAATGGCCCTCACACTCGAAGAGAAGTACGACGAAGTACGCACCGGCATCACGATGGGCAAGGAGAAGGGCTACCTTCTCTACGAAGAAGTCAACGAGATGCTCCCCACGGACATTCACACGTCCGACGAGCTCGAAGACGTCTTCGCCATGTTCGGCTCGATGGGGATCGAGATCATCGACTCCGAGCAGAAGTTCCGTGAGAAGTCCGACGCCGAAGAAGGCGAGACCATCGACCTCACCCCGGGAACGCTCGACAAGACCAACGATCCCGTCCGCATGTACCTGCGCGAAATGGGCACGGTGCCCCTCCTCACCCGCGAGGGCGAGGTCGCGATCGCGAAACGCATCGAGCGCGGGAAGCGCATCATGCTCGCGCAGATCACGCGCACGCCCATGGCCGCGAGGGAAATCCTCGCCGCCGGCGAACAGCTCGAAGCCTCCCGCATCGGGGTCAAGGAACTGGTCATCTTCGTCGAGGAAGAGATCACCGAAGAGAAGCTCGAGCGCAAGAAGCGCGAGACTTTGAAGCTCGTCGGCAACGTCAAGGCCGCGTTTGACGGCTATGTCACCCTCAAGGCGAAGTACGAGGAGACCACGAAAAAGGACCCCAAGTGGGTCAAGGGCAAGTGGCGGGTCGGACGGCAGCGCGTCGGCTTCTCCAAGGCGATCCGTCGTCTGGAGCTCACCGAGAATGTGAAGCGGCGCCTGCTCGACCGTCTGCGTGAAGCGGTCGATCGCGTGTCCCAGCTCGAAGAGCAGGTCACCCGCATGGTCGTGAAAAGCGAGGGCCGCCTCTCCGAAGAGCAGAAGAGGGTCATTAAGCGCGACATCCAGGAGAAGAAGCAGGCGTTGCGCGATCTTCAGGATGATTTCGGATCGACGACCGCTGATTTGAAGCGCACACTCGACTCGGTCCTCATCGGCGAGATTCAGGCCGAGCAGGCGAAGAAGGAACTGGTCGAAGCGAACCTTCGACTCGTGGTCTCCATCGCCAAGAAGTACACGAACCGCGGCCTCCAGTTCCTCGACCTCATTCAGGAAGGCAACATCGGCCTGATGAAGGCGGTCGATAAGTTCGAGTACCGCCGCGGCTACAAGTTCTCGACCTATGCCACGTGGTGGATCCGCCAGGCCATCACCCGCGCC